>NZ_JBVKBC010000009.1:0-272661 GCF_055639095.1 Streptomyces sp. NPDC107550
TGACTTTTGGCACGCTGTTGAGTTCTCAAGGAACGGACGCTTCCTTTGTACTCACCCTCTCGGGCTTTCCTCCGGGCGCTTCCCTTCGGTCTTGCGTTTCCAACCTTACCAGATCCGTTTTCCGTTCCGTTTCCGGTTCGGTTTTCATTTCCGGTGGCCGTTGGAGGGCCTTTGCCTTTCGGCTGATCCGACTTTATCAGAGGTTTTCGGCCGGTCTGACCGGCGGTCATTTCTGATTCATCAGAGGGGGCTTCTCCGAGAAATGTTATTTCGGTGAAGCGAGCTAGATGCTAGCGGTTGCTGCCGACCCTGTCGAGTTCGGGGCAACTGTTCGAATCTACCTCCCCAGTCCGGCCGTGTCAACGGTCTTTCCGGGGCGAAGAGGAGACTAGCAGCTCACGGGCGCCGCTTGCACATCTGGGGCCTCAGGCCGCGGTCGGCACGGACGCGCTGCGCTCCGTCGCGCCCAGGTCACCCGTCTCGCCGTCGCGTACGGCACGTCCGCCGAGTACATACACGTACGCTAGGAACGCGAGTTCCGCGAGGACGCCGATGGTGATGCGGGCCCACGTGGGGAGGCCGGACGGGGTGACGAAGCCTTCGATGGCTCCGGAGACGAACAGGACGAGGGCCAGGCCTATCGCCATGCCGATCGCCGCCCGGCCCTCTTCCGCCAGTGCGCTCCGGCGCGTGCGCGGGCCCGGGTCGATGACTGTCCAGCCGAGCCGCAGTCCCGTACCGGCGGCCACGAAGACCGCGGTCAGTTCGAGCAGGCCGTGCGGAAGGATCAGGCCGAGGAAGGTGTCGAGGCGGCCGGCGGAGGACATCAGGCCGATGCCGACGCCCACGTTGAGCATGTTCTGGAACAGGATCCACAGAACGGGCAGGCCGAGGAAGACGCCGAGGACCAGGCACATGGCGGCTGCCTGCGCGTTGTTCGTCCACACCTGTGCGGCGAACGACGCGGCCGGATGACTGGAGTAGTACGTCTCGTACTGGCCGCCGGGGCGCGTCATCTCGCGCAGTTCCGAGGGGGCCGCGATCGACGCCTGCACCTCGGGGTGCGTGCCTATCCACCAGCCGATGAGCGCGGCTATGACCGTCGATATGAGCGCGGTGGGGACCCACCAGTGGCGTGCCCTGTAGACGGCCGCGGGGAAGCCGCGCGTCAGGAAGTGCGTGACGTCCCGCCAAGAGGCGCGACGCGTTCCTGTCACCGCACTACGCGCGCGTGCCACGAGTTGCGTGAGCCGGCCGACCACGCGCGGGTCCGGGGCGCTGGAGCGGATCTGCGAGAGATGGGTGGCCGTGCGCTGGTACAGGGTCACCAGTTCGTCGGCCTCGGCGCCGGTCAGTCGGCGGCGGCGGCGCAGCAGAGCGTCCAGGCGGTCCCACTCTGCCCGGTGGGCGGACACGAAGACATCGAGGTCCATCGGGTCTGCTGCTCCTCGCTTTTCCGGCACCTGTGCGGCGCGATGTGCCCTCAGCTTGGCAGACTGGCCGTTCCTGGGGCAGGTCGTGAAGGGTGGGTGGCCGGTGTGAGTGATCTGGTGACGGGCGAGGCCGTGGCGTTGGAGCTGCGGCCCGCGAAGCTGCCGAGCCGTGCGCTGGCCGTGCTGATCGACCTGGCGGTGGCGTTCGCGCTGTACATCGGTGTGACGGTGGCGATCGTGGCCGCCACCTCGTCGCTGGACGACGCTGCCGCGGCCTCGCTGAGCGTGGCGACGTTCCTGCTGGTGCTGGTCGGGGTGCCGATCGCCGTGGAGACGCTGAGTCACGGACGCTCGCTCGGGAAGCTGGCGTGCGGGCTGCGCGTCGTACGCGACGACGGCGGGCCGATCCGGTTCCGGCACGCGCTGGTGCGCGGCGCGGTCGGCGTCGTGGAGATCCTCATGACGTTCGGCGTCGTCGCCTGCATCGCGTCGCTGGTGTCGGCGCGCGGGCGGCGCGTCGGGGACGTCTTCGCGGGGACCCTCGTCGTACGGGAGAGAGTGCCGGCCGGGAAGTCGTCCGCCGTGCCGCCTCCGCCTCCCTGGCTGGTCGGGCGGTTCTCGGAACTGGACCTCTCGGCGGTGCCGGAGGGGCTGTGGCTCGCGGTGCGCCAGTACCTGACGCGGATGGGGCAGTTGGACCCGCAGGTCGGCTGGGGCGTCGCGGTGCGGCTCGCGCAGGACGTCGCCGCGCACACCGGGGCACCGCTGCCGGCCGATGTGCCGCCCGCCGTGTTCCTCTCGGCGATCGTGCAGGAACGCCAGTCCCGGGAACTCCAGCGGAACTTCGGCGCGGGCGGGCCGTCGGCGCCGGCGCCGGGCGGGGCCGGTGGGGCGTACGGGGGCTACGGGGCTGGGGCGTACGGGAGTGGTCCCTACGCCGGGTCCCCCTACCCGGGGCCCTCCCCCTACCAGGCGCCCTCCCCCTACCAGGCACCTTCGCCCTACCCGGCGCCCTCTGCCGCCGCGCCCTCGCACGGGCCGTGCGGCGCCCCGGGGGCTCCGGCGGGGTCACCCGCGACTCCGGCAGCTCCCGCGGCTCCCGCGCCGCCGCAGGAGCCGCCGGCCTCCACCGGGTTCGCGCCGCCCGCCTGAGCCTGCGCTTCGGCGCGACGCTGCGGGCGGCGGCAGCGGGGGGTCAGCGGAATGTGGAGGGCGGGGTCTCCAGGTCCTCCAGCTCGATGCCGGGGGCCGCGAGAACCACGTCTCCGCTGATGTGGACGGCGTGCTGCTCCCCCGTGTCCAGGGCTGTGACCTGGTACGCGTCCACGATCAGGGGTCCGTTGTCAGTGGCGTGTGCTTCGCTGTTCAGCAACGACCAGGACTGGTCCAGGGTGCGTGGCGCCAGCACGGGATCGGTCAGGGCGAGAAGGCGGACACGGGTCGAGGGGGAAGCGGGGGTGAGGCCGAGCAGACGCACGGTGGCGACGAGGAACGCGGGAGACGTGCCCGTGAACGCGTGCGCGGGAGCGTTTCCTTCGGTGGCGTGGGCGCCGGTCGGATCGGTGCGCACCCAGGTGACGCCGTCCAGGGCGGCACCTCTGACCTGCCAGCCGGCCGCGTGCAGTTCGAGGCGGATGGGGCGGCCGAGCTCGTCGAGGGCGAGATCGATCGAGCCGGCGTGATCGCCGGAGGGGGTGGTCCGTTGGGCGACATAGCGCCAGCCGGAGGGGCCCGGCGCGCAGTGGAAGTGTTCCTCACCGAGGGGGGTGTGATCGTGCGGATCGTGGAGCGAATAGCGGCCGCGGGGCATGGGGTTCGTGGGGTCCTCTGTCTGGCCTGAGGACGGCCGCCGCCGGGCGCGGGCACGTGACCGCGTGCGGTGCGGGCGGGCGTCGAAGGACGAGTCCACCGTAGCCAGCGGTGGGCCGGACACGGGACAGGCCCCCGGCACGGGGGTGCGGGGGCCTGTCCGGTGAACGGGGACGCTGCGGGCCGGCGGGTCGGGCCGCCGGCCGCGTGCGCCGGTGCTCAGTAGCGGTAGTGGTCCGGCTTGTACGGGCCCTCGACCGGGACACCGATGTACGACGCCTGCTCCGGACGCAGGGTCGTCAGCTTCACACCCAGCGAGTCCAGGTGGAGGCGGGCGACCTTCTCGTCCAGGTGCTTGGGCAGCGTGTAGACGCCGATCGGGTACTCGGCCTGCTTGGTGAACAGCTCGATCTGGGCCAGCGTCTGGTCCGCGAACGAGTTGGACATCACGAAGGACGGGTGGCCGGTCGCGTTGCCCAGGTTCAGCAGGCGGCCCTCCGACAGCACGATGATGACCTTGCCGTCGGGGAACGTCCAGGTGTGGACCTGCGGCTTGACCTCGTCCTTGACGATGCCGGGGATCTTCGCCAGGCCGGCCATGTCGATCTCGTTGTCGAAGTGGCCGATGTTCCCGACGATGGCCTGGTGCTTCATCTTGGCCATGTCCGCGGCCATGATGATGTCCTTGTTGCCCGTGGTCGTGACGAAGATGTCCGCCTTGTCCACGACCTCGTCGAGCGTGGTGACCTGGTAGCCGTCCATCGCTGCCTGGAGCGCGCAGATCGGGTCGACCTCGGTGACGATGACGCGGGCGCCCTGGCCGCGCAGGGACTCGGCGCAGCCCTTGCCCACGTCGCCGTAGCCGCAGACGACCGCGGTCTTGCCGCCGATGAGGACGTCGGTGGCGCGGTTGATGCCGTCGATCAACGAGTGCCGGCAGCCGTACTTGTTGTCGAACTTCGACTTCGTCACCGCGTCGTTCACGTTGATCGCGGGGAAGAGAAGGGAGCCGTCACGCTGCATCTCGTACAGGCGGTGGACACCCGTCGTCGTCTCCTCGGTGACGCCGCGGATCTCGGAGGCGAGCTTCGTCCACTTCTGGGAGCCCTCGGAGATCGTGTCGTTGAGGAGCTGCAGGATGACGCGGTGCTCGTCGGACTCGGCGGTGTCGACCGAGGGGACCTTGCCGTCCTTCTCGTACTCGACGCCCTTGTGGACGAGGAGGGTGGCGTCGCCGCCGTCGTCGAGGATCATGTTCGGGCCGCCGGTGGGCGAGTTCGGCCAGGTCAGGGCCTGCTCCGTGCACCACCAGTACTCCTCCAGCGTCTCGCCCTTCCAGGCGAAGACGGGGACGCCCTGGGGGTTGTCCGGCGTGCCGTTCGGGCCGACGGCGATGGCGGCGGCCGCGTGGTCCTGGGTGGAGAAGATGTTGCAGGACGCCCAGCGGACCTCGGCGCCCAGGGCGACCAGGGTCTCGATGAGGACGGCCGTCTGGACCGTCATGTGGAGGGAGCCGGTGACGCGGGCGCCGGCGAGCGGCTGGGCCTCGGCGTACTCCTTGCGGATCGCCATCAGGCCGGGCATCTCGTGCTCGGCGAGGGTGATCTCCTTGCGGCCGAACTCGGCGAGCGAGAGATCGGCGACCTTGAAGTCCTGGCCCTGTCGGTTGGCGACAGAAGTCATAAGTGAGCTGCTCCTCGGTGCAGTTTGCGGTCGGTCGAGGTGGGCTGGCGCGCGCCTACCCGCTCTGGGGTGCGCGCATGGCTGACCTGCGGTGTCCGTGGACACAGGAGTCCCCGGGCACACGCGGCGCAGTCCGTCGGAGGCCCTCTCTCCCTCGGACGACCCGGCGTGCGGGGCGCCCGACCGCCATCAGCAGCGACGTCTGGCTCGTGACGAATCTACACCGATCGGCTCAGCCGGACCCACCCCGTCCCCGTGCCGGGCGGGTGCGGGGGTGGGGGCAAAGGGGAGAGTTGGGGGTCTCATCGCCACCGGCAACCAGACGGTGATGGGCATGTGCGCGGCGGCGATCCCGGTGATGCCGCTGGGGCAGGGGCTCGCCACGCTGATCCGTAAGCGGCTGTACGGGGAGCAGGAGCGGGAGACCGGGCTCGCGGCGCTGTTCATGGGGTGCTTCGGGATCTCGGAGGGCGCGATCCCGTTCGCGGCGGCGCGGCCCGCGCAGGTGATCCCGGCGAACATGCTGGGCGGCGCGGTCGCCGGTGCCGTGGCGGGCATGGCCGGCGTGAAGGACGCGGTGCCGCACGGCGGGCCGATCGTGGCGTTGCTGGGGGCGGTCGGGGGCGTACCGATGTTCTTCGTGGCGGTGGCGATCGGCACGGTGGTGACGGCGTTGACGACGGTCACCCTCGTCGACCTCGCCGAGCGCAAGCGGCGCGGGGTGGGGCCGGGGGCGGCGACGCCGGGGGCGCCGGTGCCTGCCTTGGCGGGTGTCGGTGGCGCCGGGGCGGCGGCGGGCAGCGCCGGGACGTCCGAGGCGGGCGGGGTGTCCGAGGCGGGCGGGGCGTCGGAGTCGGGCCGGGTGTCGGAGGCGGGCGGGGTCTCGGCTCGCTCCGGGGGCGTGTTGTCCGGGTACCTGACCGGGGACACCGTCGAGGTCGCCCTCGCCTCGCGGGAGAAGGAGGCGGCTATCCGGGAGCTGGCCGCGCTGCTCGACCGTAGCGGCCGGGTCGTCGATCTGGACGAGCTGGTGCGGACCGCACTGCGGCGGGAGGAGCAGGGGACGACCGGGCTCGGCGAGGAGATCGCCATCCCGCATGCCAAGACGGACGCGGTGACGGCTCCGGTCGTGGCGTTCGCCCGGTCCGCCGAGGGGGTCGAATGGGGCTCGCTCGACGGGACGAAGGCGAAGCTCATGTTCATGATCGCGGTGCCGGAGGCGGCGGCCGGTGACGAGCATCTGCGGATCCTGGCGCTGCTGTCGCGGAAGCTGATGGACACCGGGTTCCGCGAGCGGCTCGCGGCGGCGCCCGGGACCCCGCAGGTGCTGGAGGTCCTCGCCGAGGTGGAGTGATGGGGGTGGAGTGACGGGGGTGGAGTGACGGAGGTGGAGTGAGCGGGCGGCGCTCGTGTTCGGGGGCGCCGTCACCTCCGGTGGCCTGTACGCGAGTTAGGCGGCGGGCGCCCGCACGCGGGGTGAGCCGGCAGGGCCGTACACGGGTGGGCGGAAGGCGGCCCGCACGCCGGTGAGCGGTAAGCCCGTACGCCGGTGGTCGGAAAGGCCGTACGCGGGTGAACGCAGGTGCTCACAAAGCCCGTACGCAGGTGAACGTGTCGCCTGCGGGCCGGTGGGGGCTGGTCGCGCAGGTCCCCGCGCCCCTTCGGTGCGCACTGCGTGCGCGGAGCCCGTGCACGGGTGAGCCCCCGTCGGGTGCGGCGGGGGCTCGGGGCGGGGAGGGGGTCAGTGGCCCGGGGTCGGGTGGGGGGTCGGGCCGCCGGGGGTGGCTTCGGGGTCGGGGCCCTTGGCGTCTTCGGTCTCGCTGTAGATGTCGGGCTCCAGGTAGATGACGCGCGCGATGGGCACCGCCGTACGGATGCGGGCCTCGGCGGCGTCGATGGCGCGGGCGACCTCGGCGGCGGTGTCGTCGTGCTGGACGGCGATCTTCGCGGCGACGAGGAGTTCCTCGGGGCCCAGGTGCAGGGTGCGCATGTGGATGAGGCCGGTGACGGTGTCGCCGTCGACGACCGCCTCCTCGATCTTCTTGACCTCGTCGACGCCGGCGGCCTCGCCGAGCAGCAGCGACTTCGTCTCGGCGGCGAGGACGAGCGCGATGGCGATCAGCAGCAGGCCGATGCAGAGGGTGCCGATGCCGTCCCAGACGGCGTCGCCGGTGGCGAGGGTGAGGCCGACGCCGAGCAGGGCGAGGACGAGACCGATGAGCGCGCCGAAGTCCTCCAGGAGCACGACGGGCAGCTCGGGCGCCTTGGCGCGCTTGATGAACTGACCCCAGCTCAGCTTGCCGCGCAGCGCGTTCGA
The DNA here is from genome assembly GCF_055639095.1 of Streptomyces sp. NPDC107550. Taxonomy (NCBI): domain Bacteria; kingdom Bacillati; phylum Actinomycetota; class Actinomycetes; order Kitasatosporales; family Streptomycetaceae; genus Streptomyces; species Streptomyces sp. NPDC107550. The sequence continues at coordinate 7,243 of NZ_JBVKBC010000009.1, forward strand.
TTCCTTGATGGCGGTGCGGAAGGAGAAGCCCTCGGCGAGGATCGCGAAGACGAGGACGCCAACCGGCCAGTACCAGTGTTCGAGGTCGTGCGGGTTCTTGATCTTCTCGTAGCCCTCGTAGACGGCGAACATGCCGCCGACGGAGAAGAGGACGATGGAGACGAGGAAGGCGTAGATGTAGCGCTCGCGGCCGTAGCCGAAGGGGTGTTGCGGGGTGGCCTCGCGCTGGGCCTTCTTGCCGCCGACCAGGAGCAGGAACTGGTTGCCGGAGTCGGCGAGCGAGTGGACGGCCTCGGCGAGCATCGACGAGGAGCCGCTGAAGAGGAACGCCACGAACTTCGCCACCGCGATGGCGAGGTTGGCGGCGAGCGCCGCGATGATGGCTTTGGCTCCGCCTGAAGCACTCATGTTGTTCCCGGTGTCCCTTCGTGGCGTGACGACGTCCGTACGTCCCGTGCAGCGGTGGGTCATTGTTGCAGCACGGGACGTACGAGGCGGCGGTCAGGCCACGACGGTCGCCCGGAAAAGCGTGCCGTCCCCAGACACTTCGGCCTTTTCGCCCGCCGGGACGAACGCGGACTCTCCGGGCGCGAGCGTGAGGTCACCGGCCCGGACGGAACCCGCCGTGCAGAGCAGGATCTGCGGGCGGTCGAGGCTCAGGTCGCGGGGGGCGGCGGCCTCTGCGAGCACGAACCGGGAAAGGCGGAACTCGTCGATCGGCGTGTCGTAGACCTCCTCGCCGTCCGTGGCCGCCTCGGGGCGCAGCACGCCCGGGTCGGTGGCCTCGAAGCGGACGATGCGCAGGAGTTCGGGCACGTCGACGTGTTTGGGGGTGAGGCCGCAGCGCAGCACATTGTCCGAGTTGGCCATGATCTCGACGCCGAGCCCGTCGAGGTAGGCGTGCGGGACACCGGCGCCGAGGTAGAGGGCCTCGCCGGGCTGGAGCCGTACGTGGTTGAGGAGCATCGCGGCGATGACACCGGGGTCACCGGGGTAGTGGTGGGCGATGCCCGCGTAGGCCGCGTACTCGCCGCCGAGGCGGTCGGCGGCGGCGTGCGCGTCGGCGACGGTACGGGACATCGCGTCGCCGTCGGCGGTCAGGATCGCCGTCAGGACCTCGCGCAGGGCGGCCTCTTCGGGGCGGGCGCGCAGGGCGTCCGCGTACGGCTTGAGGCTGTCGACGCCGAGCCCTTCGAGCAGGCGGGCCGCGTCGGCGGGGGCGCGGAATCCGCACAGGCCGTCGAACTCGGTGAGCGCGCAGATCAGTTCGGGCTTGTGGTTGGCGTCCTTGTAGTTGCGCTCGGGCGCGTCGAGGGGGACGCCGCGGGCCTCCTCGTCGGCGTAGCCCTGCTCGGCCTGGCGGCGGTCGGGGTGGACCTGGAGGGAGAGGGGGGCGCCGGCGGCGAGCAGCTTGAGCAGGAACGGCAGGCGGGGGCCGAACGCGGCCACGGCCCGCTCCCCCAGCTCCCGCTCAGGGGCGCCGGCGATGACCTGGTCGAGGGGGCCTCGGTCGGTGCGGGAGGGGGCGCCGGGGTGGGCGCCCATCCACATCTCGGCCTGCGGTTCGCCGGTCGGCTCGGTGCCGAGGAGGGCGGGGAGGGCGGTGGTGGAGCCCCAGGCGTAGGGGCGGACGGTGTTGGTGAGGCGGTCCATGGATCTATCTGTCTTCCGGTCTGTCTTGCGCTGAGGGGGGGGCGTGGGGGCGCGCGGTCGTGCGTACGGGGTCCCTGGGCGGGGGCCCGGGGGTCCGGGGCCCGGGTCGGTGTCCCTGGGGGCGGGGCCTAGGGGCGGGGTCTGGGGGCGGGGCCTGGGGGCGGGGCCCAGCTCACGCCATCGCGGCGAGGCCCAGGTAAACGGCGGCGAAATCGGTGACGGCGATCAGTTCCGCGAGCGTCTCCAGGTCGCTGCCCTCCTCGGGCTCCAGCTCGCTGAGGGCGGTGCCGTGGGTGAGGGCGAGTTCGCGGGCGGCGGGCGCGGCGCTCAGGCCGCCGGCGGGGCGGTCGCGGAGCAGGACGACGCGGGCGCGCAGGGCCTGGGACTCGGCGACGCGGTCGCGGAAGAAGTCGTCCGGGTCGGCGCCGGCCGCGAGGTCGCCGGCGAGGAGCGCGCCGTGCGCGGGCATGGCCTCGGGCAGGTCGGCGGCGAGGGCGGGGCGGCCCGCGAGTTCGGCGAGGGCGGCCGCGAACCGGCGGCCCGCGGGGCCCGCGGCGGCGCCCTCGGTCCAGATCAGGGGCAGGGCCTCGGCGAGTTCGGCGGCGAGGGTCTTGGCGGGGTTGCCGTAGGTGGCGGTGGCGGGGCCGCAGCGTTCGGCGGTGCGGTCCAGGCGGTCGGCGACCCTCTCCAGGTCCTCGGGGGGCGCGCTGAGCAGGCCGGTGCGGTCGAGCAGCGCCAGCAGCGGGGTGAGCAGGGCCCACAGGGCGCCGGGGGCGGAGGCCGCGGCCGGTTCGTCCTGCTCGTACGGGGCCGTCGCCATCGGTACGAAGAGGCCGTGCGCGCCCGCCACCGCCTCGGTCAGCGGGGCGCCCTCGGGGCAGACGGCGACGACGCTGACGCCGCGCCTGTACGCCTGTTCGACCAGGAGGGAGAGGCTGGGTTCGGTGCCGTCGGGGGTGGCGATCAGGAGCAGGTCCACGGAGCCAGCCCAGCCCGGCAGTTCCCAGCGCAGGGCGCCGGGGGCGGGGGCGACGCCGGTCGAACGCAGCCGGATCACGGGGCTGGCGGCGCCCGCCAGGCGGCCGATGAACTCCGCGACGCCGATGCCCGCCGTGCCCGGGCCCGCGATGAGGACGGCGCGGGGCCTGCCCTCGGGTTTCAGCTCGGCGATGCCGGCGTCCGCGGCGTGGCGGGCGGCCGTGCGGACGCGGGCGCCGGCTTCCGCCGCGCCCCGGAGCAGGCCGCGGCGGTCCGCCCTGGCCAGCGCGTCCGGATCGTCCAGGAGCGTTTCGTCGAACATGGCGGGCCTTCCTCGCGGGGCGCTGGGCGCTGGGCCTGGACAGGCGGTTCGCTGGGCCTGGGCAGGCGGTTCGCTGGGCGCGGGGCGGTGGGCTTTGCGCGGGCGCTGGGCCTCGGGCGGTGCGCTTGGCGCGGGGCGGTGCGCTTTGTGCTGGGCGCCGGCCTCGGGCGGTGCGCTTGGCGCGGGCCTGGGGTCAGGGGCGGCGGGCCTCGTCCACGAGGAGGACGGGGATGTCGTCGCGGATCGGGTAGGCCAGGCCGCAGTCCTTGCCGGTGCAGATCAGCTCGGTCTCCGCCACTTCGAGGGGGGCGTGGCAGGCCGGGCAGGCGAGGATCTCCAGGAGGCCGGCTTCGAGCGGCATGGGGGTTCCCTTCGGGGTGGCGGTTTGTGTCTTTCCGACCCGGTCAGCGTACCGCCGGGGCCTGGGGGGTGGGGCGGGTGATTGGTGGGCCTGGTTTTTTTGGGGGCGGGGTTTTTTTGGGGGCCGGTTGTGTCGGGGTGAGGGTGCGGACCTCCACGCCACGGGGCTCCGCCCCGAACCCCGCTCCTCAAGCGCCGGAGGGGCTTGAGAGGGGAGCTGGGGGTGGCCCCCGCTCCCTCAGGGGCGCGGGGAACTGCGCGACCAGCCACGACGCGACCGTCAGACGAAGAACCCACCCGACGGGGCTGCCACCTCAGGGGCGCGGGGAACCGCACGCCTCCCCCACCCCCGCCCGCCCCCGGCCAGAGGCACCGTCAGCCCCGGATCAGGGTCAGCGCCTCCTCGCGGACGCGTTCCATCGTGGTGCGGTCGCGGGCCTCGACGTTGAGGCGGAGGAGGGGCTCCGTGTTGGAGGGGCGGACGTTGAACCACCAGTCGGCGGCGGTGACGGTAAGCCCGTCGAGTTCGTCGAGGGTGACGTCCTCGCGGCCGGCGTACGCGGACTTCAGCGCGGTGAGGCTCGCGGACTGGTCGGCGACCGTGGAGTTGATCTCGCCGGAGCCCGCGTAGCGGTCGTAGGAGGCGACGAGGGCGGAGAGCGGGCCGTCCTGCTCGCCGAGGGCCGCGAGGACGTGGAGGGCGGCGAGCATGCCCGTGTCCGCGTTCCAGAAGTCGCGGAAGTAGTAGTGCGCGGAGTGCTCGCCGCCGAAGATCGCGCCGGTGGTGGCCATCTCCTGCTTGATGAAGGAGTGGCCGACCCGGGTGCGTACGGGCGTGCCGCCGTGCTCCTTGACGACCTCGGGCACGGACCAGGACGTGATGAGGTTGTGGATGATCGTGCCCGTGCCGCCGTTCTTCGCCAGCTCGCGGGAGGCGACGAGCGCGGTGACGGCGGACGGCGAGACGGGATCGCCGTGCTCGTCCACGACGAAGCAGCGGTCGGCGTCGCCGTCGAAGGCGAGCCCGATGTCGGCGCCCTCGGCCCGGACGCGGGCCTGGAGGTCCACGAGGTTCGCCGGGTCCAGCGGGTTCGCCTCGTGGTTGGGGAAGGTGCCGTCCAGCTCGAAGTACATCGGGACGAGCGTGAGCGGCAGGTCGGCGAGGACGGTGGGGACGGTGTGCCCGCCCATGCCGTTGCCCGCGTCGACGACGACCTTCAGGGGGCGTACCGAGGTCAGGTCGACGAGGCCGCGCAAGTACCCCGCGTAGTCCTTCAACGTGTCGCGCCGCGTCACCGTTCCCGGGACCTCGGCGGGCTCGGGCGCGCCCGTCCCGCTCCACTCCTCGACGAGCCGGCGGATGTCGGCGAGGCCGGTGTCCTGGCCGACCGGGGCGGCTCCCGCGCGGCACATCTTGATGCCGTTGTACTGGGCCGGGTTGTGCGACGCGGTGAACATGGCGCCGGGCAGGCCGAGCGCGCCGGAGGCGTAGTAGAGCTGGTCCGTGGAGCACAGGCCGATCTCGGTGACGTCCGCGCCGAGGGCGGCGGCGCCGCGCGCGAACGCGGCGGACAGGCCGGGCGATGAGGGCCGCATGTCGTGGCCGACGACGATGGCGTCCGCGCCGGTCACCCGGACGAACGCGGCGCCGAACAGGGCGGCCAGCTCCTCGTCCCACTGGTCGGGGACCACCCCGCGCACGTCGTACGCCTTCACGATCGTCGACAGATCAGCAGCCACGCCGCCCAGCCCTCCTGGAGTCCTACTCGGACCCCACAAACTACCTGGGCAAAGCGTACGAACGGCGTAATGGAGGCCCGGAGGGCAGCATGGTCCGGACGGCACGGTCCGAAGGGCATGGTCCAGAGGAGGGGGTCCAGGGCATCGCCCGCAGGGGACGGCCTAGTTGTCCGGGGAGCGCAGGACGCGGAGGTGGCCGCGGCGGGCGACCTCGCGCGGGTCCGCTCCCCGGCCGCCGCCCGCTTCGGCGGCGCGCTCCTGGGGGCGGGCCGCTTCCCGTACCGCGTTGGCGAGGGCTTCGAGGTCGTCGCCGCTGGGGCGGCTCGGGCCCGTGGCGTCGGAGAGCCGGACCACTTCCCAGCCGCGCGGCGCGGTGAGGCGCTCGGAGTGCTCGGCGCACAGGTCGTAGCAGTGGGGCTCGGCGTAGGTCGCGAGCGGGCCGAGGACCGCGGTCGAGTCGGCGTAGACGTACGTCAGCGTCGCAACGGCGGGGCGGCCGCAGGCGGTGCGCGAACAGCGACGTACAGGGCTCACGACGTTGGACGGTACCGCACTCTTGAGCGGGCCGCGACGACTCTCCCCTAGGTCACCCCACCGTGTCGCGGTGTGAGACGGCGCACACCGGCCTGCGACGGGGCGCCCGTGACCTGGGCGGAAGCGGGGCCGTGCGCCCCTCGGCGCTGTTGAAAGCGGTCACCACTCGGTTGAAATCACATCAATTGCCGCGAGATCAACGGTCCCGGAGAGATGTGGATTCAAGCCCGAGATTGGCTTGATCGGTCAGGAAATGACATGCGGCGTTCCGATGCGGGCGGCGCCTCGCCCGGCGCCCGGGAGGACTACGCTGCGTCGGTGATGGAAAGGCCAGACAGTCAGCCGCCGGGCCCCCTCGGGCAGCCGGGCCCGCCGCGCCGCCGCGACCGGCACGGGCGGGGCATGCGCGGACCCGTGGCGCCGCCGCAGGTGCCCCTGTCGACGAGCCGCGGCGAGGCGTTCGCCGACATGGTGCAGGACTCGGTCGAGCGGCTGGAGCGGCGCTGGCCGCAGCTCGCCGAGGTCGATTTCATCGTGCTCGAAGTGCCCCGCCTGACCGCCGAGGACGAGGCGTGGGGCGCCGACACCGTGCCGCTCGGCGGCATGATCCCGGCGCGCGAGGACCGCCCCGCGCGCGTGGTGATCTACCGGCGGCCCGTGGAGATCCGTACCAAGGGCCGCGACGAGCGCGCCGCGCTGGTGCACGACGTGGTGGTCGAGCAGGTCGCCGAGGTCCTCGGGCTCACCCCGGAGACCGTCGACCCCCGCTACGGCGACGACGACGAGGACTGAGCGCCCCGCCGGCCGCCGCCTCAGCTACTTCTGAAGTACCGTCAGGTCCTCGTCGGCCTCCGGCACCGAGACCGTGCCCCGGTCGTCCGGCATCGTCTGGATGGTGAACGCGGGCACGCCGTCCTGCGACTGCGCCAGCATCCGCGACGCGTGCACCGGCCCGCCCGAGACCGGCTCCACGGTCAGCGCGTACGAGCCCTTGAGGCCCGAGGGCGCCGGCGGGGTGACGGCGAGCGTCGTCCCGGCCTTGACCGTGTACTCCTTCGTGACAGGCGTGCCGCCCCCGCTGCCCGCCGACGCGGTGACCTTGACCGTCCCGTCGGCACCCGGCGCGGTCAGCGACAGCGTCGTGCCCTTGGCGCGGGCGTCGGCGGCCGTGGCGCGGGTGCCGATGTCGCGGGTCGCCGGGATGAACGCGGTCTCCTGGTCCGCGCCCTTGCCCCGGGTGACGCGCAGCGCCGCGACGACCGGCGCGGAGCCCTCGGCCGGCGTGAGGATCAGCGAACCGGCGTCCCCGCGCGTGACGTCGCCGAGGTCGGCGGTGGCCGTCATGCCGGACTTCACGTGCAGGGTGTCGTGCCCGGCCGGGGCGATCCGGCCGGTGGACGTCGCCAGGCGCACCTTGAGGTCCGCGTCGTCCTGGCCCGGCGCGAACGCCACGAGCCGCACGTCCGTCGCGTCCTTCGGGATGCCCGGCAGCACCAGTGAGGGCGCCGGGTCGGCGGCCGGGGCCAGCCAGTCGCCGCCGCGCTTGTCGTCGACGTCGGAGACGGCGGCGGCGACCCGGCCGCTGCGCGCGCTCACCCGCAGCGTCAGATTCGGGTACGCCTTGTCGGTGAGCGTCGACAGCAGCACGGGCACGCTGGAGTGCGGGCCGACCTGGATGCCCTCGCCGACGTCCGACTTCACGGCGCCCTCGGGCCCGTAGAGCTGCACGTCGACGACGGCGGCCTCGTCGTCGGGGTTGGTGAGGTGGACGTAGTCGGTGCGGTCGGCGGCGGTGCTCGCGCCCGGGAACCAGAAGTCGGTGTCCGGGGCCGAGCAGCCGATGCCGTGCAGGCCCCGGCCCGCACCCGCGTCGATCCGCGTGGTCTGTTGCACGGTCCAGCCGGGGGCGAGCGCGCCGTCGGCGGTGCCGATCAGGGCGGGCGCGTCGGCGCCGGAGACGTCACCGGTCGCGGGCGTGCCGGGCGCCTTGGGCGTGAGGGGGTCCTTGGCCTGCTTGCCCTTGGACTTGGACGAGCCGCCCGCGCCCGCCGCCTTGAGCGAGGCGGTGCCCTTGGCGCCCTTCTCGGCGGCCATGGGCGGCGTGTACGAGGTGTACGTGGTCTCCGCGAGGTCCGACTGGCTGGGCGCGGGGCAGAGCAGCCCGGAGCGCTCCACCGGCAGATGGGCGGCGGCCTTGGCGGGCGCCTCGGCGGCGCCGCTGTCGGACGTGGTCGCGGCGGCGAGGCCGGTGACGGCGGCCAGGACCGTCGTGGCGGCGATCAGGGACAGGGTCGTGCGGTTCACTGCTGGCTCCCGTCGGGGCGCTCGGTGCCGGCGCCGTTTCCGTGGCCGTGGCCGTGGCCGTGCTGGTCGTACGCGGGGTCGTAGCCGCCCTGCTGCTGGTCGTACGCGGCCTGCTGCTGCGGGTCGTACGCCTGCTGCGGGTCGTACGGGGCCTGCTGCTGCGGGTCGTAGGCGCCGCCGTACGCGTACGGGTCGTACTGGCCGCCCTGGTAGGGGTCGGCGGCCGGCTGGCTGTAGCCGTAGCCGCCCTGCTGGTACTGCTGCTGCTCGGCCGTGGCGTACGCGTCGGCGTACCCCGCGCCCGCGTCCGCGTCCACGGGGTGCTCCCACTCGCCGTACTGCTGCTGCGGGATGCCGGCGGCCGGGGCCTGCTCATCGGGCGCGGGGGGCGCCTCCGTACCGGCCGCCGCCTGGTCCGCCTCCGCCTCGGCCTGGGCGCGCAGGCGGCGGGCGCGGCGGCCCTCGCCCGCGACGGGCTGGGCGGGGACAGCGGGCTCCTCCGGCAGGTCGTCGTCGACGTCCTTGCGGCGGCCCGGCAGGGCGAGGACCACGAGGACGACGGCGAGCGCGCCCTGCGCCCACAGCCAGAGGGTGTGGGTGAGCGGGGCGTCGTAGGTGACGTCGAGGGTGCCGCCCGTGGCGGGCAGTTCGAAGCCCTGGGCCCAGCCGTCGATCGTGGTGCGGGTCAGCGGCTTGCCGTCGAGGGTGGCGCTCCAGCCGTCGGCGGCCTGGTCGGCGAGGCGCAGCACGCGCCCCTGGGGGCCGCCGGGGACGCGGGTGTGGATCTCGACGGGGCCCGCGGCGACGGCCTGGGCGGCGTCGGAGGTGGAGCCGGCGTCGGCCTTCGGGAGCACGACCGCGCGGGCGACCTGGCGGTCCACGCGCCACAGCGCGGTGCCGTCCTGCTGGCTGAGCCGGGTCAGGCCGGGGGTGGCGTCGAGGACGCGGCTCATCGCGCGTGGGGCGCCGTCGCGGACGAGGACGTAGCGGACGGCGAAACCGCCGAGCTGGTCGGCCTGGTCGGCGCCGGACCCGGCGACGAGGTTGGCGACGACCTTGTCGAGGCGGGCGTTGCGGCCCGCCGCGTCGATCAGTTCGCCGTCGCCGAGGCGGGCGCCCGCGCCGCGCACCAGGGAGTAGGAGACGCGGCCGGTGTCGCCGGCGAGGACGAGGGTGCGGGCCTGGTCGCGGGTGCCGGCCTCCTCGGCGACGAACGCGGGGACCTGGACCGGGTCCCGGCGCTCCAGCGGGCCGTCGGCGCCGGCGATCATCCAGCCGGCGGCGAGCAGCAGCGGGCCGGCGGCGGCGGCGAACGCGATGAGGGCGGCGACCGGCTGGCGCCAGCCGAAGCTCTGCTCGGCGACCCGGGAGCGGGCGCCGTCGGCGCCGAGCGCGGCGGCGGCGAGCAGCGCGAGCCCGTAGACGAGGGTCGCGGGGCCCGCCCAGGCCGACTTGTCGGCGAGGACGGCGAAGACGAGCGCGACGAGGGCGGCGGTCCACGCGGCGAGCACGGCGAGGCGGCGCTCCTGGCGCAGCAGCGCGGCGAGCGCGGCGAGGACGATGCCGATGAGCAGCAGGCTGCCGGTGGTGCCGGGGCCGCCGGGCGAGGCGCCGAGCAGGCCGAGCGCGGAGGCGCTGCCCTTGCCGTAGGGCAGTCCTGCCTCGGTGAAGAAGCCGGTGGGCAGCAGCGAGAGGGACCACGGGGCGAGCATCAGCAGCGGGGTGCCGAGAGCGGCGAGGACCCGGGGCCCGTACGCGACGAGGTCGGTGCGGCGCACGGCGAGCAGCGCGACGCACAGCACGGCCGCGATCGGCCACACGATCGGTGTGAACGCGGTGGTGATGGTCAGGAGCAGCGCGAACGCCCAGGTGGCACGCCAACTGCCGCGCACGCCTCGCGCGTTCGTCAGGCCCGACGCGGCGAGGGCGGCGCGGGCGATGAGCGGCAGCAGGACCGCGAGGACGGCCGTGCCGATGCGGCCGCCGGCGAGGGCGCCGGTGGTCGCGGGCAGGAAGGCGTACGCGACGGCCGCCCACGCGCGCAGCAGCCGGGAGGTGACCAGCGGCCGGGACGCGAAGTAGGCGGTGATGCCGGCGAGCGGCACCGAGCCGACCAGGAGGACGGTGACGGCGAGGCCCGTGGAGCCGAACAGGACGGTGGCGAGCGTCGCCAGCAGCGCGAGGTAGGGGGGCGCGGCCTGGGTGCCGCCGGTGCTGGTGGCGTGCCAGGCGTCGATGTAGCGGGCCCACAGGTCGGACGCGGCGGCGGGCGCGGGCAGCAGCGCGCCGCCCGCGAGGGCGCCGCCGCCGAGCAGGGCGCGGCACGCGATCAGCGACACGAGCAGCAGGGCGGCGAAGAGGAGCGGGGCGGGGTTGCGGGCGAGGCGTTTGAGGCGTGCGAAGCGTTCGACGGGTACGAACTCGTCGTCGCCGGGGCCTTCGAGGCCGCCGCCGCCGTGCCGTCCCGCGGTGGTGGTCTCGGGGTCGGAGCCGCGGAAGAGGTTGCCTGCGACCTGCTCGACGGTGAGCCGGAGCGTCGCGCCGGGCGGCGGGAACAGCGGGCGCAGTTCCTTCGGGTCGACGGCGCCCCGGCCGCGCTCCTTGCGGGCGGCGAGGACGCGGCCGGGCCGCAGCAGGGTCGTGAAAAGCCCGGTGATCTCGTCGAACGCCTGCCCGGGCACCTTGCCGACGAGGTAGGCGAGGGTGCGCAGGACGGTGCCGACGACGAGCCGGACCAGGGTCCAGGGGAGCGCCGCCGCGGGCGCGTTGACGAGGAGGGTGTAGACCGCGCCGGCCTTGTCGACCTTGTGCGGGGAGGTGGCGGTGCGGCCGACGCAGTCGACGGTGCGGCGCTCGCGCGAGGACGCCTCGGCGTGCCGGACGACGGCTTCGGGGGCGACGAGGACGCGGTGCCCGGCGGCCTGGGCGCGCCAGCACAGGTCGACGTCGTCGCGCATCAGGGGCAGCTTGCGGTCGAAGCCGCCGAGCTGTTCGTAGACATCGCGGCGGATGAGCATGCCGGCGGTGGAGACGGAGAGGACGGGGCGCACGTGGTCGTGCTGGCCCTGGTCCTGCTCGCGGCGGTCGAGGCCGGTCCAGCGGCGCCCGGAGCGGGCGATGGAGACGCCGACTTCGAGGAGCTGTCTGCGGTCGTACCAGCCGCGCAGCTTGGGTCCGACGACGGCGACCTCGGCGCCGGCCTCGTACTCGGCGTCGACGACGCGCAGCATCTGCGCGAGGGCGTCCGGGTCGGGGGCGCAGTCGTCGTGCAGCAGCCACAGCCACTGCACGGGGTCGCCGTGCGGCAGGTCGGGCAGGTCATAGGCGTCGTCGCGCCAGCTGCGGCTGACGGGGTCCCAGCCGCTGGGGCGCTTGAGGTACGGCAGTTCCTCGGGGCCGAGGACGCCGGCGCCGCGCACGGCCTCGTCGACGGCCTGGCCGAAGCCGGTGCGGCGGGCGAGGTGCAGGACGCGCTCGTCGCCGAGGGCCGCGCCGATCAGGGCGGCGGAGTCGTCGGCGCTCCCGGTGTCGGCCGCCACCGCGTTCTGCACGGGGCGCTCCTGGGCGAGCAGGCCCGACAGGACGTCGGGCAGCCAGCGGGAGCCGTCGTGGGAGACGAGGACGGCGGTGACGACATGCCTGGGGTGGGCGGGGGCGCCGCTCGGGTCGGACCCCGCTGCGTGCCCCGGGTTGAACGCGGCTGCGGCAGCGCCGAACTGGCCTGCCGAGTGGCTGTGCACGGACATCGAGGTACGGGCCCCGGTTCGTCTGGACTGCGGTGGACGCCTGCGTCCGCTGGGGACACCGAGGCGACTCGGACGGGGCCCCACACTAACGGCTGACAACCACAGCGGCCCGCCGCCTGTGGACAACCACCTGCGACGGGCCGTACGCACCACGCCTGTTCGGGGATCGGCTCGGGGCCGCGCGGCCGGGCCGGGTGAGGTCCCGGCCGGGCACCTGGCTCAGACCGCGGCCTTCTTCAGCCGGCGGCGCTCACGCTCCGACAGGCCGCCCCAGATGCCGAACCGTTCGTCGTTGGCGAGCGCGTACTCCAGGCATTCCGACCGGACCTCGCAGGCAAGGCAGACCTTCTTGGCCTCCCTGGTGGAGCCGCCCTTCTCGGGGAAGAAGGACTCGGGGTCGGTCTGGGCGCACAGTGCGCGCTCCTGCCAGCCGAGTTCCTCTTCCGCGTCCTCGACCAGCAGGTCCGTAAACGACTCGGTCATAGTGCGCCCCTCGTCTGTCCGTGCGTCCCCGTGATGTTGCCGTTACCGATTTCGGCTGAACGACACGAGTGAAATTACAAGTGTGCCGATCCGGGGCAGTCAAGCCGAGATCTGCTATTGGGCCCCTTATTCACTCTGCGGAACCAAGCCTATGCGGAAAGTGTTCAAATCGGCAAAAACCGTGACACTTGCCACCGGCCCATCCGCCCGGACGAGCCCTCGCTCACCCTCTCCATCCCTCGCAAAACCACTACAACGAAGGACGCCGCGGAGTTTGATCACGTTCCGGAGGGCCCGCAGAAGCGAACCGGATCACATTCGGATCACAGGATCGCAACGGCGTTTACCCACCGGACTGGTGCCCCACATGTCCGCTCCCACGCCTGCACAAACCTTTCGCCTGCGAGAGATACCGGATGAGGTGAAACATATCTCGCAATCCGGACAATGAGTTGACACGGGACGCATGAACCGGTGTGCTGGTGGGCATGCTCGTGAACTTGGCACTCGTGACGACCCGGACCGCTCGGTCCGTCGCCGCTGCCCACGCGCGCTGTAGCTGTTCCTGTTCCTGCTGTTGAGTCGTCGAGCCTCCGGCTCCGACCGCACGCGACCGGCCCTGACGCCTCCCGCGCCACCGCCCCGTCGCCCGCCGCACCCCGGCACCGCATGACGGCCCGTCACCGGGCGCCCACCGGCGCCCTCGCCCGGCGCCCGCCGCGGCCCGCGCGCACCCCACGACCTGCCCCGCGCGGCCCGCATCTCCCGCACCACCCGTACCTCCTTGTCAGGCCGCGCGTACCCCCTCTCGTACGCCCCACTCCGAGGACCACCCACACTCCATGAACAGCGACAGCGACCTCCAGATCGCCGGCGACCTCCTCGAAGTGCCGCACCTGCTGCGGCCCGCCCGCGAACACCCCGAGACCGTGGCCGAGTTCACCGGGCTCGCCCGCGCCCTCGCCGCCGACCCCGCCCAGTGGGCGCACCTCGTCCGCTACGACGCCACCACCCGCTGGTACCACCGCCTGCGCACCGGCCCCGGCTACGAGGTCTGGCTGCTGTCCTGGGTCCCCGGGCAGGGCAGCGGCCCCCACGACCACGGCCGCTCCTCGGGCGTACTGACCGTCCTCGCGGGCGAACTGACGGAGCGTTCACCGCGCGGCACCCGCACCCTGCGCGCCGGGACGCAGCGCCTGTACGCGCCCGGCTCCGTGCACGACATCGCCAACGACTCCCTCGACGGCGCCGTCAGCCTGCACGTCTACTTCCCCGGCCTGACCGAGATGCCGATGCGGACCGCCGCCTGCGCGGTCGCCGAACCGGTCACGTCCTGAGACCGCCTGCCGCGCACCCCGCCCGGCCTGCGATGCTGGGCGCATGCGCATTGTGGTTCTGGCAGGCGGCATCGGCGGTGCCCGGTTCCTTCGCGGTCTCAAACTGGCCGCCCCCGACGCGGACATCACGGTCGTCGGCAACACCGGGGACGACATCCATCTCTTCGGGCTGAAGGTCTGCCCGGACCTCGACACCGTGATGTACACGCTCGGCGGCGGCATCCAGGAGGAGCAGGGCTGGGGGCGGACCGACGAGTCCTTCACCGTCAAGGAGGAGCTGGCCGCGTACGGCGTCGGACCCGAGTGGTTCGGCCTCGGCGACCGCGACTTCGCCACCCACATCGTCCGTACGCAGATGCTCGCCGCCGGGTTCCCGCTCAGCGCCGTCACCGAGGCGCTGTGCGAGCGGTGGCAGCCCGGCGTCCGGCTCCTGCCCATGTCCGACGACCGCGTCGAGACCCATGTGGCGGTCACCGTCGACGGCGAGCGGCGCGCCGTGCACTTCCAGGAGTACTGGGTGAAGATGCGCGCCGGCGTCGACGCCGAGGCCGTCGTGCCCGTCGGCGCCGAGCACGCCACGCCCGCGCCCGGCGTCCTGGAGGCCATCGCCGCCGCCGACGTCATCCTCTTCCCGCCGTCCAACCCCGTCGTCAGCGTCGGCACCATCCTCGCCGTGCCCGGCATCCGGGAGGCCATCGCGGAGGCGGGCGCGCCCGTCGTCGGCCTCTCCCCCATCGTCGGCGACGCCCCGGTGCGCGGCATGGCCGACAAGGTCCTCGCCGCCGTCGGCGTCGAGTCCAGCGCCGCCGCCGTCGCCGAGCACTACGGCGCCGGGCTCCTCGACGGCTGGCTCGTGGACACCCGCGACGAGGACGCCGTCGCGCGCGTGGAGAAGGCCGGCATCCGCTGCCGTGCCGTACCGCTGATGATGACCGACCCCGAGACCGGCACGGCCGCCGCCGCCATGGCCCGCGAGGCGCTTGAGCTGGCCGAGGAGGTGCGCGGCGCGTGAGCGGACTGCGCGTATGGGCCGTGCCCGGCATCCCCGAGGTGCGCGAGGGCGACGACCTGGCGAAGCTGATCGCCGCCGCCGAACCGGGGCTCGCCGACGGGGACGTGGTCCTCGTCACCTCCAAGATCGTCTCGAAGGCCGAGGGCCGTCTCGTCCACGCGGGCGACCGGGAGGCCGCCATAGACGCGGAGACCGTACGGGTCGTCGCCCGGCGCGGTCCGCTGCGCATCGTGGAGACCCGGCACGGCCTGGTGATGGCGGCGGCCGGCGTGGACGCCTCCAACACGCCCGCCGGGACCGTGCTGCTGCTGCCCGAGGACCCCGACGCGTCCGCCGAGACGATCCGCGCCGGGCTGCGGGACGCGCTCGGCGTCGAGGTCGGCGTCATCCTCACCGACACCTTCGGGCGCCCCTGGCGCAACGGCCTGACCGACATCGCCATCGGCGCCGCGGGCGTCCGCGTCCTGGAGGACCTGCGCGGCGGCACCGACGCCCACGGCAACCCGCTCTCCGCGACCCTCGTCGCCACCGCCGACCAGCTCGCCGGGGCCGGTGACCTCGTCAAGGGCAAGGCGGCCGGGCTGCCCGTCGCCGTCGTGCGCGGCCTCGACCCGGCGCGGCTCGGCGGCGCGGGCGGGGCGCGGGAGCTGGTGCGCGGGGCGCGCGACGACATGTTCCGCCTCGGCACCTCCGAGGCCGTACGGGAAGCGGTCACGCTGCGGCGCACGGTACGGGCGTTCACCGACGAGGAGGTCGACCCGGGGGCCGTGCGCCGGGCCGTCGCCGCCGCCGTCACCGCGCCCGCCCCGCACCACACGACACCGTGGCGGTTCGTGCTCCTTGAGAGCGCGGACGCGCGGACCCGGCTGCTCGACGCGATGCGCGACGCGTGGATCGCGGACCTGCGGCGCGACGGCAAGAGCGAGGAGTCGATCGCCAAGCGGGTCCGGCGCGGCGACGTCCTGCGCGACGCGCCCTATCTCGTCGTCCCCTGCCTGGTCATGGACGGCTCCCACACGTACGGGGACGCGCGCAGGGACGCGGCCGAGCGGGAGATGTTCGTCGTCGCGGCCGGCGCCGGGGTGCAGAACTTCCTGGTGGCGCTGGCGGGCGAGCGGCTCGGCTCGGCGTGGGTGTCCTCCACGATGTTCTGCCGGGACGTGGTGCGCGAGGTGCTCGGGCTTCCCGGCGACTGGGACCCCATGGGCGCGGTCGCCGTCGGCCACCCGGCGCGGGAGCCGGGCCCGCGCCCGGAACGGCAGGCGGCGGACTTCATCGAGGTCCGCTAGCGGGTTTCCGCGGGGCAGCGGCTGCGGCGGCTCGGCGGCTGCGCGGCGCTGCGGCTCAGCGGCTGCGGCTGCGGCTGCGTCGCGGCTCACCAGCGGGCGATGTCGACCTTGCGCATCTTCGGCTGACGGCGGGCCGGCGCGGCGCCGCTGAGCAGGATCAGGCGGGCCGCCCGGTGCCGCTGGCCCGCGTAAGGGGCGAGCAGATCGAGCATGATCTCGTCGGTGACGTCGCGGTCGCGGGCCAGCGCCCAGCCGACGATGCCCGGCAGATGCAGATCGCCGGTGGTGACCTCGTCGGGGGCGCCGTGGGTGCGCTGGACGGTCTCGGCGGAGGTCCAGGGGCCGATGCCGGGGACGAGTTCGAGCCGGGCGCGGGCGGCGGCCGGGTCCATCGCCGCCGCTTCCTCCAGGCGCGGGGCGACGCGGGCGGCGCGCAGGATCGCCGAGGCGCGCTTGTCGTCGACGCCCGCCTTGTGCCACTCCCAGGACGGGACGCGGGTCCAGGTGTACGGGTCGGGGGGCACCCGCATGCCGAGCCGCTCGCCCGCCGGGCCCGGCGCGGCCTCCCCGTACGCGTGCAGCAGCCGACGCCAGGCGCGGTACGCCTCGTCGGTGGTGATCTTCTGCTCCAGGATCGAGGGGATCAGCGATTCGAGGACCAGGCCGGTGCGCGTCAGGCGCAGGCCGGGGCGGCGGTGCGCGGTGTGCGCGAGCAGCCGGTGGCGCGGGGTGAACGGCTCCGGGTCGTCGGCCGCGCCCAGCAGCTCCGGCATCCGGTCGAGGAACCAGTCGGCGCCCGGCCCCCACGCCTGCCCGCGCACCGATCCGTCCGGTCCCGGCGTCACGCACAGCGTGGCGGGCCCGGCCGGGGTGCGGCTCACCCGCCAGAACGCGCCGTCGGGCGTGGCCCGGAAGGTGGGGTCGGCGGGCCCCCGACGCAGCGGGGTCAGGGTCAGCCCGAGGTGCAGGGGCGCGGCGGGGACGTAGGTCCGGGTCCGTACGCGCGTGTCCGCCGCCGCGGGGCCCGGGGTCGGGCGGGGCGCGGGGACGGAGGAGGCGGAGGGGAAGCGACGGCCGGCCACGGGTCCTGGGGTTCTGAGGGTGTGCGGTGTGCGGTGTGCGGGGTGTGCGGTACGGGGGTGCCGTACGGGTGTGTCCCTACGAGGGTAGGGGGTGCGGGGCGCTCGCGCGGGCGGCCCGGGACTTCCGTATACGGCGACGGGCCCCGGCCCCCGGGGCGGGAGCGCGGGGCCCGGGCGCCGGAGTGCCGGGGCGGCGGGGCTACTGGTCCGGGGAGAAGCGGATCGCGCGGGTCGGCAGCTCGGTGTCGCACCAGAGGCGGGCGCCGCAGCACAGCTCGTTGTCCGCGCCGACGCGGGCGCCGTCGCCGATGACCGCGCCGTCCAGGACGCTGCGGGCGCCGATGTGGGCGCCCCTGCCGATCAGGGAGTCCGTGACGACCGCGCCGGGCTCGATCACGGCGTCGTCGAGGACCGTGGACCCGGCGATCCGCGCGCCCTCGCCGATCAGGGCGCGGGCGCCGACGACCGTGCCGCCGGTGATCTTCGCGTCGGCGGCGACCTTCGCGCCGTCGAGCACGAGCCGTTCGCCGCAGCGGCCGGGCACCGCCGGGGAGGGCGCGAGACCGAGCACGAGATCGGCGGAGCCGCGGACGAACGCCTGCGGGGTGCCGAGGTCCAGCCAGTACGTGGAGTCGACCATGCCCTGGAGGTGGGCGCCCGACGCGAGCAGGTCGGGGAACGTCTCGCGCTCCACGGAGACCGGGCGGCCCGTCGGGATGGCGTCGATGACCGAGCGGCGGAAGACGTAGGCGCCCGCGTTGATCTGGTCGGTGACGATCTCCTCGGGCGTCTGCGGCTTCTCCAGGAACGCCTGGACGCGGCCCGAGTCGTCGGTGGGCACGAGCCCGAACGCGCGCGGGTCCTCCACGCGCGACAGATGCAGCGAGACGTCGGCGCCGGAGGTCTCGTGGGTGTCGACGAGGGCCTGGATGTCGAGGCCGGTGAGGATGTCGCCGTTGAAGACGAGCACCGGGTCGTCGGGGCCGGAGTCCAGGCGGGAGGCGACGTTGCGGATGGCGCCGCCGGTGCCGAGGGGCTCCACCTCGGTGACGTACTCCAGGTGCAGGCCGAGCCGGGAGCCGTCGCCGAAGTACGGCTCGAACACCTCCGCCAGATAGGAGGTGGCCAGCACGATGTGCTCGACGCCCGCCGCCTTCGCCCGCGCGAGCTGGTGCGTGAGGAACGGCACGCCGGCCGCCGGGACCATCGGCTTCGGCGTGTTCACCGTGAGGGGGCGCAGCCTGGTGCCCTTGCCGCCGACCAGGAGGATCGCTTCTGTCACCTGTCGTCTCTGCTTCCTGCTGGGGCCGGCCGAACTGTCTTTCGGCCGGCCAGTGTATGCAGACCGTGCGGGGCGCCCGGGCCGGCGTCAGCGGCCCTGGAGGCGGGCGGCGGTGCTCCGGACCGTACCGAGCTTGTCGTAGAGACGGCGTCCCGGGCACTCCGTGGCGAACCCGTCCCGGTGGCCGGAGATCACCTTGAGTCGCACATTCTTTCCCTTGCGGTACAGATTGCCACCGCCGGACTTCAGAATCGTCGTCCCACGCGGGTCGGCCCCGTACAGACCGAGCTTCCACGCGGTGATCCGGGCGACGGCGCGCACGGCGGCGGCGGGCGGGGCGGCCGTGCCGAAGGTGCCGAGGACGGCGACGCCCATGCTGTTCGTGTTGAAGCCGAGGGTGTGGGCGCCCATCACCGGGCGGGCGATGCCGCCGGCGCGGCCCTCGTAGACGTTGCCGCACTTGTCGACGAGGAAGTTGTAGCCGATGTCACGCCAGCCGCTGCTCTTGACGTGGTAGCGGTAGATGCTCCGGATGACCGCGGGGGCCTGCGAGCAGCGGTAGTTGTTGCCGGACGCGGTGTGGTGGATGAACGCGGCCTTCACGGTCTTGGTGTACGCGAAGTCGCGCTCGCGCAGTTTCTCGTCGGCGCCCCAGCCCTTGCGGGTGATGATGCGCGGGCGCGGTCCGACGTACGGGTGTGCCTCGCCCGCGTCCGGGGTTCCGCCCCGGGCGGCGGCGAGTTCGTCCCGCGTCTGCTCGCGGGTCAGGGCGGGGACGGCGGTGGCGCCGGGCGGGACGAGTTCCGCGTTCGCGGCGGCTTCCTGTTCGACGGCCTTCGCGTTCTGGCTGGCGTCGGTGGCGCGGTCGTCGGTGGCGCGGTCGTCGGCGGGGGTCGTGCCCGGGTCGACGAGTTCCAGGCGCAGGCCCTTGGGCAGCGGGGGTGCGGCCGTGCGGGCGGCGGGGGGTGTGGCGCGGACGCGGATCTCGACGCCGTCGCTGTCGCCCACCCACAGGGGGGCGGTGGAGCCGTGGACGTGGCCCGAGGCGCGTTCGGCTGTGCCGGGGTCCGGGGCGTCGTCGTTGTGCGTCTGGAGGTCCTGCCACGACGACCACGTGGTCGTGCCCGCCGTACGGGTACGGACCTGCACCTGGCCGTCCAGCGCGGCGTCCGGGTCGTCCCAGACGACGCCGACCAGGGAGAACGGGCGTACGTCACGGCGCGTCAGGCCCTGCTCCTGCGGGGTGCCTGCGGCGCGGGTGCCTGCGGCGCGGGGGGCGGTCAGCGGGGTCAGGGGGCCCAGGGGGAGGGACTGGGTGTGGCCGGGGACGGTGGCCGGGTGGGTCGGGGTGCCGGGGGCGGCGGTGGTGGGGTGGGCGGCCAGGGTCACGGTCATGGCCAGGGCCAGGGGGAGGGCGGCGGTGAGGGCGGCGCCGGTGGGGGTTGCTCGGATACCACGCATGCCCATGATCGTGGTCATAAAGGGGGGTTCGCGGCCATCGGGGATGAGACGTTCGGGTACATCTGACGCCGCGTCGGTGAGTGGGTGGCTCCGGCCGGTGGGGATCCTCGACTTTCGTCGTGGCTGGTCGCGCAGTTCCCCGCGCCCCTTCGGTGCGCACTTCGTGCGCTACCTCTATCGGGGAAGGCTGGGGCGAAGCCCCGCCTTCAGGGGCGCGGGGAACTGCGCGACCAGCCCGCCACCGGCCGAAAGATGACCACCCACCTCAGGGGGCAGCGCCCCATCAGGGGCGCGGGGAACTGCGCAACGTTCAGGGCAGCGGGCCTCGGCCGGAGAACTCCTCAGGGGCGCGGGGAACTGCGCGATCAGCCCGTTACCGGCCTAAAGATGACCACCCGCCCCAAGCGGCAGCGCCCGCGCTTAGGGTTGGGGGGTGAGTGATGTTGCTGAGGTTTTGTGGGCGGGGCTCGGGGGCGACCCGGGACGACCGCTGGTCACGTACTACGACGACGCCACCGGCGAACGCGTCGAACTGTCCGTCACCACGTTTCGGAACTGGGTCGCCAAAACGGCCAACCTGCTCCAGGGCGACCTGAACGCCCAGCCGGGCGACCGCCTCGCCCTGCTGCTGCCGGCGCACTGGCAGACGACGGTCTGGCTGGCGGCCTGCCACAGCGTGGGCGTCCTCGCCGACGTGCAGGGCGACCCGGCCGCCGCCGACCTCGTGGTGAGCGGCCCGGACACCCTGGAGGAGGCCCGCGCCTGCTCCGGCGACCGCGTCGCACTGGCGCTGCGCCCCCTGGGCGGCCGGTTCCCGCAGCCGCCCGAGGGCTTCGTGGACTACGCCGTCGAGGTCCCCGCCCAGGGCGACCGCTTCGCTCCGTTCGCCCCGGTGGACCCGGACGAGCCCGCGCTGGCCGTCGCCGGCACGGAACTGACGGGCGCCCAGATCGTGGAGCGGGCCCGCGCCGACGCGCCGGAGCTCGGGCTGGCCGCGCCGGGAGACCGCCTCCTGTCGGGCCTGGCGTTCGACACCTGGCGGGGGCTCGCCGCCGGGCTCTACGCCCCGCTGACGAGCGGCGGCTCCGTCGTGCTGTGCCGCAATCTCGACCGCTTGGACGCCGACGCCCTCGCCCGCCGCGTCGACGCCGAGCGCGTCACGGCGAGCGTCCGCTGAGGCCCCGTACGCCCTGACGGGCCCCCTGAACGACCCGTTCGGCGCAACTCCCCCGGCCGCGCGCCGCGTGACGGTCCATGGTCGTAGCGACGCCACTTTTCCGTCGCCATGAGGGGGACCCGCCCGTGACCGACTCCGCCGCCACGCCTTCGGAGCCCGGAGGCGGCGCCCCGCACGGGCCGGGCGCCGGGGCGTCCCCCACCGGCGCGGGCCGTACGCGGCGCAGGCGCAGGCGGCGGTTCGGCTGCGCGGCGCTCGGCGTGGCGCTCGCGGTGCTGGTGGCGGGCGGGGCGGGCTGGGCGCTGTACGCGAAGCTCGAAGGGAACATCACCGCGGACACCGACGCGGCCGCCGAACTGTCCCGCTACGAGAAGGAACGCCCCACGGTCCTCGTCGGCGGCGCGCAGAACCTGCTGCTCATCGGCTCCGACTCGCGCGCCGGGGCCAATGGCCGGTACGGGCGCAACGACGGCACCCAGCGCTCCGACACGACGATCCTGCTGCATGTGGCGGCCGACCGCAGAAGCGCCACGGCCGTCTCCTTCCCCCGGGACCTGATGGTCGACGTACCGGCGTGCGGGATGCGCGGCGGCCGGCAGACCGAGCCGATGTTCGCCATGTTCAACTACGCGTTCGAGGTGGGCGGTTCGGCCTGCACGATCCGTACGGTCGAGAAGATGACGGGCGTCCGGATCGACCATCACATGGTCGTCGACTTCGCCGGGTTCAAGAACATGGTGGACGCGGTCGACGGCGTCGAGGTCTGCCTCGACAGGGCGATCGACGACAAGGACGCGCATCTGAAGCTGTCCGCGGGGCGGCATCTGCTCGACGGCGAGCAGGCGCTCGGTTACGTCCGGGCCCGCAAGACGCTCGGCAACGGCAGCGACACCGACCGGATGGACCGCCAGCAGCGCTTCCTCGGCGCGCTCGCCACGAAGATCGAGAGCGGTCAGGTGCTGCTCAACCCGGCCAAGCTCTATCCGCTGCTTGACGCGGCCACCTCGTCCCTGACCACCGACCCGGGCCTGGCGAGCCTGCGCGGCCTGTACGACCTCGCGCGCGGGATGCGGAACATCCCCTCGGACCGCCTCCAGTTCCTGACAGTCCCGCGCGAGTCGTACGTGTACGACGCCAACCGCGACCAGCTCGTCCAGCCCGCCGCCGACCGTCTCTTCACCCGGCTCCGTGAGGACGCCCCCGTCGCCGTCACCAAGAACACGCCCGCGGACGTCCTCGCCGAGCGGGAGCGCGCGGGGAGCGAGGGGAGCGCGGAGGGAGGCGATGGGAAGGGCCCGGGGGCGCCCGGCGCGGCCTTCGCGAGCCCCTCCCCCGCGCCCACGTTCCGCGGCAGTACGGCCCGTCAGTCCGCCTGCGGGTAAAGCCCAGGTCATCCGGGGGCACCAAGGCCAAAAGATATGCGCCGGATTGCCCAGTTGTAGGGAAGTGGAATTTGTCACCGCCGTCGCTAGGCGCTGAACTGGGCGGATAGTGTGAGCGATCCGGTGCACCCGGCCATGTCCCAGGGCGAGGTCGCGCACTGCTTATCGAAGACCGGGCGCCCGCTTGAGGGGGGTGTGGCGCCGCGTGGCCCCGACGGAGGACTCAGACAACCGTGGACGCGCAAGGCCGTGGGCGGGCTGACCATGTCGACCCCGCAGACCAGTGGGTGCTCAACCCCGAGACCGGCGACTACGAACTGCGACTGACCCCTTCCTCTGGGCAGTCGCCGGTGCCCGAGCCGCGTGCCTCGCGCCGCCGCCCGCCGCAGCAGGAGCCGCGCGAGCGGCGGGAGCGTGAGGTGCCCTCGCAGCGCAGGCGGCGCGAGCCCGCCGAGTCGCAGCGCGCCGCGGCCGGCCGGCGCCGCTCGCGTCCGAAGAAGCAGTCCAAGGCGAAGAAGATCCTCGGCTGGACGGCGGGCGGCACCGCGTTCGTCATCCTGGCCGCCGCCGGCGGGCTGTACTTCTACTACGAGCATCTGAACGGGAACCTGACGGTCACCGACACCCCTGAGGCCAAGGACGGCTTCAGCAAGGACGAGGCGTTCAACATCCTCGTCATCGGCACCGACAAGCGCACCGGCAAGGGCAACGAGGGCTACGGCGACAAGGGCAGCGTCGGCCACGCCGACACCAATGTGCTGCTGCACGTCTCCAAGGACCGCACCAACGCGACGGTGCTGTCCATCCCCCGCGACCTGATCGTGGACGTGCCGGACTGCGAGGTCGACGGGAAGGTGATCCCCGGCTCGCAGAAGGTGCGGTTCAACACCAGTCTCGGGCAGGACGGCCGGGACCCCGGCTGCACGATGAAGACCGTCAAGGCGGTCACCGGGATCACCGTCGACCACTTCATGATGGCCGACTTCAACGCGGTCAAGACGCTCTCCAGCGCGGTCGGCGGCGTCGAGGTCTGCGTCGCCAAGAACGTCGACGACCCCGACTCGCATCTGAAACTGGACGCGGGCAAGCACAATCTGGCGGGCGAGGACGCGCTCGCGTTCCTGCGCACCCGGCACAGCTTCGGCAACCAGGGCGACCTGGACCGGATCAAGGTGCAGCAGCAGTTCCTCGGGTCGCTGGCCCGCAAGATGAGTTCGAGCGACACGCTGACCAACCCGCGCAAGCTCACCAGTCTCGCGGAGGCCGCCACCAAGGCGCTCACCGTCGACCAGGGCATCGGCAGCCTGACGGCCCTCAAGGACGTCGCCCTCGAGATCAAGAAGGTGCCGCCGAAGAACCTGTCGTTCGTGACGACGCCCGTCATCGACAACCCGGCGGAGAAGGTGCACGCGACGGTCGTCGTCGACCAGACGCGCGCCCCGCAGGTCTTCAACGCCATCAAGGGCGATGTCTCGCTGACGGCGACGAAGAAGAAGGCGCAGGCGCAGGCGAAGGCGGCCGACGCGGCGAAGCTCAAGGGCAAGCGGTCCACGCCCGGCGACGTGCGCGTCGACATCTACAACGGCGGCGCGCCCCCCGGCTCGGCGAGCACGACGCTGACCTGGCTGCAGAACCAGCAGCAGGTCCTCAAGTCCAGCCAGTTGGGCAACGCGCCGAAGAACCAGAAGAAGACGACCCTGGAGTACGCGCCCGACCAGGCCGACCAGGCGCGCGCGCTGGCCGACATCATGGGGCTGCCCGGCTCGGCGCTCAAGCCGGGCAAGAGCGAGAAGAACGACCAGGGACTGCCGGCGATGATCCTCGTCCTCGGCGCCGACTTCCAGGGCCCGGGGACGCCCTTGGACAGCACCAACGCGAAGGCGCCGGACGTGGACAAGACGACGGCGGACAAAACTGTGTGCGCCAAGTGACCAACCTCGGCCGCCCTCTGACTGTCTCACCACACGACAGCGGGGCGGCCGAGTCATGGCCGTGGGGCGGGGAGGGTGGGGCAGGACATGGGGAGAACCGGTGTGCGCAAAGAGCGCTCACGGCCGGCCGGGCACGCGCACGGCGTGCCGCGGGCCGGCGACACGGGGCATGAGGAAGCACCGTACGGAAAGGATTCCGCACCGGGGTCCGGGCCGGGGCGGGGCGGCACGGACGCGGACGGCCGGCCGGGGCACGGGCGGCGCAGGCGCACCGGCGGCAGACCGCGCAGGCGCCGCCGCCGGATACTGCGCTGGGCGGCGCTCTCGGTCGCGGTGCTCGTCGTCGGCACGGCCGGCGCCGGCTATCTCTACTACCGGCACCTCAACAGCAACATCACGACGGACAAGCTGAACCTCGGCGAGCACAAGGTCGCCAAGCCCACGCCGAACGCGGCCGGCCAGACCCCGCTGAACATCCTCGTGATCGGCTCGGACAGCCGTAACTCCAAGGCCAATCTGAAGCTCGGCGGGGCCAAGGCGAGCGTGGGGGCGCCGCCGCTCGCGGACGTGCAGATGCTGGTGCACCTGTCGGCGGACCGCAGCAACATGTCGGTGGTCAGCATGCCCCGTGACACGCTCGCCCCGCTGCCCAAGTGCACCGACCCGAAGACCGGCCGGGTGTACGAGGCGACGGTCTCGCGGCGCATGGTCAACGAGTCGCTGGGGCGCGGCGGCCCCGGCTGCACGGTCGCCCTGTGGGAGCAGATGACCGGCGTCTCGATCGACCACTTCATGATGGTCGACTTCTCGGGCGTCGTGTCGATGGCGGACGCGGTCGGCGGCGTCCCGGTCTGCGTCGACGCCAACGTGTACTCGCGCAACAGCCGGGGCGAGGGCTCGGGCCTGCGGCTGAAGAAGGGCACCACGTACGTCAAGGGCAAGAAGGCCCTCCAGTGGCTGCGCACCCGGCACGGCTTCGAGGACGGCAGCGACATCGCGCGCGCCAAGGCCCAGCACATGTACATGAGCGCGATGGTGCGTGAGCTGCGCAAGAACGCCACGTTCACGCACCCCAACCGGCTGCGCATGCTCGCCGAGGAGGCCACGCGCGCCCTGCACGTGGACGACGGCCTCGACACCGTCAAGAAGCTGTACGACCTGAGCAACGAGTTGAAGCAGCCCGAGCCCGACCGCATCACGATGACGACGATGCCGTTCGTGTACGTGGGTGCCCGCGTCGCCCCCAAGGAGGGTGCCGCGCAGGCGCTGTGGCGGCTGATCCGCGACGACGTACCGCTCGACGGCAAGGGCCGCAAGAAGCCGGCCGCCGAGTCCTCCGCCGATCCGGCCTCGCCCGACGACAAGATCGCGGTGCAGGTCCGCAACGGCACGCGGACGGCGACGACGGCCCCGGTGCCCGGCCGGGCCCGGCAGGTCGCGCAGACCCTCACCGGCGAGGGCTTCACGCAGGCGGTCGCCGACCAGGCGCAGGCGCAGGGCGAGGAGCACACGGTGATCCGCTATCCGTCGGCCGATCTGAAGGGTGACGCGCTGGCCGTCGCCAAGGCGCTCGGGGTGCCGGCCGGTGCGGTGAAGAAGTCGACGCAGGTGTCCGGGGTGACCCTCGTCGTCGGCGCCGACTGGCGCACCGGCACGCGCTATCCGAAGGGCGCGGCCGATGACGGCGCGGACAAGGCGCTCGACAAGGAGCAGACGCAGAACGGCGCGGACGACACCGCCTGCATGAAGGTCGAGCCCGGCTACCGGTGGTAGCGGCGGCAGCGGGCGCGGGGGTGTGAACTCCCGCGCCCGGCGCGCTACTTGGCGGCGAGGGCCGCGGGGCGGCGGGAGGCGATGACCCGCTTCGCCAGGGACTTCGGGCTGGTGAGGAAGCCCCAGCCCCACGACATGTGCATGGTGGCGAGGGCGACGGGGATCTGCGCGCGGGCCCGGAGTCCGAGCCCCTTGCCGGCCGGCACCGAGCCCGCGACGATCGCCGCGAGATAGCCGCCGGGGACGACGAAGCCCCAGGGGGTGAGCGCGGCGCCGACGACGAGTCCGGCGGCGATGGCGCACACGGCGGCCGGCGGGGCGAGGTAGCGCAGATTGATCGAGCCGGCGTGGTAGCGGGCGACGACGTGCCGCCAGCGGCCGTAGTTGCGGTACTGCTTCGCCAGCTCCCGCACGCTCGGCCGGGGCCGGTAGGAGACCTTCAGCTCCGGCGAGAACCAGATCAGGCCGCCGGACTCGCGGATGCGGAAGTTCAGCTCCCAGTCCTGGGCGCGGATGAACTCCTCGTTGTAGCCGCCGAGCCGCTCCAGGACCTCGCGGCGGAAGACGCCCAGGTAGACCGTCTCGGCCTGCTGCGCCTCGCCGCCGGTGTGGAACGCCGCGTTGCCCACGCCGATCTTGGAGGTCATCGCGGCGGCGACGGCCTCCTCCCACGCGTTGGTGCCCTGGGCGTGCATGATGCCGCCGACGTTCATCGCGCCGGTCTCCTCAAGGAGGCGCACCGCGGTGGCGATGTACCCGGCGGAGAGCGCGGCGTGGCCGTCGACGCGGACGACGACGGGGTGCCGGGACGCCTTGATGGCGGCGTTCAGCGCGGCGGGCGTGCGGCCGGTCGGGTTCGGCACGGTGTGCACGCGCGGGTGCTCGGCGGCGAGCAGCGCGGCGATCTCGTCCGTGCGGTCGCTGGAGGGGCCGAGGGCGAGCACGACCTCCATCTCGCCGTCGTACTCCTGCGCGAGGATCGCTTCGACGGCCTCGCGCAGATGCCGCTCCTCGTTGAGGATGGGCATGATCACGGAGACGGCCGGGAGCGGTTCGGCGGTGTTGGCGTTGGCGTTCATCGCGGGTCACGTTACCGCTAATGGGGGACACGGTCGCGCGCCGCCCGGGTCGCTACCGCGGAGTGGAGATCGTATCGGCCTACGGTGCTCACGATCCCACGCCGGCCCGCTTCCGCGGAGGTGTCCCCCGTGCCCGCACCGCCCCGCTCCCCCGCCCCACCGCCGCGTCCCCAGCGTCCCCGGGGGCCCGGGCCGAACCCCTCGCCGGGGCGCGGGCCGCGCCGGCGCAGGCCGCGCTGGGCCATGCGGCTCGCCACGACCCTGTCGGTGACCGTGCTGGCCGCCGCGGGCATCGGGCACGCCCTCGTCAGCGGCCTGGACAGCGGCATCGACCGCATCGACCTGTTCAAGGACATGAAGAACCGGCCGGCCGCCGGCCACGGCATGAACGTACTGCTCGTCGGCACCGACGGCCGGGACCGGATCAGCCCCGAGGAGAAGCGCGCGTACCGGCTCGGCGGGGCGCCCTGCCACTGCACGGACACGATCATGATCGTGCACATCTCCGCCGACCACGACCGCGCCTCGGTGGTCTCCGTGCCCCGGGACTCGTACGCGATGCTGCCCGAGCACACCGACCGCAACAGCGGCGAGAAGCACCGCGCGCACCCCGTGAAGATCAACGCGGCGTACGCGGAGGGCGGGCCGGCGCTGACGCTGCGGACGGTCGAGGACATGACGCACGTCAAGATCGACCACTATCTGGAGGTCGACTTCACGAGCTTCATGAAGACGGTCGACGTGCTCGGCGGGGTCGAGGTGTGCACCGCGCGCCCCCTGAAGGACTCCTACACCGGGCTCGACCTCGGCCCCGGCAGGCACCGCCTCAATGGCGGGCAGGCTCTGCAGTATGTACGGGCCCGGCACACCGACGGCGAGGGCGACCTGGGCCGGATGCAGCGCCAGCAGCGGTTCATGGCCTCGCTCATCGCCGAGACGACGAAGTCGGGGGTGCTGCTGAACCCGGTGCGGTTCCGGGAGGTGGCGCGCTCCCTGCTCAGTTCCGTACGGGCGGACAAGGGGTTCGGGACGGATCAGATGGTGGAGCTGGCGCGGGCGATGCGCGGGTTCTCGCCGTCGTCGTCGGAGTTCACGACCGTGCCGCTCGGGAACGTCAGCTACCCCGTGCCCGGGATCGGCTCGACCGTGAAGTGGGACGAGGACAAGTCCCGCAAGCTGTTCGACGCGCTGCGCGAGGACAAGCCGCTGGCCCCGCCGCCGGCGCGGGCGGCGGGCGCGGGGCCCCACAAGAAGCCGGCGGCGGTCGTGGACGTGGCGCCGGAGCAGATCCAGGTGCAGGTCGAGAACGGGACGCCTACGGCGGGGCTCGGGCGGCAGGCGGACGCGGCGCTGCGCGGTACGGGGTTCCGTACGACGGGGGTGCCGGTGAACGCGGCGGGGCGGGGGGTCGAGCGGACCGTCGTGCTGTACGACCCCCGGTGGGACCGGTCGGCGGCGTCCGTGCGGGCTGCGCTGCCGTATGCGCAGATGCGGGCCGTGCCGGGGCGTGGGCCGCTCATGAAGGTGGTCGCCGGGGCGGACTGGAAGGGGGTCGAGGCGGTTCGCGCGGAGTCGCCTCGGGCGGCGGGGGCGTACGGTGCGGTAACTGGCGGCGAGGTCTCTTGCGGCCCGTCTTCCTGACCTCCGCGCCAGTTCCCCAGAGTGCCGGTTGCATCGTGGCTGGTCGCGCAGTTCCCCGCGCCCCTTACGGGGCTGTCAGCGCCGGTGACTCTTAGGCGCCGCCCGCCCCCGCCTTGGGCAATCTGCCGCCTGGGGCGGCAGGGTGGGCAAGGCGGCACCCCAGCGCCGGGTGCGAACACGTTGTGCCTCGGGTGCAGCCCCGGTGGGGCTTCTCGCGCAGTTCCCCGCGCCCCTTACGGGGCTGGCCTCGCCGCCAACACCCAGCCCCTCCGGCGATTGAGGAGCGGGGGCTGGGGCGGAGCCCCAGAGTGCCGGGTGCGTCGTGGCTGAGCGCGCAGTTCCCCGCGCCCCTGACGGGGCTGGTCTGAGCGCCAGCCGGGCCCTTCGGGCTAGCCGATGTCGGGGGGGTCTACTCGTAGGCGGATCGGGGTTGTCGTGCCCCGGGCCATACGGGACGCCTGCGCCAGCTTGAGCGCATGGGCCAGCGCCGCCCCACTCCCCGGCGGCACCCGAATAAGCGCCCGCTCCCACCGCTCCCCCACCGGCGGCCCCCCAGGCCGCCGCGAACCCCCCACCCCCGCGTCAGCCACCGGCACCGGCCCCAACACCTCCGCGTCGGACGGCAGTTCCACCGCCCCGAGGAACCCGGAGACCGCCTCCGGCACCCCACTGACCGCCGCCATCCGGGACACCGGTGGAAACCCCAGTTCGGCCCGGTCCGCCAGCTCCCGCACCGCATGCCCGACCGGATCCCACCGCACGAGCGCCTGTACGGGCCGCAGCGTCGGCTCGGCCATGACGACGACGGTCCCCCCGCGCTCCTGGGGCCGGACGAGGGCGGCCGCCGCGATCCAGCGCCGCAGCGCGTCCTCGCCGGCGCGCAGATCGGGCCGCCCGAGCATCGCCCACCCGTCGAGGAGCAGCGCCGCCGCGTACCCGCCCTCCGCCACCGGTTCCGCCCCCGGCGTGCTGACCACGAGCGCCGGATCGCCGGGCACGGTGTCGAGGACCTGCTCGCGCCCTGAGGTCCGTACCGGCACGGCGGGAAACGCCCGCCCCAATTCCTCCGCGGTGCGCCGCGCGCCGACGACCTGCGCCCGCAGCCGCACGCCCCCGCACTCCGCGCACACCCAGTGCGGCTCGTCGCGCCCGCACCACCCGCACGCCAGCTCCCCCGCCGCCTGCCGCGCCTCCAGCGGGCCCGCGCAGTGCCGGCAGCGCGCCGGTTCACGGCAGCGCTGGCACGCGAGCCGGGGCACGTACCCCCGCCGGGGCACCTGCACGAGCACCGGCCCCTCCCGCAGCGCCGTCCGCGCGACCTCCCACGCGATGCTCGGCAGCCGCGCGGCGCGGGCCGCCTCGTCCCGCGCGACATCCAGGTCACCGACGGTCCGCACCAGGGGCGCGACGCGGCGCACGACCTCGCGGGGGGCGGCGACGGCCCCGGCCCAGCCGCTGCGCACGAGCTGCGCCGCCTCGACCGTGCACCCCCAACCGCCGAGCAGGAACGCGCACTTGTCCCGGGTGGCCCGCAGTTCCAGCACCTCGCGGACGTGCGGGAAGGGCGCGTGGTCGTCGCTGTGATGGGCGTCCCCGTCGTCCCAGACGACGACGAGCCCGAGGTCCCGTACGGGCGCGAACATCGCGGCCCGCGTCCCGACCACGGCCCGCACCGCGCCGCGCCGCACGGCGAGCCACTCCTCGTAGCGCCGCTGCTGCCCCGCGTCCGCCGTGAGCAGCGCGTGCTGGCCGGGCCCGAGGACCGCGCCGAGCGCCTGATCGACGCGGGCGGCGAGCCGTACCGTAGGCACGACGACGAGCGCGCCGCGCCCGGCCGCGAGGGTCGCGCGGACGGCGAGGGCGATCTCGGTGGCCCACTCGGGGCCCGGCAGTGCCGTCCACACGGCACGCGGGGCGCCCCCGGAGGCGAGGGAGGCCAGCAGGTCGGGGCCCCGCTCGTAGCGCTGCCAGGAGCCCGGCGCGGGCGCGGAGGGCGCCGGGGGCGGGGCGGGGAACTCGCGGGCCTCGGCCTGCGCGTGCCGCGGCGGCACGGCCAGTTGCAGGACGTCCGCGAGGCTGCCCGCGTACCGGTCGGCGACGGCCCGCGTCAGGCCGAGCAGTTCGGGGTCGAGGACGGGCTCGGGCGACACGACCTGGGCGAGCGCGGCCAGCGGCCCCTGGTACTCGGCCTCGGCGACGCGCTCGATGAGGAACCCGTCGATCAGGCCGCCGCCCTCCCGGCGCCCGTCCCGCACGTTCTTGCTGCCGGCGCCGAAGCGGACCCGGACGCGGACGCCAGGACGCGCGGTCTCGTCCAGCTCCTTGGGCACCGCGTACTCGAAGTACCGGTCGAGGTGGAGCACTCCCTTGTCGACGAGCACGCGCGCGACCGGCAGGTGCTCCGCGAGCGGCGCCCCGCGCCAGGTCCGCGGCTTCGCCTTCGGCTTCTTGGCCCGGCGCACGCTCTCCCGGATCAGCGCAAGCTGCTCCGGCTCGCCGGCGGCCGGCGGCTCGGGGGTGTCGTTCTCGCTGCTCACACGTGCATTCCTACCAGAGCGCTCTGACATCGCCCGGCGCCCGCCGAAGCCCGGCCCGGCAGGCACACAGGGGAAGCCCGAGGCAGAACCGAACGCCCGCACCCGCCAAGGCCCAGCCCCCAAAGGCCGGACCGGACGCCCGCACCCGTCAAAGCCCAGCCCCCGCGCAGACGACCAGCCACCCTCCCCCACCAAAGCCCCCGGGCAGGACCGAAACACCCGAACGCGCCGAAGCCCGGCCCCCACACGGAGGACCGGGCTTCGCGGAGACCAGAAAGGCTAGAGCCCCGCGGCCTTGCGCAGCGCGTCCACGCGGTCCGTCTTCTCCCAGGTGAAGTCGGGCAGCGCACGCCCGAAGTGACCGTAGGCGGCCGTCTGGGCGTAGATCGGGCGCAGCAGGTCGAGGTCGCGGATGATGGCGGCCGGGCGCAGGTCGAAGACCTCGGCGATGGCCGTCTCGATCTTGTCGGTGTCGACCGTGTTGGTGCCGAAGGTCTCGACGAAGAGACCGACGGGCTCGGCCTTGCCGATCGCGTACGCGACCTGGACCTCGCAGCGGGCGGCGAGCCCGGCCGCGACGACGTTCTTGGCGACCCAGCGCATGGCGTAGGCGGCCGAACGGTCCACCTTGGACGGGTCCTTGCCGGAGAAGGCGCCGCCGCCGTGGCGGGCGTAGCCGCCGTACGTGTCGATGATGATCTTGCGGCCGGTGAGCCCTGCGTCACCCATCGGGCCGCCGATCTCGAAGCGGCCGGTCGGGTTCACCAGCAGGCGGTAGCCGTCCGTCTCCAGCTTGATGCCGTCCTCGACGAGCGCCTTCAGCTCGGGCTCGACGACGAACTCACGGATGTCGGGGGCGAGCAGCGAGTCCAGGTCGATGTCGCTGGCGTGCTGCGAGGAGACGACGACCGTGTCCAGGCGGACCGCCTTGTCGCCGTCGTACTCGATGGTGACCTGGGTCTTGCCGTCGGGGCGCAGGTAGGGGATCGTCCCGTTCTTGCGGACCTCGGACAGGCGGCGCGACAGGCGGTGCGCGAGGTGGATCGGGAGCGGCATCAGCTCCGGCGTCTCGTCGCACGCGTAGCCGAACATCAGGCCCTGGTCGCCGGCGCCCTGCTTGTCCAGCTCGTCGTCGTCGCCCTCGACGCGCTTCTCGTACGCCGTGTCGACGCCCTGCGCGATGTCGGGGCTCTGCGACCCGATGGAGACCGAGACGCCGCAGGACGCGCCGTCGAAGCCCTTCTTCGAGGAGTCGTAGCCGATGTCGAGGATCTTGTCGCGGACCAGGGACGGGATGTCCGCGTAGGCCTTGGTGGTGACCTCGCCGGCCACGTGCACGAGGCCGGTGGTGATCAGCGTCTCGACGGCGACACGGGACGTGGGGTCCTCGCGGAGCAGCGCGTCGAGAATGGTGTCGCTGATCTGGTCAGCGATCTTGTCGGGGTGACCCTCGGTGACGGACTCCGAGGTGAACAGGCGACGGGACACAACGCTCCCTGTGGTTGCAGCGGCTGCTGGCTGATCATTGACGGACGGTACGGGAGCTGCGCCCGTGGACGTCCGAGAACAGTTTATCGGTCGTGCTCGGCGGTCGGACCACGCGTCTCGCCAAGTGGGAGCGCTGTGACCTGCGACACCGCATTCTGCGATACGACGATCGTTCTTCGGAAGAGTACCGGGCGCCCGAAATTCCCGTGTTTCCGGGGTTTCAACGCGCCAGGAGGGGCGTACGCGGATTTTCCCCGCGCGCGCCGCCCCGGGCGCGTTGCCCCCGGGTTCGGCCGGATCTCACCGTGTCGCGTCGCCGGGCAGCCTGCGGGCGACCTCGTCCCAGATCCGGTCGGCGAGCGCCTCCTTGGGCCCGTACGGTACGGGCGTCTCGGCGCCGTCCGCGCCGAGGATGACCGCCTCGTTCTCCTCGGCGCCGAACGTCTTGCGCTCCCCCACCTCGTTGACGACGAGCAGGTCACAGCCCTTGCGGGCGAGCTTCTTGCGGCCGTTGGCGAGGACGTCGTCGGTCTCGGCGGCGAAGCCCACGACGACCTGTCCCGCGCGGGCCCGCCGGGCGGAGACCTCGGCCAGGATGTCCGGGTTGCGGACGAGGGCGATGGGCGCGGGCTCCTCGCCGTCCTTCTTCTTGATCTTGCCGGTGGCGTAGGTCTCGGGCCGGAAATCGGCCACGGCCGCGGCCATCACCACGGCGTCGGCGTCGGCGGCGGCCTCGATGACCGCCTCACGCAACTGGAGGGCGGTGCCGACGGGCACCACGTCGACGCCCGCCGGGTCGGGCAGTGCCGCGTTGGCCGAGAGGAGGGTGACGCGGGCACCGCGCGCGGCGGCGGTGGCGGCGAGCGCGTACCCCTGCTTGCCGGAGGAGCGGTTGCCGAGGAAGCGGACCGGGTCGAGGGGTTCGCGGGTGCCGCCGGCGCTGACGACGACGTGCCGCCCGGCGAGGTCCTGGGCCGCGTCGCCCCGGGCGAGGACACGCCGTGCGTACGCGAAGATCTCGGCCGGGTCCGGGAAGCGGCCCTTGCCGGTGTCCACGCCGGTGAGACGGCCCACGGCGGGCTCGATGACATGGGCGCCGCGGCGGCGCAGCGTCGCCACGTTCTCCTGGGTGGCCGGGTGCTCCCACATCTCGGTGTGCATGGCGGGCGCGAAGACGACCGGGCAGCGGGCGGTGAGCAGGGTGTTGGTCAGCAGGTCGTCGGCGAGGCCGTGGGCG
This sequence comes from Streptomyces sp. NPDC107550, assembly GCF_055639095.1. Lineage (NCBI taxonomy): Bacteria > Bacillati > Actinomycetota > Actinomycetes > Kitasatosporales > Streptomycetaceae > Streptomyces > Streptomyces sp. NPDC107550. Next base: position 41,071 of record NZ_JBVKBC010000009.1, read on the forward strand.
GCCTTGGCGAGCATGTCGGCGGTGGCCGGGGCGACGACGACGAGGTCGGCGTGCTGGCCGATGCGCACGTGCGGCACCTCGTGCACGCTGTCCCAGACCTCGGTGGAGACCGGGTTGCCGGAGAGCGCGGACCAGGTGGCGGCGCCGACGAAGTGGAGCGCGGAGTCGGTGGGGACGACGCGGACGTCGTGCCCGGACTCGGTCAGCCGGCGCAGCAGTTCGCACGCCTTGTAGGCCGCGATGCCGCCGCTGACCCCCAGGACGATCTTGGGCTTGTCCACTCTCGGTGCCTCCCCGCACTCGGTTACGTAACCCCTCCATGACACACCACAGGCCCGGCAGATGCGCTGCCGGGCCTGGGATGACGTCGAGAATGAGGCGTTACTGCGCGGGGCCCTCGATGGCCTCGGACGTCAGCAGGCCCGCGTTGATCTCGCGGAGGGCGATCGAGAGCGGCTTCTCGTGGACGTGGGTGTCCACCAGCGGACCGACGTACTCGAGCAGGCCCTCACCGAGCTGCGAGTAGTACGCGTTGATCTGGCGCGCGCGCTTGGCGGCGTAGATGACCAGGCTGTACTTCGAGTCGGTGGCCTCAAGCAGCTCATCAATCGGCGGGTTGATGATGCCCTCGGGCGCGGTGATGGAAGAGGACACTCTCTGCCTTCCGATGGGGGCCGGGACCGGGGTCCCGACTGGGGTAAAGATCAAAGAACCTTCATCAAGGCTAGCAGCTCGCGGGCCACGTCCTCGACGGAGGTGTTGACCAGGGTCGTGTCGAACTCGGACTCCGCGGCCAGCTCGACCTTGGCGGCCTGGAGCCGGCGCTCGATGACGTCGGGCGCCTCGGTGCCCCGGCCGGTCAGCCTGCGGACCAGTTCGTCCCAGCTCGGCGGCGCGAGGAAGACGAGCTGCGCGTCGGGCATCGACTCGCGGACCAGGCGGGCGCCCTGCAGGTCGATCTCCAGGAGCACCGGCTCGCCCGCTTCGAGGCGGTCGAGGACGGCGCGGCGGGGCGTGCCGTAGCGGTTGCCCGCGAACTCGGCCCACTCCAGCAGCTCGCCGTTGGCGATCAGCTTGTCCATCTCCTCGTCGGTGACGAAGAAGTACTGGACACCGTCCTTCTCGCCGGGGCGCGGCTTGCGGGTCGTCGCCGACACCGAGAGCCAGACCTCGGGGTGCTCGTTGCGCATATGAGCGACGACCGTGCTCTTGCCGACCCCGGAGGGGCCGGAGAGCACGGTCAGCCGCGGACGTACGTCCGGGGGCTCGGGGGTCGTCCCCCGGGATGTTGCAGCCATGCGGCGATTATTCCAGTTGTTCCGCAGTGGCGGGACCAGCCCCGGAGCCGGTCCCGGTCACTCAGGCGCCGGTGCTGCCGAACTCGCGCTCCAGGGAGGCGATCTGGTTGGAGCCGAGACCGCGCACCCGGCGGGATTCGGAGATCCCGAGGCGCTCCATGATCTGCTTGGCGCGCACCTTGCCCACGCCGGGGAGGGACTCGAGCAGGGCGGAGACCTTCATCTTGCCGATGACGTCGTTCTTCTGGCCCTGCTGGATGACCTCGTGGAGGGAGGCGCCGGAGTGCTTGAGTCGATTCTTGACCTCGGCCCGCTCCCGGCGAGCCGCGGCGGCCTTTTCGAGCGCGGCTGCGCGCTGTTCAGGGGTAAGGGGCGGAAGAGCCACGCCTACGTCACCTCGGATGTCGAACTGTCGGATACGGACCGGTGAGGAACCTGGTCGCCCCTCACCTGGGGAGCAACGAGCGACTTGCCTGCCCGTTCTCCCCCACCGCCTGGACGGAGGTGGGAGCGGCCCCCACTGGTCGGAGACTAGCGGCCTGAGCCCTCTGAGTCAGCGAGAACAGACGAAAAGTCCTGGTCAGCCTTGGTAGACGCGGACATAAAGGACATAACGACGCCGAAATCGGTCCGGATACGGGCGCGCGGCCGAAGGTCGGCACGCCGTGCCACCTCCGACCGCGCCCGCGCGGGGTCCCGGGCGCCCCTCAGCGCGCCCCCGCCACGGCCTCGCGCACCTCGTCCGCGAAGCGCGCCGCCGCGTCCTTGAGCGCGCCGGCGGACGGACCCGCCTGGAGGACCGCGCGGCTCACGTTCGGTACGACGTTGCGGGCCGCGGCGCCGAAGACGCGGGGCAGATCCGCGGCCGTCGCGCCCTGCGCCCCGATGCCGGGCGCGAGAAGCGGACCGTTGACGTCCAGCTCGTACGAGGAGAGGTCCCCGAGCGTGGCCCCGACGACCGCGCCGAACGAGCCGAGGGGGCTCGCGCCCGCGTTCTCCTCGGCGAGCCGGGCCAGCATGGTCGCGCCCACGTCCCGCCCGTCTGCGCGCACCGCGTGCTGCACCTCGCCGCCCTCCGGGTTGGAGGTGAGGGCGAGCACGAAGAGGCCGGCGCCCGACTCGCGCGCGAGGTCGACGGCGGGCTTGAGCGAGCCGTAGCCGAGGTAGGGCGAGACGGTCAGCGCGTCGCTGAACAGGGGCGCCCCGGGTCGCAGGTACGTCTCGGCGTACGCGGCCATGGTCGAGCCGATGTCGCCGCGCTTGGCGTCCATGACGACGAGGGTGCCCGCGGCGCGCAGCTCGGCCACGGCGCTCTCCAGGACGGCGATGCCGCGCGAGCCGAACCGCTCGAAGAACGCCATCTGGGGCTTGACCACGGCGACCGTGTCGGCCAGCGCCTCGACGCAGGTGCGCGTGAAGGTCTCCAGGCCCGCGATGTCGTCGTCCAGGCCCCAGGAGGCGAGGAGGGCGGCGTGCGGGTCGATGCCGACGCAGAGCGGGCCGCGCTCGTCCATGACGCGGCGCAGACGGGCGCCGAAGGGCTCGGGGGCGTTCATGCGGCGGCCTTCTTCACGTCGGCGCCGACGGCGTCGGCGAGGGTGGGGTACGGGGAGTTGTTCAGGCGGGCGGCGAGGCCCTTGTGGATCGCGCGGGCGTAGCAGGGGCCCTCGTAGATGAAGGCCGAGTAGCCCTGGATGAGGGTGGCGCCCGCGAGGATGCGCTGCCAGGCGTCCTCGGCGTTCTCGATGCCGCCGACGCCCACGAGGGTGATCCGGTCGCCCACGCGCGCGTAGAGGCGCCGCAGGACCTCAAGAGAGCGCTCCTTGAGGGGCGCGCCGGACAGGCCGCCGGTCTCCTCGACGACGGAGCCCCGGGTCGTCAGGCCCGCGCGGGAGATCGTGGTGTTGGTGGCGATGATGCCGTCCAGGTCCAGCTCGACGGCGAGGTCGGCGACGGCGTCGATGTCCTCGTCCGCGAGGTCGGGCGCGATCTTCACCAGGAGCGGCACGCGGCGGGAGCGGACGGTGCGGTCGGCGGCCTCGCGCACGGCGGTCAGCAGGGGGCGCAGCGCCTCGGTGGCCTGGAGGTTGCGCAGGCCGGGGGTGTTGGGCGAGGAGACGTTGACGACGAGGTAGTCGGCGAACGCGGCGAGGCGCTCGGTGGACTTCACGTAGTCGGCGACGGCCTCCGCCTCGGGGACGACCTTGGTCTTGCCGATGTTGACGCCGACGGTGGTCCTGAAGGCGGGCGTACGGGAGGCGAGGCGCGCGGCGACGGCGAGCGAGCCCTCGTTGTTGAAGCCCATGCGGTTGATCAGGGCGCGGTCCGGGACCAGCCGGAACAGGCGCTTCTTGGGGTTGCCGGGCTGCGGTTCGCCGGTGACGGTGCCGATCTCGATGTGGTCGAAGCCGAGCATGGCCATGCCGTCGATGGCGACGGCGTTCTTGTCGAAGCCGGCGGCGAGGCCGAAGGGGCCGTGCATGCGCAGGCCCAGCGCCTCGGTGCGCAGCTCCTTGTAGCGGGGCGCGAGGACGGCGGCGACGAAGGTGCGCAGGACGGGGGTGCGGGCGGCGAGCCGGATCCAGCGGAAGGCCAGGTAGTGGGCCTTCTCGGGGTCCATGCGCGTGAAGACGAGGCGGAAGAACAGCTTGTACATGGGCTCGGTTCCTTGGGGCTCGGTTCCTTGGGGCGCGGGGGACGGTCGCATGAAGAGGGGGACACCGCGGCCGGTGTCCCCCTCTTGCGGCTGCTAGTCGCGGGCCGCGGTCAAGTGCTCCGCGTGTTCCTGGAGCGAGCGGACGCCGACGTCGCCGTGGGTGAGGGCGTCGATGCCCTGGACGGCGGCGGCGAGCGCCTGGACCGTCGTCAGGCAGGGCACGGACCGGGCGACGGCCGCGGTGCGGATCTCGTAGCCGTCGAGCCGGCCGCCGGTGCCGTAGGGGGTGTTGACGATGAGGTCGACCTCGCCGTCGTGGATGAGCTGGACGATGGTCTTCTCACCGGCCGGCCCCTCGCCCTCGGACTGCTTGCGCACGACCGTGGCGTTGATGCCGTTGCGCTTGAGGACCTCGGCGGTGCCGGAGGTGGCGAGCAGCTCGAAGCCGTGCGCGACCAGCTCGCGGGCCGGGAAGATCATCGAGCGCTTGTCCCGGTTGGCGACCGAGATGAAGGCGCGGCCCGAGGTGGGCAGCGGCCCGTAGGCGCCGGCCTGCGATTTGGCGTAGGCCGTGCCGAAGACCGTGTCGATGCCCATGACCTCGCCGGTGGAGCGCATCTCCGGGCCGAGGACCGTGTCGACGCCGCGGCCGTGGATGTCGCGGAAGCGCGACCACGGCATGACGGCCTCCTTGACGGAGATCGGCGCGTCCATCGGGAGCGTGCCGCCGTCGCCGGTCTTCGGGAGCAGGCCCTCGGCGCGCAGCTCGGCGACGGTGGCGCCGAGCGAGATGCGGGCGGCGGCCTTCGCCAGCGGCACCGCGGTCGCCTTCGAGGTGAAGGGGACGGTGCGCGAGGCGCGCGGGTTGGCTTCGAGGACGTACAGGATGTCCCCGGCCATGGCGAACTGGATGTTGATCAGGCCGCGGACGCCGACGCCCTTGGCGATGGCCTGGGTGGAGGCGCGCAGGCGCTTGATGTCGTAGCCGCCGAGGGTGATCGGGGGCAGGGCGCACGCCGAGTCGCCGGAGTGGATGCCGGCCTCCTCGATGTGCTCCATGACGCCGCCGAGGTACAGCTCCTCGCCGTCGTACAGGGCGTCGACGTCGATCTCGATGGCGTCGTCGAGGAAGCGGTCCACGAGGACCGGCCGCGAGGGGCTGATCTCGGTGGACTCCTCGATGTACGTCGACAGCCGGGCCTCGTCGTAGACGATCTCCATCCCGCGTCCGCCGAGCACGTACGACGGACGTACGAGGACCGGGTAGCCAATCTCGTCGGCGATGGCCTTGGCCTCGGCGAAGGTGGTGGCCGTGCCGTGCTTGGGCGCGGGCAGGCCGGCCTCGGCGAGGACGCGGCCGAAGGCGCCGCGGTCCTCGGCGGCGTGGATGGCCTCGGGCGGGGTGCCGACGACGGGCACGCCGTTGTCCTTGAGCGCCTGCGAAAGACCCAGCGGGGTCTGGCCGCCGAGCTGGACGACGACGCCCGCGATCGGGCCGGCGAGGGACTCGGCGTGGACGATCTCAAGCACGTCTTCGAGCGTCAGCGGCTCGAAGTACAGGCGGTCGGAGGTGTCGTAGTCGGTGGAGACGGTCTCCGGGTTGCAGTTGACCATCACGGTCTCGTAGCCGGCGTCGCTGAGGGCGAAGGAGGCGTGGACGCAGGAGTAGTCGAACTCGATGCCCTGGCCGATGCGGTTCGGGCCGGAGCCGAGGATGATCACGGCGGGCTTCTCGCGCGGCGCGACCTCGGACTCCTCGTCGTAGGACGAGTAGAAGTACGGGGTCTTCGCGGCGAACTCGGCGGCGCAGGTGTCGACCGTCTTGTAGACCGGGCGCACTCCGAGCGCGTGCCGGACCTCGCGTACGACGTCCTCGCGCAGCCCCCGGATCTCGGCGATCTGGTGGTCGGAGAAGCCGTGCCGCTTGGCCTCGGCGAGCAGCTCGCGGGTCAGCTCGGGCGCGGCGGCCAGCTCGTCGGCGGTCTCCTTGATGAGGAAGAGCTGGTCGACGAACCAGGGGTCGATCTTCGTGTACGCGAAGACCTCCTCGGGCGTGGCGCCCGCGCGGATGGCCGCCATGACGGTGTTGATGCGGCCGTCGGTGGGGCGGACCGATTCTTCGAGCAGGGCGGTCTTGTCGCCGGGCTCGCCGACGAAGGTGAACTGCGAGCCCTTCTTCTCCAGGGAGCGCAGGGCCTTCTGGAACGCCTCGGTGAAGTTGCGGCCGATGGCCATGGCCTCGCCGACCGACTTCATGGTGGTGGTCAGCGTCGAGTCGGCGCTCGGGAACTTCTCGAACGCGAAGCGCGGGGCCTTGACGACCACGTAGTCGAGCGTGGGCTCGAAGGACGCGGGCGTCTTCTCCGTGATGTCGTTGGGGATCTCGTCCAGCGTGTAGCCGACGGCCAGCTTGGCGGCGATCTTGGCGATCGGGAAGCCGGTGGCCTTGGAGGCGAGCGCGGAGGAGCGCGAGACGCGCGGGTTCATCTCGATGACGATGATCCGGCCGTCCTCGGGGTTCACCGCGAACTGGATGTTGCAGCCGCCGGTGTCGACGCCGACCTCGCGGATGATGGCGATGCCGATGTCGCGCAGCCGCTGGTACTCGCGGTCGGTGAGCGTCATCGCCGGGGCGACGGTGATCGAGTCGCCGGTGTGCACGCCCATCGGGTCGAAGTTCTCGATGGAGCAGACGACCACGACGTTGTCGTTCTTGTCGCGCATCAGCTCAAGCTCGTACTCCTTCCAGCCGAGGATGGACTCCTCCAGGAGCACCTCGGTGGTCGGGGAGAGCGTGAGGCCCTGTCCGGCGATGCGGCGCAGTTCCTCCTCGTCGTGCGCGAAGCCGGAGCCTGCGCCGCCCATGGTGAAGGAGGGGCGCACGACGACGGGGTAGCCGCCGAGCGTGTCGACGCCCTTGAGGACGTCGTCCATGGAGTGGCAGATGACCGAGCGGGCGGACTCGCCGTGCCCGATCTTCTTGCGGACCTCCTCGACGACGTCCTTGAAGAGGTCGCGGTCCTCGCCCTTGTTGATCGCCTCGACGTTGGCGCCGATCAGCTCGACGCCGTACTTCTCGAGGACGCCCTGCTCGTGCATGGAGATCGCGGTGTTGAGCGCGGTCTGTCCGCCGAGGGTCGGCAGCAGCGCGTCGGGGCGCTCCTTGGCGATGATCTTCTCGACGAACTCGGGCGTGATCGGCTCGACGTACGTGGCGTCGGCGATCTCCGGGTCGGTCATGATCGTCGCCGGGTTGGAGTTCACGAGGATGACCCGCAGGCCCTCGGACTTCAGCACGCGGCACGCCTGGGTGCCGGAGTAGTCGAACTCGGCGGCCTGGCCGATGACGATCGGGCCGGAGCCGATGACCAGGACGGACTGGATATCGGTGCGCTTAGGCACGCTCGGCCTCCATGAGGGTCACGAAGCGGTCGAAGAGGTACGCGGCGTCATGCGGGCCTGCGGCAGCCTCGGGGTGGTACTGGACGGAGAAGCCCGGCTGGTCGAGAAGGTGGAGCCCCTCCACGACGTTGTCGTTCAGGCAGACGTGGGAGACCTCGGCTCGGCCGAAGGGCGTCTCGCTGACCTTGTCGAGCGGCGCGTCCACGGCGAAGCCGTGGTTGTGCGCGGTGACCTCGACCTTGCCGGTCGTGCGGTCCTGGACAGGCTGGTTGATCCCGCGGTGGCCGTACTTCAGCTTGTACGTGCCGAAGCCGAGGGCGCGGCCGAGGATCTGGTTGCCGAAGCAGATGCCGAACAGGGGCGTCTTGCGCTCCAGGACGGCGGTCATCAGCGCGACGGGGCCTTCGGCGGTGGCGGGGTCGCCGGGGCCGTTGGAGAAGAACACGCCGTCGGGGCCGACCGCGTACACGTCGTCGGCGGTGGCGGTCGCGGGCAGGACGTGCACCTCGATGCCGCGCTCGGCCATGCGGTGCGGGGTCATGCCCTTGATGCCGAGGTCGATGGCGGCGACGGTGAACTTCTTCTCGCCGACCGCGGGGACGACGTACGCCTCCTTGGTGGCGACCTCTTCGTACAGGCTCAGGCCCTTCATGGCGGGCTGCGCCTGGACGCGCGCGATCAGCTCGGCGTCGGCGGCCAGCGCCTCGCCGGAGAAGATGCCGGAGCGCATGGAGCCGCGCTCGCGCAGGTGGCGGGTGAGGGCGCGGGTGTCGATGCCGGAGATCCCGACGATGTCCTGGGCGACCAGCTCGTCGTCGAGGGAGCGCTTGGCGCGCCAGTTGGAGGGGATGCGGGCGGGGTCACGCACGACGTAGCCGGAGACCCAGATGCGGGCCGACTCGTCGTCCTCGTCGTTCCAGCCGGTGTTGCCGATCTGGGGGGCGGTGGCGACCACGATCTGGCGGTCGTACGACGGGTCGGTCAGGGTCTCCTGGTAGCCGGTCATGCCGGTGGAGAACACGGCCTCGCCGAAGGTCTCCCCCACGGCCCCGTAGGCGCGGCCGCGGAAGATGCGGCCGTCCTCCAGGACGAGTACGGCGGGAGCGGGCGTCGCTCCCCGGGTGGAGGTCGTCATCGTGCGGTGCCTTCCGTCGTGTTGGTCATGTCGTTGAGTGCGGTGACCCAGCCGGCCTGGTCGGCGGCATGGTCGAGGCGGAACCCGGAGTCGATCTCCTTGTCGCCGTGGGCCCAGGTGACGATCAGCAGACCGCCCTCCGTGAGCACCTTTCCGGCGATGCCCTTGTCGAGCCGGGCCCCGCGCAGGGCGGCGGCCGGGACGAAGAAGTCGCGCGCGCCGGGGCGCGTGACGTCGAGGCCCGCGTCCGTGAGGGTCAGCTCGGCCCGGCTGCGGGTGCCGAGGCCGTGCGCGACGATCCGGTCGAGCCACTGCCCCGCGCTGGTGGAGCCGTGGTAGCGGCCGCTCGCCTCCAGTGTCGCCGGGCCGGGCTCGGCGGGCGCGTCGGGCAGCGGGGGCAGATCGCCCTGGAGCGTGCCGCGCCACTTCCAGCCCTGGCGCATCAGCCAGTACAGGAGGGTGATGAACAGCAGCAGTCCGACGATCCAGCCGATCCGGTCGGGCCAGTCGGTCACGTCCGCCGACTTCTGTGCGGCGGCGAGGGTGAGAGGTGAGGTCACGCGAGCTTCCCGTCGGCGAGGGTGGCCTTGCCCCGCAGCCAGGTGTGGGTGACGCGCCCCGGCAGCTCACGGCCCTCGTAGGGGGTGTTGCGGCTGCGGGAGGCGAAGCCCGCGGGGTCCACCGCTCCACGGTAGTCGGCGTCGAGCAGGACGAGGTTCGCGGGCTCACCTGCCGAGACGGGGCGTCCGTGGCCGCGGGCCCGGCCGATCTCGGCGGGCTTGACGGACATGCGGTCGGCGACGCCGGCCCAGTCGAGCAGGCCCGTCTCCACCATCGTCTGCTGGACGACGGAGAGCGCGGTCTCCAGGCCCACCATGCCCATGGCGGCGGCGGCCCACTCGCAGTCCTTGTCCTCGTGCGGGTGCGGGGCGTGGTCGGTGGCGACGATGTCGATCGTGCCGTCGGCGAGCGCCTCGCGCAGCGCCATGACGTCCTTCTCGGTGCGCAGCGGCGGGTTCACCTTGTAGACCGGGTTGTACGTGCGCACCAGCTCGTCGGTGAGGAGCAGGTGGTGCGGGGTGACCTCGGCGGTGACGTCGATGCCGCGGGACTTGGCCCAGCGCACGATCTCCACCGAGCCGGCGGTCGACAGGTGGCAGATGTGCACGCGGGAGCCGACGTGCTCGGCGAGCAGCACGTCACGGGCGATGATCGACTCCTCGGCGACGGCGGGCCAGCCGCCGAGACCCAGTTCGGCGGAGACGGTGCCCTCGTTCATCTGGGCGCCCTCGGTGAGCCGGGGCTCCTGCGCGTGCTGGGCGACGACCCCGCCGAACGCCTTCACGTACTCCAGGGCGCGGCGCATGATCACGGCGTCGTGGACGCACTTGCCGTCGTCGGAGAAGACGGTGACGCCGGCGGCGGACTCGTGCATGGCGCCCAGCTCGGCGAGCTTGGCGCCCTCCAGGCCGACGGTGACGGCGCCGATGGGCTGCACGTCGCAGTAGCCGTGCTCCTGGCCGAGCCGGTAGACCTGCTCGACGACGCCGGCGGTGTCGGCGACGGGGAAGGTGTTGGCCATGGCGAACACGGCGGTGTAGCCGCCGGTGGCGGCGGCGCGGGTGCCGGTGAGGACGGTCTCGGAGTCCTCGCGGCCGGGCTCGCGCAGGTGGGTGTGGAGGTCCACGAGGCCCGGCAGGAGGATCTTGCCGCCGGCCTCGACGACCGTGTCGGCGCCGTCGGCGGACAGGCCCGTGCCGACCTCGGCGATGACGTCGCCGTCGATCAGGACGTCCTGCGGCTCGCCGCCGAGGACCTTCGCACCGCGGATCAGGGTCTTGCTCATGGTTACTTGGTCTCCTCGGTACGAGAGTGGGACACGGCCGGTTCGTTGCCGCCGAGCAGCAGGTAGAGGACGGCCATACGGGTGTGGACGCCGTTGGCGACCTGCTCGACGACCGTGCAGCGGTCGGAGTCGGCCACCTCGGCGGTGATCTCCATGCCGCGGACCATCGGGCCGGGGTGCATGACGATGGCGTGCTCGGGCATCTTCGCCATGCGCTCGCCGTCGAGGCCGTAGCGGCGGCTGTACTCGCGCTCGGTCGGGAAGAACGCGGCGTTCATCCGCTCCCGCTGGACGCGCAGCATCATCATGGCGTCGGTCTTGCCGAGCGTGGAGTCGAGGTCGTACGAGACCTCGCAGGGCCAGGACTCGACGCCGACGGGGAGCAGGGTGGGCGGCGCGACGAGGGTGACCTCGGCGCCGAGGGTGTGCAGCAGGTCCACGTTGGAGCGGGCGACGCGGCTGTGCAGGATGTCGCCGACGAGGGTGACGCGGGTGCCGTCGAGGCCCTTGCCGAGCCCGGCGTCCCGGCCGACGAGGCGGCGGCGCATGGTGAACGCGTCGAGCAGCGCCTGCGTCGGGTGCTGGTGGGTGCCGTCGCCCGCGTTGATGACGGGGGCGTCGATCCAGCCGGAGGTGGCGAGCCGGTAGGGCGCGCCGGAGGCTCCGTGGCGGATGACGACGGCGTCGACGCCCATGGCCTCCAGGGTCTGCGCGGTGTCCTTCAGGGACTCGCCCTTGGAGACGCTGGAGCCCTTGGCGGCGAAGTTGATGACGTCGGCGGACAGCCGCTTCTCCGCGGCCTCGAAGGAGATCCGGGTGCGGGTGGAGTCCTCGAAGAAGAGGTTGCAGATGCTGCGGCCGCGCAGCGCGGGGAGTTTCTTGATCGGCCGGTCGGCTACGCGGGCCATCTCCTCGGCGGTGTCGAGGATGAGCACGGCGTCGTCGCGGGTGAGGTCGGCGGCCGAGATGAGGTGTCGCATCATCGGGGGTGCTCCGTAGGGAAGTTCAGGAGAAATCGGGGCATACGGGCGCGCGCGGGCACACCTGTGAGGCCGTACGGCGGGCGTACGGCGACGGGGGTGCTACTGCTCGGCCGCCTTGGGGTCCCGCTTGGCACCGAGCAGCACGGCGTCGCGGCCGTCCTCCTCGGCGAGCTGGACCTTGACCGCCTCCCGCAGCGACGTGGGGAGGTTCTTGCCGACGTAGTCGGCGCGGATCGGGAGTTCGCGGTGACCGCGGTCGACGAGGACCGCGAGCTGGACCGCACGGGGGCGCCCGATGTCGTTCAGGGCGTCGAGGGCGGCGCGGATGGTGCGCCCGGAGAACAGCACGTCGTCGACGAGGACGACGAGCCGGCCGTCGATGCCGTCACCGGGGATCTCGGTGCGGGCGAGGGCGCGCGGCGGGTGCATGCGCAGGTCGTCGCGGTACATCGTGATGTCGAGCGACCCTACGGGGATGGCGCGGCCGGTGATCTCTTCGAGCTTGGCGGCCAGCCGGCGGCCCAGGAAGACGCCGCGCGTCGGGATGCCCAGGAGCACGACGTCCTCGGCGCCCTTGGCGCGCTCGACGATCTCGTGGGCGATGCGGGTCAGTACCCGCGCGATGTCCGGGCCTTCGAGGACGGGACGGGCATCGGAGGGGGGCGCGCTCGGCGCGCTGTGCGTGTCCATACGAAACGGACCTCCTTCTCCGCCTCACGGGACGGACCTTAAAGGACGTCGGATTTGCGCCACCCAGGCTACCAGGCCCCCAACATCGCTGATCACCCCCCTGCGGATGCGCGGAGCGCGGTTTCGGGTGAAGGTCGGTACGGACCATTCGGCTTGACGCGGGCAAGTAACGCTGCGTAACCTCACAGTGAGTTACCAGCCACGCGGCGGAGCCGCACAGTGATGCAGTGTCCGGGGAGCTATATGTCCAGCGAATACGCCAAACAGCTCGGGGCCAAGCTCCGTGCGATCCGTACCCAGCAGGGCCTTTCCCTCCACGGCGTCGAGGAGAAGTCCCAGGGCCGCTGGAAGGCCGTCGTGGTGGGGTCCTACGAGCGCGGTGACCGCGCCGTGACCGTGCAGCGCCTCGCCGAGCTGGCGGACTTCTACGGGGTGCCGGTGCAGGAGCTGCTGCCGGGCACGACCCCGGGCGGCGCCGCCGAGCCGCCGCCGAAGCTGGTGCTCGACCTGGAGCGCCTCGCGCACGTGCCGCCGGAGAAGGCGGGCCCGCTCCAGCGCTACGCGGCGACGATCCAGTCCCAGCGCGGTGATTACAACGGCAAGGTGCTCTCGATCCGCCAGGACGACCTGCGCACCCTCGCCGTGATCTACGACCAGTCGCCCTCGGTCCTCACCGAGCAGCTCATCAGCTGGGGTGTCCTGGACGCGGACGCGCGCCGCGCGGTGGCCCACGAAGAGGCCTGACACCGGCCCTCACCACCGAAGAAACGTCACACCCGAAACGGGCGGTTCCCCAGCGGAACCGCCCGTTTCGTCATCCCGGAGCCGCGCGGCTTCCCTCGAACGGAGTAATCGGCGTGGCCGCCTTCGGGGCGCTCTCCTCTCGGGCAGCCGCCTTCGGGTCGCTGCCCCCCTCCCCTCGGCCGCCTTCGGCCGCTCCCCCTCGGCGTGACCGTGTCCGCGACGCTTCCCGCCCGCTTGGAGCGGATCACACCTGGTACAGCCTGCCGATCACCTCGGGCAGGAGGCGTTCGGACAGGGCCGGGGGCAACGCCTGGAGGACCGCGAGGACCGGCGCCATCCGCTCGGGCAGGCCCGACTCCCCCACCCCCGCGAGAGCGAGCACCAGATCGACCTCCTCCGGGGTGAGCGCGTCCGGGTCGAGGCTCGCCGCGGCGGCCACGATCTCCGGGTCCACCTGCACGGGCCCGGCCCCGCGCGCCCGCTCCACCGCCCGTTCGAGGTCGGCGAGCAGGGCCCGTACGGTCTCCTCGTCGGCGACGGCCGCCGTCACTGTCAGGTGCACGTTGGCGGGCGAGGAGCCGAACGCGGGCTGCGGCTGGAGGTACCAGCCGGCCTCCCGTATCTCGTCCGCGACGACGAAGACGTCCACGTCAGGCGCGTCGGAGGCGACGGCGAGCAGCGACGCCTCCGGCCGGGCGAGCAGCCGCAGCCCCGCGATCTTTTCGACACCCTCGGCGAGCGCCCGGGTGGCGCGGTGGACGCGCGTCGACAACGCGGTGTAACCCTCGGCGCCGACGCGCTCGGTCACCGCCCACGCCGCGGCCAGCGGCCCGGCCGACTTGGTGCCCTGGAGCGTGGCGTTGACGACGGGGTATCCCGGCCACGAGGCATGCGCGAACCAGCCGTGCCGGCGCAGCTCGGCGTCCTTGAACAGCAGCAGCGAGGCGCCCTTCGGTGTGTATCCGTACTTGTGCAGGTCCACGGAGAGGGACGTGACCCCGGGGACGTGCAGATCGAAGTCGGGCAGCGCCGGCGCGTCCTCCGCCTTGCGCAGGTGGCCGAGGTACCAGCCGCCCATGCACGCGTCGACATGGCACAGCACGCCCCGCCCCGCCGCCTCGGCCGCCACCTCCGCCACCGGGTCGATGACGCCGTGCGCGTACGAGGGCGCGGAGACCACGGCCAGCGCCGTCCTTTCGGTGAGCGCGGCGGCCATGTCGGCGGCCCGCACCTTGAAGGTCGCGGGATCGACGGGTACGGACACGACGGTCAGGCCGAAGAGTGCGGCGGCCTTGTGGAAGGCGGCGTGCGCCGTCTCGGGCAGGACCAGTTCCGGCTCCGTCACCCCGCGCGTGCGCCGCGCATGCTGACGTGCCGTCAGGACGGCGAGCATGCAGCTCTCGGTGCCGCCGCTGGTGAACGTGCCCGCGCCGCCGCCGAGCAGGGCCGTGGCCCGGCGCACGAGGTCGTTCTCCAGCTCGACGACGCTGGGGAAGGCCGTCATGTCCAGGCCGTTGACCCCGGAGAAGGCGGCGGCCGCGGCACCGGCCAGCTCGTCGAGTCCGTCGAGCCCGGCGTCGTACACGTACGCCATCGTGCGGCCGCCGCGCACCGGCAGGTCCCCGGCGCGCAGGGCGGTCAGCCGCCCGAGGATGCGCGCGTCGGCGCCCGCCGGTCCGCCGCCGGGGCCATCGGCCCCGCGCTCGTCGCCGGCGGGGGTGTCCTTGCTCGTCATACGGATTCCTCGTCTCGCTGGGTGGATCGTGCGGCGGACTGCTCGCGCAGCCGGGTCAGTTCGGCCTCGGTCAGCCGGTAGCGGGCGAGCAGCGGCAGGCTCATCAGCAGGAGCAGCGCGGGCAGGCCGCCGAAGCCGACGACGATCGCGGTGAGCGCGGAGTCCGGCTGCGGCACACGGTGCCCGGCGTCGGTGGACGCGAAGCCGCCGACGGCGAGGACGAGCCCGAACAGGCCGGGCCCGAGCGCGAGCCCGAGGGTCTCCCCCGCCGTCCAGAGCCCGGTGAAGACGCCCGCCCTGCGCCGCCCGGTGCGGTACGCGTCGGCGGCGACGGCGTCCCCCAGCATCGCCATGGGCAGCATCTGCATGCCCGCGTACCCGACGCCCGCGATGCCCACGGCCGCGTACAGGAGGGCGTCCGGCACCGCGCGGCCCGCGGCGGCGGCGAGCGCCCCGAGCAGGAAGCAGAGCGAGGCGCCGAGTGCCGCGTCCCGCTTTCCGAAGCGCCGCCCGAGGGCCAGCCACAGCGGCATGGCCGGCAGCGACGGCACGATCAGACAGGCGAAGAGAACGGTGACGGCACCCGGCCGGCCGAGAATGTACGTGGCGAAGTACTGGGTGCCGGCGAGCATCAGGCCCGTCGCGGTGGCCTGCGTGACGAACGCGCCGAGGAGCCGCGCGAAGGGCGCGTCGCCGCGGGCCGCGCGGAGCTGGGCGCGCAGCCCGCCCTCGGTCGTGGTCCGTACGACGGGGCCGACCCCGCGGGTGGCGGCGACGGCGGCGAGCATCCCGGCGGCGAGCACCGCGCCGATGACGACGCCCATGAACCGGTAGCCGCCCGCGCTGCCGTGCGCGTCGCCCGAGGCCCCGGCGAGCACGGGCGCGAGGGCACCGGAGGCGAGGATGGCGGCGCCGAGGAAGGCGACGCGCCAGGACATGATCCGGGCGCGCTCGTCGGGGTCGGCGGTGAGTTCGGCGGGCAGCGCCACGTACGGGACCTGGAAGCAGGCGTACGCGGAGGCGGCCGGCAGGAAGAGGACGGCGACGTACGCGGCGGCCGGGCCGCCCTCGATCCCGCCGGGGGCGGCGAACAGGGCGGCGAAGCAGAGCGGGAGCGTGAGCGCGCCGAGCAGCATCCAGGAGCGGCGCGGCCCCAGCCGGGAGCGGGTGCTGCGGTCGGAGAGGCTGCCTATCCACGGGTTGAGCAGGACGTCCCACGCCTTGGGCAGGAAGACGAGCAGTCCGGCGATCCCGGCGCCGACGCCGAGCACATCGGTGAGGTAGTAGAGCAGCAGCAGACCGGGGACGGTGCCGAAGGTGCCGGTGGCGAAGGAGCCGAGGCCGTAGCCGACGCGCACCCGGGCCGGGAGGCCGGTGGTGGACATGGCCAGAACCTAGTGAAGCCACCGGGGAACGCACCAGGCCCGGAGCAGAACCATGTTCATGTTCTGCTCCGGGCCCGCGGAATGTGCTGCGCGGCTCGGCTCAGGCCTCGTCGCGGCGGAGCGTCGGCTTCAGGTCCTTGAAGCGGCCCAGAAGACCGTTGATGAACACCGGGGACTCGTCGGTGGAGAACTCCTTGGCCAGCGAGACGGCCTCGTCGAGCACGACGGCGTCCGGGGTCCCGTCGACCCAGACCAGCTCGTAGGCGCCGAGCCGCACGATGTTGCGGTCGACGACGGGCATCCGGTCCAGGGTCCATCCGACGGCGTACTGCGAGATGAGCTCGTCGATCCGGGACGCGTGCTTCGCGTACCCCTCGACCAGCTCCATCGTGTACTCGCTGACGGGCGGCTGGCGCGTGTCGTTGCGCGAGTGCCGGATCCAGTCCGCGAGGACCGTCAGGACGTCGGCGCCGCGCTGGTCTGCCTCGAAGAGGATCTGGAAGGCGCGCTTGCGGGCCGTGTTACGGGCGGCCACGGTTAGCTGTTCACCCGGCCGAGGTAGTCGCTCGTACGGGTGTCGACCTTGATCTTCTCGCCGGTCGTGATGAACAGCGGGACCTGGATCTGGTGGTCCGTCTCCAGGATGGCCGGCTTGGTGCCACCGGTGGAGCGGTCGCCCTGGACGCCCGGCTCGGTCTCCTTGACGACCAGCTCGACGGCGGCCGGCAGCTCGACGAAGAGCACCTCGCCCTCGTGCTGGGCGACCGTGGCGGTGAAGCCCTCGATCAGGAAGTTGGCGGCGTCACCGACGGCCTTGCGGTCGACGTGGAGCTGGTCGTAGGTCTCCATGTCCATGAAGACGAAGTAGTCGCCGTCCATGTACGAGAACTGCATGTCGCGCTTGTCGACAGTGGCCGTCTCGACCTTGACGCCGGCGTTGAAGGTCTTGTCGACGACCTTGCCGGAGAGCACGTTCTTGAGCTTGGTGCGCACGAAGGCCGGGCCCTTGCCGGGCTTGACGTGCTGGAACTCGACGACGGACCAGAGCTGGCCGCCTTCGAGCTTGAGCACCAGGCCGTTCTTGAGGTCGTTCGTGGAAGCCACGGTTGCGGAATCTCCTGGACTGACGTGGACGACCCCGGGGCACAGCGCGTAGCCGTGGGCTACAGCGCGAGCAGCTCCTTGGTCGTGATGGTGAGTAGCTCGGGTCCGCCGTCCGCCTCGGGGCGGACGACGAGCGTGTCATCGATCCGGACGCCGCCCCGGCCCGGGAGGTGGACCCCCGGTTCGACGGTGACCGGCACACAGGCGTCAAGTTTACCCATGGCCGCCGGGGCCAATTGCGGGTCCTCGTCGATTTCGAGTCCCACCCCGTGTCCGGTCAGGCGCGGAAGCCTCTCACCATACCCCGCCGCGTCCAGTACGTGCCGGGCGGCCCTGTCCACCTCGCGGCACTCCGCACCCGGCAGCAGGCTCTCGCGGCCCGCGCGCTGAGCGGCGAAGACGAGGTCGTACAGCTCGATCTGCCAGTCCGCGGGCGTCGTCCCGATGACGAACGTACGCCCGATCTCGCACCGGTATCCCCGGTATGTGGCGCCCAGGCACACGGACAGGAAGTCGCCCTCCTCCACGCGCCGGTCGCTCGGCCGGTGGTCGCCGCGCCCGGAGTTCGGGCCGGTGGCCACGGAGGTCGGGAAGGCGGGACCGTCGGCGCCGTGGTCGACAAGTCGACGTTCCAGTTCGAGAGCGAGATGGCGTTCGGTGCGGCCCACGAGGATGGATTCGAGGAGTTCGCCGAGGGCCTGGTCGGCGATCTCGGCGGCGATCCGCAGACAGGAGATCTCGTCCTCGTCCTTGACGTACCGCAACTGCTCGACGGCCAGGTTGAGGTCCGTCAGCCGCAGCCCGGGAGCGGCCGAGGCGAGCGCCCGGTGCCGGGCGACCGTCAGGTGGTGCTCCTCGACGGCGAGCGAGTCACCGCCCTGGCCTGCGGCGATGTCGGCGGCGGCGACGGCCGTGTCGCGGGCGGGGGGCAGCACCTCGACCCGCAGCTCCTCGTCCGGCCGCCCCTCGGCGGGCTGTCCGCCGGGCGGGCCCGCGCACAGCAGCACATCGCCGCCGCCGACCTCCCGGCCGAGCAGCAGGACGGCGCCCTCGGGCGCGGCTCCCGCGAGATAGCGGACGTTGGCGGGCCGCGACACCAGGGCGGCGGCGCTGCCGCCCGCCGTCGCGCGCTCTCTCAGCCGGTCCCTGCGGGCCGCGTACACCTCTGCCATGAGCCGAGCGTACGAGCGGGCCCGCCGGGCGGCCGGTTCAGCGCGTCCGGACGGGCGGCGGCGCGGGTGTCCCGGCGGGTCTCGGGGCGGGCGGCCCGGCGGGTGTCACCAGGTGGGCGGGCTGGCGATGGCCCGGGCGAGCACCTCGTCGAGGACCTGCGCGGTGGCGGCCACGTCCATCTGGGAGTTGTCGATGATGGGCAGGCCCGAGCCGTACCAGCCGGCCATCCGGCCGTGGATACGGGCCACTTCCTCGTCGCTGAGTCTGCGGTTGCCGCTGCGCTGCGCGTTGCGCTCCAGGACGATCTCCAGGCCCGGGAGCAGCACCACCGGGAGCAGGCCGGGGCCCACGTGCCGCTTCCAGCCGCCGAGCCCGACGACCGGGCGGTCGGGGAAGACGGCGTCGTCGAGGATGCAGGAGATCCCGTTCGCCAGGAAGTTACGGGCGGCGAAGCCGCAGGTGCGGCGGGCCAGCCGGTACTGCGCCTCGGAGTGGTCGTTCCACCCGGACTGCGGGTCGGCGAACCCCGAGCGCACCCATTCGCGTACGTCGTCGAGGCTGATGTGGGCCGTAGGAACGCGGCGGCGCTCCGCCCAGTGCTTGGCGACGCTGGTCTTGCCGGCGCCGGCGGGCCCGATCAGCAGGACGGCCAGGGTGGTCGTACCGGGGTCCACGGCGGCCTGCGCGCCCGGCGGACTGGGCACGGCGACGGGCGCCCCGGGCGGAAGCTGCACATGCCCGGTGGACTCGGGCGGCGGCACGGAACGGGGCGGGCCCTGCGGGGCGTGTTGCGGGTGCGGGGCGTGGGGCGCCTGAGGCGTCTGGGGCGCATGGGGCACCGGGGGGCCCTGCGGGGCGTGGGGTGCCGGGGGCGCCGGCGGCGGGTGCGGCGCGTGGGTCACCGGAGGCTGATGCGGCCCCTGAGGCATGCTCGGCGCCTGGGGCGCGTGTGGACTCTGGGGGACGTGAGACGCCTGGGACGCCTGCGATCCCTGAGGCACGTGAGACGCCGGGGACACGGGCGGGCCCTGAGACGCCGGGGACACGGGCGGGCCCTGAGGCGCCGGCGACGCGGGCGGGCCCTGCGGAACCGGCGATCCCTGCGGTACCGGCGATCCCTGCGGTACCGCAGCTGCCAGCGCCCCGTACGCGGGCTGAGGAGGCTGTTGCTGCGACTGCCGCGGCGGCGTCCACGGGACGGCCGGCCCGTGCCCCGACCGCTGGGGCGGTGGCAGCGGAGATCCCACTGCGTGCTGCATCCGGTGCCACTCCGTCTCGTACAACCGTCACTGGGGCCCGGCGATCAGGGCGCTACCGAACGGTACCGTCCCCGGCCGCCGTTGTGTGAACGGCCGGGGAGGTCGCAAAGTGCCCGGGGCCAACAGGTCCCGCTATTCGGCCACTTCACCGTAGGCGGCGAGCAGGACGGCCGGGTCGGGACCCTCCAGGACGGTCGGCTTGCCGAGCCCGTCGAGGACGATGAAGCGCAGCACGTCACCGCGCGACTTCTTGTCGACCTTCATCGTCTGGAGCAGCTTGGGCCACTGGTCATACCGGTAGGTCAGCGGCAGGCCGACCGACTCCAGGACCGTGCGGTGCCGGTCGGCGGTCGCGTCGTCCAGGCGCCCCGCGAGACGGCCGAGTTCGGCGGCGAAGTGCATGCCGACGGAGACGGCCGCGCCGTGCCGCCACTTGTAGCGCTCGTTCTTCTCGATGGCGTGCGCGAGCGTGTGCCCGTAATTGAGGATCTCGCGCAGGCCGGACTCCTTGAGGTCGGACGAGACGACGTCCGCCTTGACCCGGATCGCCCGCTCGATCAGCTCCGAGGTGTGCGGGCCCTCGGGGGTGCGGGCGGCCTGCGGGTCCTCCTCGACGAGTTCGAGGATGCGCTCGTCCGCGATGAACCCGGCCTTGATGACCTCGGCGAGCCCGGACACGTAGTCGTTGACGGGCAGCGAGTCGAGGGCGGCGAGGTCGCACAGGACACCGGCCGGGGGGTGGAACGCGCCGACGAGGTTCTTGCCCTCGGCGGTGTTGATGCCGGTCTTGCCGCCGACCGCCGCGTCCACCATGGCGAGCACGGTCGTCGGGATGGCGATCCAGCGCACCCCGCGCAGCCAGGTCGCGGCGACGAACCCGGCGAGGTCGGTGGTCGCGCCGCCGCCGACGCCGACGATGACGTCGGAGCGGGTGAAGTTCGACTGGCCGAGCGCCTTCCAGCAGTAGGCGGCGACCTCGGCGGTCTTCGCCTCCTCCGCGTTCGGCACCTGGATGGCGACCGCCTCGTAGCCCTGGTCGGCGAGGTCGGCGCGGAGCGCCTCGCCCGTCTCGGCCAGCGCCTCGGGGTGGACGACGGCGACGCGCTTGGCCTGGGTGCCGATGAGCGAGCCCAGCTCCCCCAGGAGCTGACGGCCCACCAGTACCTCGTACGGGTCGGTCCCGGCGGTTCCGGCCACCTGGATGCGGGTGATCGGGGCGTTCATGAGTGCTTCAACTCCAGGGCGTCGAGGACGGCTTCGGCCACCTCGTCGGGCGTGCGGCCGTCGGTGGCCACGACGGCCCGGGCGACCTCGGTGTACAGCGGGCGGCGGGCCTCCATCAGCTCCCGCCACTGGCGGCGGGGGTTGACGGCGAGCAGCGGGCGCGCGACGTTCAGGCCGGTGCGCTGGACGGCCTCTTCCACGTCCATGGAGAGGTAGACGACGCGGTGCGCGGCGAGCAGTTCGCGCGTGCCCTCGTCGAGGACGGCACCGCCGCCGAGCGCGAGGACGCCCTCGTGCTCGGTGAGGGCGGCGGCGACGGCGGCCTTCTCCAGCGTCCGGAAGTGCTCCTCGCCGTCGTCGACGAAGATGTCGGAGATCTCCCGGCCCTGCGCGGCGACGATGTCCGCGTCGGAGTCGCGGAAGCCGCAGCCGAGCCGCGCCGCGAGCAGTTCGCCCACGGTCGTCTTGCCGACGCCCATGGGTCCGACGAGGACGATCTGCGGGCCGCTCACCGGATCGGGAGGCTGTCGAGGTACGAGCGGACGTTGCGCCGGGTCTCGGTGACGCTGTCGCCGCCGAACTTCTCCGCGACCGCGTCCGCGAGGACCAGCGCCACCATGGCCTCCGCCACGATCCCGGCCGCCGGCACCGCCGACACGTCCGAGCGCTGGTGGTGGGCCTGCGCCGCCTCCCCCGTCGCCACGTCCACCGTGCGCAGCGCGCGCGGCACCGTGGCGATCGGCTTCATCGCGGCCCGCACGCGCAGCAGCTCGCCCGTGGACAGGCCGCCCTCGGTGCCGCCCGCACGCCCCGACACCCGGCGGATGCCCTCGGGCGTGGACACGATCTCGTCGTGCGCCTGCGAACCGGGCACCCGCGCCAGCTCGAACCCGTCACCGACCTCCACGCCCTTGATCGCCTGGATGCCCATGAGCGCCCCGGCCAGGCGGGCGTCGAGCTTGCGGTCCCAGTGCACATGCGAACCGAGGCCCACCGGCACGTCGTAGGCGAGGACCTCGACGACGCCGCCGAGCGTGTCACCGTCCTTGTGCGCCTGATCCACCTCCGCCACCATCTGCTTCGACGCGTCCGCGTCCAGGCAGCGCAGCGGGTCCGCGTCCAGCTTCTCCACGTCGGCGGGGGTCGGGTAGACGCCCTGCGGCGCCTTCACCGAGCACAGCTCCACCACGTGCGAGACGATCTCGATCCCCGTCGTCTCCTTCAGGTACGAACGGGCCACCGCGCCGAGCGCGACCCGCGCGGCCGTCTCCCGCGCCGACGCCCGCTCCAGGATCGGCCGCGCCTCGTCGAACCCGTACTTCTGCATTCCCGCGAGATCCGCGTGGCCGGGCCGGGGACGGGTCAGCGGCGCGTTGCGCGCGAGGCCCGCGAGCACCTCGGGGTCGACGGGGTCGGCCGACATGACCTGCTCCCACTTCGGCCACTCGGTGTTCCCGACCATGACCGCGACCGGCGAGCCGAGCGTGAGGCCGTGCCGGACACCGCCGAGGAACGTCACCTCGTCCCGCTCGAACTTCATCCGCGCCCCGCGCCCATAGCCCAGACGCCGCCGTGCCAGGTGGTCCGCCACCATCTCCGTGGTGATCGGAACGCCGGCGGGAAGACCCTCCAGCGTCGCCACGAGTGCGGGGCCGTGCGACTCCCCCGCGGTCAGCCAGCGCAACCTGCTCAACGGTGCTCCTCATGCTCGCGCTCTGCGTACGGCTTCGCGGGCCGGCACCGGATGCGCGGACCGGCCCACCGTGTATCCCCCGATCCTCCCATGCCACGCCGCGCCACCGGCCCCGGTGTCCGCGTGGCGGACGCGCGGCGCACACGCGGCGGGCACCCGGCCGGTACGAGGGGGACGGCGACGCCGTCACGGGTGGGCGCGCCGGGTCAGCCGAGCGCCTTCAGGCCGGCCGCGCGCATGGCGCCGAGGACAGGCCGGGTGTCGCCGGTGAACTGCTCGAACTGGAACACCGCCTGGTGCACCAGCAGGTCGAGCCCGCTCAGCACGGGCGCGCCACGGTCCTGCCAGACGGCCGCGAGGGGCGTCGGCCACGGGTCGTACACCACGTCGAACAGCGTGCCCACGCGCGCGGGGACGGCCGCGACGAGGTGGTCGGCGCCGCCCTTGGGGGTGGTGGAGACGACGAGCGGCGCGTCGAAGGCGTCCGCGGCCCTGTCCCAGCCGGCGGTGCGCACGGCGACGCCGAGGCGCTCGCCCCAGCCGCGCATCTCGGCGGCCCGCTGCTCGCTGCGCACGTACGCGACGACCTCCCCGGCGCAGATCCGGGAGAGCGCGGCGAGCGCGGAGGAGGCGGTGGCGCCCGCGCCGAGGATCGCGGCGGACCCCACCTTGTCGACGCCCTGTTCGTGCAGCGCGGCGACGAGCCCGGGGATGTCGGTGTTGTCGCCGAGCGTGCTGCCGTCGGCGCGGAAGACCACCGTGTTGACGGCCCCCACCGAGCGGGCGGTATCGGTGATCTCGTCGAGCAGCGGGATCACCGCCCGCTTGAGCGGCATCGTCAGTGAAAGGCCGGCCCACTCGGGGCGCCCGACCTCGGCGAGGAAGCCGGGCAGCGCCGCCTCGTCCACGTCGAACCGGTCGTACGTCCAGTCGTCGAGGCCCAGCGCCGCGTACGCCGCGTTGTGCAACTGCGGGGACAGCGAGTGGGCGATCGGCGAGCCGAGGACGGCCGCCTTGCGCGGTTCAGCTCTGGCTGTCATTGAACTTGGCCTTCAGCCTCTCGAACTCGGCGTTCGTCTTGGCGAACTCCGTCTTGTGCATGCCGTCCGTGGCGACGAAGTACATCCAGCCGTCCTTGGTCGGGTCGAGCGTCGCGGCGAGCGCCACGTCCCCAGGGTTGCCGATCGGGCCGGGCGGCAGCCCCTTGTGGTGGTAGGTGTTGTACGGGTCCTTGTTCGAGGTGATCTCGCCCTCCCCGATATTGATCTTGCTTTGACCCTTGAGGTAGTTGTACGTCGAGTCGAACTGGAGCATCTGGTTCGTCTCGGTGTTCGTGGGCTTGAGCCGGTTGTAGACGACCTCGGCCATCTTGCGGAAGTCGTCGTGCGTCTTGCCCTCGGCCTGTACGAGGCTCGCCACCGTGACCAGCTGCCAGGGGCTTTCCAGGTTCAGGCTCTTGGCCTTGGCCTCCAGGTCCAGTGCCGCGTACTTGTCGTTGGCGCGCCCGACCATCTGCTTGAGGACGTCCGCCGGCTTCATGCCCTTCGCCGCCGCGTAGCTCGACGGGTACAGGAAGCCTTCGAGCGGGTCCTTGACGTTCGGGTGGCCGCTCGCCCAGTCGGGCAGCCCGAGGTCCTTGTAGTCCTTCTTCGCCACGCCGGCCGTCGTGCCCTTGGGCAGCTTGAGGCGGTCGTCGATCTTCGCGTAGACGACGACGTTGCGCATGCCCTCGGAGACGATGAGGTTGGCGCGGTGGTTGGGGTCGAGCATGGCATCGACGGCGCTCGCGGCGGACATCTGCTTCTCCAGGACGTACGCGCCGTCCTGGATGGACTTGCCCTTGTCGTTGGCCGCCTGTGCCGCGACGAACGCGTCGACGCTCTCCACGACTCCGGACTCTTTGAGCTTCTGGCCGATGACGTACCCGCCGGCGTCCTTGGGGATGACGACGGTGACGGTCTCGCCGTTGCCCGAGCCCTCGTAGTCCGGGGCCGCGCCGAAGCGGTCCTGGTAGAACTGGTAGCCGAAGTAGCCGACGCCGCCGACACCCGCCACGAAGATCGCGGTGAGGACCAGACAGGCGCAGCCGCTGCGGCGCTTCTTGGGCTTCTTGCCGCCCCTGCCGCGCCGCCCGCCGCGCTCGTCGTCGAGGTCGTCCTCGTCGCCGCCACCGCTGAAGAACGCGTGTTCGCCCTGGTCGGGGCCCGCGTCCCACTCCGGCTCCGGCTCGGCCTGCGGCGGCCGGCGCCGGCCGGGCGGCTCGGGCGGCGGGTAGGCGCCGGGGACGTCGTAGTAGTCCGGCTGTTCGGGCTGGTAGGCGGCCTGGTGGCCGGTGCCGTAGGGGTCCATCGGGTCATGCCCGTACGGGACCTGCCCCGGCTGCTGCCCGCTCTCGTCCCAGCCGCCCTGACCCTGCTGACCGCCGTACGCCTGCTGCCCGTACCCCTGGTCCTGGCCGTAACCGTGGCCCGGGTGAGCGCCGTAGTCGGGGCCCGGCTGCTGCCCGTACTCGGGCGAATTGCCGGTGTTCCACTCCCCGCCGCCGTAGGCGCCCTGGGGGTGGTACTGCTCCTGGCCCCCGTAGGCAGCCTGGCCGGAACCGGCCTGCTGCCCCCATCCCTGGTCCCCGTAGAGCGGGTCCTCGGGATGCCACGGTTCGGAGCCCTGGCCCCGGCCATACTCAGTCATCGATCCCCTACGAGCCGCGAGGCGCCGGACCCTGGTTCCGGTCAGGAGGGCAACCGTTCCGCCTCTTGATGCAGTGCGGCGGCTGTTCGAACGCCGCCGATCGCGCGGAACGTTACCGTACCGCGATCAGATGACCACTTCGACGCCCTCGCCGGGAGCTTTACCTGACGCCCGTTCGGACTCCAGAGCCTGCTGGAGGATGATGACGGCCGCCGCCTGGTCGATGACAGAGCGGCCCTTTTTGGACTTTACGCCGCTGGCGCGCAGCCCCTGACTCGCGGTGACTGTGGTCATCCTCTCGTCCACGAGCCGCACCGGCACGGGCGCGATGCCCCGCGCCAGCTCCTGGGTGAACGCGCGCACCTTCGCGGCGGCCGGGCCCTCGCCCCCCTTGAGGGAGCGAGGGAGTCCGACGACGACCTCGATCGGCTCGTACTCCTCGACGAGCTGCCGCAGCCGCCGGTGGGCGGCCGGGACATCGCGTCCCGGCACGGTCTCCACCGGCGTGGCGAGGATGCCGTCGGGGTCGCAGGACGCGACCCCGATCCGCGCGTCCCCCACGTCGATCGCCAGTCGGCGGCCTCTGCGCATCAGTTCGCGGTCTCCCCGACGAGGCGCTCGACGGCGTCGATGGCGTCGCCGATCGCGGCCGGGTTCTGGCCGCCGCCCTGGGCGACGTCCGGCTTGCCGCCGCCACCGCCGCCGAGCGTCTTGGCGGCGGTGCGCACCAGGTCACCGGCCTTGAGACCGCGCTCGCGGGCCGCCTCGTTGGTGGCGATGACCGTGAGCGGCTTGCCGTTGACCGTGGTGAACAGCGCCACCACGGCGGCCCGGCCGCCCTGGATGCGCCCGCGCACGTCGAGGACCAGCTTGCGCAGGTCGTCGGCGCCCGTGCCGTCCGGGACCTGCCCGGTGACCAGGGCGACGCCCCGTACGTCCTTGGCGGAGTCCGCGAGACCGCCGGCGGCCTGGAGGACCTTCTCCGCGCGGAACTTCTCGATCTCCTTCTCGGCGTCCTTGAGCTTGCCGAGCATCGCGGAGATCTTCTCCGGCAGCTCCTCGGCGCGGCCCTTGACCAGCTCCTGGAGCTGGGCGACGACCGTGTGCTCCTTGGCCAGGAAGCTGTACGCGTCGACGCCGACCAGGGCCTCGATGCGCCGCACGCCAGAGCCGATGGACGACTCGCCGAGCAGCTTGACGAGGCCGAGCTGCGCGGTGTTGTGGACGTGGGTGCCGCCGCACAGCTCCTTGGAGAAGTCGCCGATGGTGACGACGCGCACGCGCTCGCCGTACTTCTCGCCGAACTCGGCGATGGCGCCCTGCTTCTTGGCGTCGTCGATCGACATGACCTCGGCCTGCACGTCGAGTTCGCGGGCGAGGACCTCGTTGATCTTCTGCTCGACGTCCGTCATCACGGCCGTGGGCACGGCGGACGGGGAGCCGAAGTCGAAGCGGAAGCGGCCCGGCTGGTTCTCCGAGCCGGCCTGGGCGGCCGTCGGGCCGAGCGTGTCACGCAGCGCCTGGTGGGTGAGGTGCGTGGCGGAGTGGGCGCGGGCGATGGCACGCCGGCGCGTCACGTCGATCGTGGCCTGGGCCGGGGAGCCGACGGTGACCTCGCCGACCTGCACGACACCCTTGTGCACGTACACGCCGGGGACCGGCTTCTGGCAGTCGCGGACCTCGATGACCGCGCCGTTGTCCAGCTTGATGCGGCCGGTGTCGCCGATCTGGCCGCCGCCCTCGGCGTAGAAGGGGGTGCGGTCGAGGACGACCTCGACCTCGTCGCCCTCGGAGGCGGCGGGCGAGGAGACGCCGTTGGTCAGCAGGCCGACGATGGTCGACTCGCCCTCGGTCGAGGTGTAGCCGATGAAGTCGGTGGCGCCGGCGCTGTCCGCGATCTCACGGTAGGCGTGCAGGTCGGCGTGGCCGGTCTTCTTGGCCTGGGCGTCGGCCTTGGCGCGCTCCCGCTGCTCCTTCATCAGACGGCGGAAGCCGTCCTCGTCCACGGTGAGGCCCTGCTCGGCGGCCATCTCCAGGGTGAGGTCGATCGGGAAGCCCCAGGTGTCGTGGAGCAGGAACGCCTTGTCGCCGGGCAGGACGGTCTTGCCGGCGGACTTGGTCTCGGTGACGGCGGTGTCGAGGATGTTCGTGCCGCCCTTGAGGGCCTTGAGGAACGCGGCCTCCTCGGCGAGGGCGACCGTCTCGATGCGCTTGCGGTCCGAGATCAGCTCCGGGTATTGCAGGCCCATCGTCTCGACGACGACGTCGAGCAGTTCCTTCACGACCGGCCCGGTGGCGCCGAGGATGCGCATGTTGCGGATGGCGCGGCGCATGATGCGGCGCAGCACGTAGCCGCGGCCCTCGTTGCCGGGGGTGACGCCGTCGCCGATGAGCATGGTCGACGTACGCAGGTGGTCGGCGACGACGCGCAGGGAGACGTCCGAGTCGTGGTTCTCGCCGTAGCGGACACCGGTCAGCTCGGTGGCCTTGTCGATGACGACGCGCAGGGTGTCCGTCTCGTACATGTTCTGTACGCCCTGCAGGATCATGGCGAGGCGCTCCAGGCCGAGGCCCGTGTCGATGTTCTTCGACGGGAGGTCGCCGAGGATCTCGAAGTCCTCCTTGCCGATGCCCGCGCCGCGCTCGTACTGCATGAAGACCAGGTTCCAGATCTCCACGTACCGCTCGTCGTTGACGGCGGGACCGCCCTCGGCGCCGAACTCGGGGCCGCGGTCGTAGTTGATCTCGGAGCAGGGGCCGCAGGGGCCGGGGACGCCCATGGACCAGAAGTTGTCCTTCTTGCCCAGGCGCTGGATGCGCTCGGCGGGGACGCCGACGACGTCCTTCCAGATCTGCTCGGCCTCGTCGTCGTCCTGGTAGACGGTGATCCAGAGCTTCTCCGGGTCCAGGCCGTAGCCGCCCTTGTCGACCGGGGAGGTGAGCAGCTCCCAGGCCAGCTTGATGGCGCCTTCCTTGAAGTAGTCGCCGAAGGAGAAGTTGCCGCACATCTGGAAGAACGTGCCGTGCCGGGTCGTCTTGCCGACCTCTTCGATGTCCGGCGTACGGACGCACTTCTGCACGGAGGTGGCGCGCGGGGCGGGCGGCTTGACCTCGCCGAGGAAGTACGGCTTGAACGGGACCATGCCCGCGTTCACCAGCAGCAGAGTCGGGTCGTCCGCGATGAGCGACGCCGAGGGCACGACCTTGTGGCCACGCTCCTCGAAGAAGCTCAGCCAGCGGCGACGGATTTCAGCCGACTCCATCAGTGGTCCTCATTCCGGTTGTCGATCGCGTACCTGTCGTTCTTCAGGTACGTGGGGTGCTTGGTGGGGGTCTTGAAGGTGTTCTCGATGACCGCGAAGCGGCGCTGCGCGGGCAGTTCGGAGTCCACCGGATCGTTCAGGCCGAGCGCGTCGCCGAGTTGTGCCTCGCGTTCCGCCATGTTGTCGCGGACGTCGAGCGCGAAGTCCTTGAGCTTGTGGCCTGCCTCGACCGCCTTGTTCGCGGCCTGCGCGGCGAGGCTTTCCGGCGTCAGCTGCCTGAGCTTGCGGTTGACCTTGGTGGTGGCCCACACGCCGGCGGCTGCGCCCGCGGTGAACCAGAACGTACGACGGAACATCGCTCGGTCAGTCCCTCTTATTCCGGTCGGCTCGCTTGGCACGCCGCGCGCCGGGGACGGGGCGGCCCACGATGACGGTGCGGCGGCTCTGCTTGGCGGGCGCTTCCTTGCCGCGCCCGCCGATGGCGCGGCGCACTCCGTAGCCGAAGGCGGCCACCTTGACCAGCGGGCCGCCGAAGGTGGAGGCCACGGTGGAGGAGAGCGCCGACGCGTTCGACGTGACTTCCTGGACGTCCGTGGCGATGGCGTCGACCCGGTCGATCTGGGTCTGCGCGGAGCGCACGGCGGCGGAGGCGTCCGCGAGCAGCGGCACGGCCTGCTCGGTCACGTCCGCGACCAGCTTCGTGGTCGCCCTGAGCGTCTGGGCCAGCCTCGCCAGCGCCACAGCGAGGTAGGAGACCAGGATCGCCCAGAAGACGGCCACCAGGATCCCGGCCACCTCACCACCGGACACTCGGCACCGCTCCTTGGTTCGTCGGGCTTTCGCTCGTGCGCGGGCGCTGACCGTACGTCACCGCCGCACATCGAAAAGTCGTCCCCCGAGCCTATCGCGCCCCACCCCGCGGTCCGTACCGCATTACCCCCGCAACGCGAACCCGCCGCCTCCCCGACCGCGAACGGTGGGAAGACGGCGGGCTCACACGCAAGAGCGCTGCGCCTGCTGGAAGATCAGCGGGCGTAGTACTCGACGACGAGCTGCTCGTCGCAGATCACGGGGATCTCCTTGCGGTTCGGGTCACGGTCCAGGCGGAAGGCCAGGGCCTTCAGGTTCACCTGGAGGTAACGCGGGGTCTCGCCCTCGGGGGCGAAGCCACCCTCACGCGCGACCTGGAACAGCGGCTTGTTGCGGCTGCGCTCGCGGACCATCACGACGTCGTCGGGACGGACGCGGAAGGACGGCTTGTCGACCTTCTGGCCGTTGACCTCGATGTGGCCGTGGACGACCATCTGACGGGCCTGGTAGATCGTGCGGGCGATGCCCGAACGCAGGACCAGGGCGTCGAGACGACGCTCCAGCTCGATGACCAGGGCCTCGCCGGTCTTGCCCTCGGCCTTCTTGGCGCGGTCGTAGGCGCGGGCCATCTGCTTCTCGCTGATGTCGTACTGCGCGCGCAGACGCTGCTTCTCGAGCAGACGGACCTTGTAGTCCGAGTTCTGCTTGCGGCCGCGGCCGTGCTCACCCGGCGGGTAGGGGCGGGCCTCGAAGTACTTGACGGCCTTCGGGGTCAGCGCGATGCCGAGGGCACGCGACTTCTTGACCTTGGGGCGGGACTGGTTCGCCATGAACCAAACACCTCATGTTTCGTTTTCGAATACGGCTTCACCAGGGTTCGGGAGGTCGCATCCGCAGCCCGGGAAACCCGCGTCGTCCTTGCGGACGGGCAGGCAGCCGCTCCTGGGTCTGGGCACATACGTGCAGCACGCGAGTGGCCCACCGACCTGGTCCCGCCGGGCGGGAGGGTGGTGGGCTGCCCGCGACACCTTCGACGGTGCGCGACGCTCCTGGGTCCCCTGTGCCTTGCGGTTCGGGGGGCCCGGCTGGATGTCCCGCTCTGGTGACGCCTCTTCTCCCTTTCGGGAGCGGAAGCACGGGACACAGCGCTCCGCGCCATCCTACCGGACAACCCGGCCCGCCTTGACCAGCCCCCTGAGGTTGTCGCCCCTCCACCGGCCGGTGGGGGTTGCTCGCGCAGTTCCCCGCGCCCCTGGGAGGGCCGACTACGTCGCCATCTCCCCCCTGGGCACAGCGGGCCTGAGCCGGAGAACCCCCTAGGGGCGCGGGGAACTGCGCGAACGGTCACTGCAAGCAGCCCGCGCTGGAAAGCTCCCCCAGGGACCGCCCCCTACCCCCCGTCCCCCCGCAACCGCTCACGAACCCGCTCCACAACATCCGCATACCGCGCCTCCGCCCCATACCGCGTAGGCGAGTAGTACTCCCGCCCGGCCACCGCATCCGGCGCGTACTGCTGCGCCGCGATCCCCCCGGGCACGTCATGGGGGTAGACATACCCCTGCGCATGCCCCAGCTTGGCCGCGCCCTTGTAATGCCCGTCCCGCAGATGCGCCGGCACCGGCCCCGCGAGCCCCTTGCGCACATCCTCCAGCGCCGCCCCGATCGCGGTCGTCGCCGCGTTGGACTTCGGCGCCAGCGCCAGCGCGATCGTCGCGTGGCTCAGCGTGAGCGCCGCCTCGGGGAAGCCGATCATGGCGACGGCCTGCGCGGCGGCCACCGCCGTGGGAAGCGCGGTCGGGTCGGCGAGCCCGATGTCCTCGCTCGCGGAGATCATCAGCCGCCGCGCGATGAACCGCGGGTCCTCCCCCGCCTCGATCATCCGCGCCAGATAGTGCAGCGCCGCGTCCACGTCCGAGCCCCGGATGGACTTGATGAGGGCGCTGGCCACGTCGTAGTGCTGGTCGCCGTCCTTGTCGTACTTCACGGCCGCCCGGTTGACGGTCTCCTCGACGCTTTCGAGGGTGATCGTCTCCTCCCCCTTGGCGAGGGCGGACCCGGCGGCGGCCTCCAGCGCGGTCAGCGCCCGCCGCGCGTCCCCGCCGGCGACCCGCAGCAGATGCTCCTCCGCCTCCGCCTCCAGCGTCACCGCCCCGGCCAGCCCGCGCTCCTCGCCCAGCGCCCGGTGCAGCAGCCCGCGCAGGTCGTCGTCGGTCAGCGGCTCCAGCGTGAGCAGCAGGGAGCGGGAGAGCAGCGGAGAGATCACCGAGAAGTACGGGTTCTCGGTGGTCGCCGCGATCAGCGTCACCCAGCGGTTCTCCACGGCGGGCAGCAGGGAGTCCTGCTGGGCCTTGCTGAACCGGTGGATCTCGTCGAGGAAGAGGACGGTCTCCTTGCCGTGCCCGCCCATCGCGCGCCGGGCCCCCTCGATGACCGCGCGGACCTCCTTGACGCCCGCGGTGATCGCGGACAGCTCCACGAACCGCTTGTTCGTCGCCTTGGAGACCACGTACGCGAGGGTCGTCTTGCCGATGCCGGGCGGGCCCCACAGGATCACCGACGAGGCGCCCGCCGGGCCGGAGCCGCCCTCGACGAGACGGCGCAGCGGCGAGCCCGGTTTGAGCAGGTGCTGCTGCCCCACGACCTCGTCGAGGGTGCGGGGGCGCATCCGGACGGCCAGGGGGCTCGCGGACGGGTCCTTCTCCTGGCGGTCTTCGGCTGCGGCGGTGAACAGGTCGGGCTCCACGACGAAAACCCTATGTCACCCCACTGACAACCCGCCGGGCCCGGGCCTCGCCGGGCCTCCGGGGGCGGCGCTCAGGCCCAGAGCTTGTCGCCCCAGCGCGTGAAGATCAGGACGGCGACGATCCCGATGTGCACGACGGGCAGCGCCCATGTGAAGTCCGCGAAGAAGCTCCGCAGCCAGCCCGGCACGGGGAGGAAGCCGTTGCGGACGTTGGATGAGGTCACGTACCAGAACATGAGGATGGTGGCGACCCAGGCGAGGCAGCACCACAGGCACAGCGCGTTGATCCGGTACAGGGACTCGAACTGGAGCCAGGTGACGAACCCGACGCCGAACAGGCAGCCCGCGTTGAAGGTCAGCCAGTACCAGCGCGGGAAGCGGGCGCCCGCGAGCAGGCTCATGCCGACGCAGATCACGATGCCGTACGTGACGAGGCCGAGCATGGGGTTCGGGAAGCCGAAGACCGCCGCCTGGTCGCTCTTCATGATGGAGCCGCAGGAGATGACCGGGTTGATGGAGCAGCCCGGCGTGAAGTTCGGGTCCTCGAGGAGCTTGAACTTGTCGAGCGTGATGACCCACGCGGCGAGCACCCCGGCCGCGCCCGTGATCACCAGGAGCAGCGCGAAGGCGCGGCTGCCGCCGACAAGGCGCGCGACGCCGCTGTCGCCGCTCGTGCGGGGGACGCTGTCGCTTGCAGAGGTGGTGTCGCTCATCACGCCGATCCGTCGTCGCAGAGTCAGTGGGCGGTGTGGGCCCTCGGGCAGGCTCATTGTGCCGCAAGGGGTGGCCCGTACACCGTTCGATGCGCATAAGTACCTGCGGGGCGCGGGCACGCGGAAGGGGAGGGCGGGACCGCGCGGCCCTGCCCTCCCCTTCCGTCCCCTCCGTGCCGGCCGGGTCAGCCCAGCCTGTCCTTGAGGACGGTGACGATCTCGTCGACGGCGACCGCGCTCTGCTCGCCGGACTCCATGTCCTTGAGCTGGACGACGCCCTCGGCGAGGTCGCGCTCACCGGCGACGACGGTGTAGCGGGCGCCGCTGCGGTTGGCGTTCTTCATGGCGCCCTTGAGGCCCTTGCCGCCGAAGGAGAAGTCGGCGGAGATCCCGGCCTTGCGCAGCTCGGTCACCTTGGCGAACAGCACGCGGCGCGCCTCGTCGCCGAGCGGGACGGCGAACACGCTGGTGGCGGCGGGCAGTTCCAGCTCCACGCCCTCGGCCTTGAGCGCGAGGACGGTCCGGTCGACGCCGAGCGCCCAGCCCACGGACGGCAGCGAGGGGCCGCCGATCATCTCGGAGAGGCCGTCGTAGCGCCCGCCGCCGCCGACCGCGGACTGCGAGCCGAGGCCGTCGTGCACGAACTCGAACGTCGTACGCGTGTAGTAGTCCAGGCCGCGGACCAGCTTCGCGTCGTCCTCGAAGGCGACGCCCTCGGCGGTCAGCAGTTCCCGTACCTGCTCGTGGTACGCCTTGCAGGCGTCGCACAGGTAGTCGCGCAGCAGCGGCGCGTCCGCGAGCTGCTTCTGCACGTCGGGCCGCTTGTCGTCGAGGACGCGTAGCGGGTTGATCTCGGCGCGGCGCAGCGTCTCCTCGTCGAGGTCGAGACCGCGCAGGAACGTCTGGAGGGCCTCCCGGTAGACGGGACGGCACTCCTTGTCGCCGAGCGAGTTGAGCAGGATGCGGAAGTTCCGCAGGCCGAGCGAGCGGTACGCCTGGTCGGCCAGGATGATCAGCTCGGCGTCCAGGGCCGGGTCCTCGGCGCCGATCGCCTCGGCTCCCACCTGGGAGAAGTGGCGGTAGCGGCCCTTCTGGGGGCGCTCGTAGCGGTAGTACGAGCCCGAGTACCAGAGCTTGACGGGGAGGTTGCCGGCCTTGTGGAGGTTGGCCTCAAGGGCGGCGCGCAGCACGGAGGCGGTGCCTTCGGGGCGCAGGGCGAGCCGGTCGCCGCCCTTGGTCTCGAAGGCGTACATCTCCTTGGTCACGATGTCGGTGGACTCGCCGACACCGCGCGCGAACAGTTCGACGTTCTCGAAGCCGGGCGTCTCGATGTAGCCGTAACCGGAGTTGCGCAGCGGGCCGGAGATCGCCTCGCGGACGGCGAGGTAGGTCGCGGAGTCCGGCGGCAGCAGGTCGTACGTGCCCTTGGGGGCCTGAAAGGTGCTCACGGGAAGTCTTCTCGTCACATTCCTCGTCGGGGAGCCTCGGTGGAGGGTCCCTGGCCGGCGGCCACCTGCCGCAGATACGGGTTGGTGGCGCGTTCCTGGCCGATGGTCGTCTGGGAGCCGTGTCCGGACAGCACCACGGTCGAGTCGTCGAGCGGCAGGCACACGCGGGCCAGCGATTCGAGCATGTCGTCCATGGAGCCACCGGGCATGTCGGTGCGTCCGATGGAGCCGGCGAACAGCAGGTCGCCCGAGAAGAAGACGGACGGCACGTCCGCCGACTCGGGCATCCGGAAGGTCACCGACCCCTTGGTATGCCCGGGGGCATGGGCGACGCCGAACTCCAGCCCGGCGAGGTTCAGCACGGCGCCGTCGGCCAGCTCCCGTACGTCGTCCGGCTCGCCCACGGTCAGCTCGCCCATGAGCGGCATGCCGATGGAGCGGCCGAGGCCCTTCTCGGGGTCGCTCATCATGTAGCGGTCCGAGGGGTGGATCCAGGCCGGGACGTCGTGGGCCCCGCACACCGGGACGACGGAGGCGACATGGTCGATGTGGCCGTGCGTGAGGACGACGGCGACCGGCTTGAGCCGGTGCTTCCTGAGCGCTTCCTCGACTCCCTCGGTGGCCTGGTGGCCAGGGTCGATGATCACGCACTCCTCACCCGCGGCGGGGGCCACCAGATAACAGTTGGTGCCCCAGGCTCCGGCGGGGAACCCGGCAATCAGCACGATCGTCCTTCGTATGTCGTCGTAACAGTGGAATGCGGCAGATCAGAGCCTACCGGCGCTGCCGATTCCACAGCGAACCCATATACGGTACGGGGCACCAGCCGACGGCCGGCAGCTCAGGTCACGAGACGTACGAGGAGAAGACCCGGTGGTCACGAAGGATCAGCGGCAGCGCCAGCTCGCCCGGGAGAAGTTCCTGCGCCAACAGCAGCGGCGCGAGGCCGCGCGACGCAAGGCGCGCACCCGTAACACCGTGATCGCCGCCGTGCTGGCGGTCGCCGTGCTCGGCACGGGCGGGGCGTACGCCGCGGGCGCGTTCAAGAGTGACGACGGCAAGAAGGACGCGAAGGCGGCGAAGCCGAGCCCGAGCGCCTCCTCGACGGAGAAGCCCGAGCCGAAGATGGCCGTCGACAAGAAGGCGAAGTACACCTTCACCCTGAAGACGAACCAGGGCGACGTCGGCATCGCCATGGACGCGGCGAAGACCCCGCACACGGTGAACTCGTTCAAGTACCTCGCCGACAAGGGCTTCTTCGACAAGACGAAGTGCCACCGCCTCACCACCCAGGGCATCTACGTGCTCCAGTGCGGCGACCCCGAGGGCACCGGCGCGGGCGGCCCCGGCTACACGCTGCCCGACGAGAACCTGAAAGGCCTCGGCAAGCCGGGCAAGGACGGCACGGTGACGTACCCGGCGGGCACGGTGGCGATGGCGAATACCGGCCAGCCGCACACCGGGGGCAGCCAGTTCTTCCTGGTCTACAAGGACAGCAAGCTGCCGCCGCAGTACACGCCGTTCGGCACGATGGACTCGGCGGGGCTCAAGGCCGTGCAGGGCGTGGCCAAGGGCGGAGTGGCGGCCGGCGGCCAGAGCCCGACCGACGGCGCCCCGAAGAAGGCGGTCACGGTGAAGACCGCGACGGTGACGAAGGACTGACCTGGCGACCGACAAATTTCGGTCGTGCGGGATGCGGACAGCATCCCCGCCGGTCGCCTATGTTGGCCGTGACGAAACTGTGGACGATGCCCGGGGGCCCACGAGCCGCCCGCAGGCATCATGTGGAGGAGGCGCTGTGAGCAGCGACCCGTGGGGCCGCGTCGACGAGACGGGGACCGTGTACGTGCGTAACGCCGACGGCACCGAGCGTGAAGTCGGCTCCTGGAAGGCCGGATCGCCCGATGAGGCCCTGGCCTACTTCAAGCGCAAGTACGACGGTCTGGTCGTCGAGATCGGGCTCCTCGAGCGCCGGGTGCGGACCACCGACCTGTCGACCAAGGACGCGATGACGGCGATCGAGCACCTTCGGGAGCAGATCACCGACGCGCACGCGGTCGGGGACCTGGACGCGCTGGCGAAGCGGCTCGACAAGCTGGTCGAGACCGTGGAGTCGCGCCGCGAGGAGCGCAAGGCCCAGAAGGCCAAGCAGTCCGACGAGGCGCGGCACGCCAAGGAGGCGCTGGTCGCCGAGGCGGAGGAGCTGGCCGCCTCCGAGCAGTGGCGGGCGGCCGGTGAGCGGCTGCGCGCGCTGGTGGACACGTGGAAGGGGCTGCCGCGGCTCGACCGGAAGTCGGACGACGAGCTGTGGCACCGCTTCTCCCACGCGCGCTCCGCGTTCTCCAAGCGCCGCAAGGCCCACTTCGCGTCGCTGGACGCGCAGCGCGAGGACGCCCGTAAGGCCAAGGAGCGGCTGGTCGCCGAGGCCGAGTCCCTGTCGAACTCGACGGACTGGGGTGTGACGGCCGCCCGGTACCGGGAGCTGATGGCGGACTGGAAGGCGGCCGGGCGGGCGCAGCGCGAGCACGAGGACGAGCTGTGGAACCGCTTCCGCGGCGCCCAGGACGTGTTCTTCGCGGCGCGCAGCGCGGTGTTCGCGGAGCGGGACGCCGAGCAGACGGAGAACCTGAAGCTCAAGGAGGAGCTGGCCGAGGAGGCCGAGAAGCTGCTCCCGATCGGGGATCTGAAGGCGGCCCGTGCCGCGTTCCGCTCGATCAACGAGCGCTGGGAGGCCATCGGCCACGTACCGCGGGACGCGCGGCCGAAGGTCGAGGGCCGGATGCACGCGGTCGAGCGGGCGATCCAGGAGTCCGAGGAGGCCGAGTGGCGGCGGACGAACCCTGAGGCGCGGGCGCGTGCCGCGGGCCTCACGGGTCAGCTCCAGGCCGCCGTCGACAAGCTCAAGGGCCAGGTCGAGCAGGCCCGCGCCGAGGGGAACAACGCGAAGGCGGACAAGCTCCAGAAGGAACTGGACGGCCGTCAGGCCCTCCTGGACTCCGCCCTCAAGGGTCTCCAGGAGTTCGGCGGCTGACCTGCCGCTCCGGGCACGCTCGCGGCCCCGGCCCCCGTCAAGGGGCCGGGGCCGTCTGCTGTGCGCGGTGTCAGAGGCGGGCCGACGGGACGCGGTGGACGCGGGCTGTCAGGGGCGGCGGGCCGAGGTGACGCGGTAGACGTCGTAGACGCCCTCCACACCCCGTACCGCCTTCAGGACGTGCCCGAGGTGCTTCGGGTCTCCCATCTCGAAGGTGAAGCGGGACGTGGCGACCCGGTCGCGGGAGGTCTGGACGGCCGCCGACAGGATGTTGACGTGCTGGTCCGAGAGGACGCGCGTGACGTCCGACAGGAGCCGCGAGCGGTCCAGGGCCTCGACCTGGATGGCGACGAGGAAGACCGAGGACTGGGTCGGCGCCCACTCGACCTCCAGGATGCGCTCGGGCTCGCGGGACAGGGAGTCCACGTTGACGCAGTCGCTGCGGTGCACGGAGACGCCGCTGCCGCGCGTCACGAACCCGATGATGGGGTCGCCGGGGACCGGGGTGCAGCACCGGGCGAGCTTGACCCAGACGTCCTCGACGCCCTTGACGACGACCCCGGGGTCCGCGTTGGACCGCCGCTTGGAACGGCCGCGCGACGGCGGGGCGCTCTCCGCGATGTCCTCGTTGGCGGCCTCCTCGCCGCCGAGCGCCTGGACGAGCTTCTGCACGACGGACTGCGCCGTGACATGCCCCTCGCCGATGGCCGCGTACAGGGACGAGATGTCCGGGTAGCGCATCTCGTGCGCGAGCGTGACGAGGGAGTCCCCGGTGAGGATGCGCTGGATCGGCAGGTTCTGCTTGCGCATGGCCCGCGCGATGGCGTCCTTGCCCTGCTCGATGGCCTCGTCGCGCCGCTCCTTGGAGAACCAGCCGCGGATCTTGTTGCGGGCGCGCGGCGACTTGACGAAGCCGAGCCAGTCCCGGGAGGGGCCGGCGCCGGACGCCTTGGAGGTGAAGACCTCCACGAGGTCGCCGTTGTCGAGGGTGGACTCCAGGGGGACCAGGCGCCCGTTGACCCGGGCCCCTATGGTCCGGTGGCCGACCTCGGTGTGGACGGCGTACGCGAAGTCCACGGGGGTGGCCCCGGCCGGCAGCGCTATGACGTCGCCCTTGGGGGTGAAGACGAAGACCTCGTTGCGCGAGAGGTCGAAGCGCAGGGACTCCAGGAACTCGCCCGGGTCCTCCGTCTCCTTCTGCCAGTCGAGCAGCTGGCGCAGCCACGCCATGTCGTTGAGGTGGTCGTCCTTGCCGGTGGCCTTGGGCGCGTCGGAGCGCACCTTGGAGGCGCCGGCGACGGCCTCCTGCTTGTACTTCCAGTGCGCGGCGATGCCGTACTCGGCGCGGCGGTGCATGTCGAAGGTGCGGATCTGGAGCTCGACCGGCTTGCCGTTGGGCCCGATGACCGTCGTGTGCAGCGACTGGTACATGTTGAACTTGGGCATGGCGATGTAGTCCTTGAACCGCCCCGGAACCGGGTTCCAGCGGGCGTGGACCGTGCCCAGTGCCGCGTAGCAGTCGCGGACGGTGTCGACGAGGACGCGGATGCCGACCAGATCGTAGATCTCGGCGAAGTCGCGGCCGCGCACGATCATCTTCTGGTAGACGCTGTAGTAGTGCTTGGGGCGTCCGGTGACGGTGGCCTTGATGCGGGCCGCCCGCAGGTCGCTCTGCACCTCGTCGGTCACTATGGCCAGGTACTCGTCGCGCTTGGGCGCGCGCTCGGCGACCAGCCGCACGATCTCGTCGTACATCTTGGGGTAGAGGATCGCGAAGGCGAGGTCCTCCAGCTCCCACTTGATCGTGTTCATGCCCAGGCGATGGGCGAGCGGCGCGTAGATCTCCAGGGTCTCGCGCGCCTTCTTCTCCTGCTTCTCGCGCTTGAGGTAGCGCATGGTGCGCATGTTGTGCAGGCGGTCGGCGAGCTTGATGACGAGGACGCGGGGGTCCTTGGCCATCGCCACGACCATCTTGCGCACGGTCTCGGCCTGCGCGGCCTCGCCGAACTTGACCTTGTCGAGCTTGGTGACGCCGTCGACCAGCAGCGCGACCTGGTCGCCGAAGTCGCGGCGGAGCGTGTCGAGGCCGTACTCGGTGTCCTCGACCGTGTCGTGCAGCAGCCCGGCCATGAGCGTGGCGGGGTCCATGCCCAGCTCGGCGAGGATGGTGGTGACGGCGAGCGGGTGCGTGATGTAGGGGTCGCCGCTCTTGCGCTTCTGCCCCCGGTGCCAGCGCTCGGCGACCTGGTAGGCGCGCTCGATCTGGCGCAGCGTCGAGGTCTCGATCTTCGGATCGTTGCCCCGGACGATCCGCAGCAGCGGCTCCAGGACCGGGTTGTACGGGTTGGAGCGCTGCACGCCGAGCCGGGCGAGGCGGGCCCGTACGCGGTTGGAGGAGCCGGAACGGGCCGACTGGCTCGCCGCCTGGCGGACCGCGGGCGGCGCGGGCGCGGGGCGCGGCGCGTCGGCGGACCGGGGCTTGCCGCCGGAGCCGGAGGACGCGGGCGCGGCGGGCGTCGCGGCGGAGGAACCCTGCCCGGGCCGTGCGGCGCCCTGGCCGCCGGTCGCGGGCTTCGCGGGCGCGGCTGCGGGCGCCGCCGCGGCCTTGGCGGCCTGCTGGTCGGGCTCGGCGGCGGGCAGTGGCTTGGCCTCGTCTGGCAACGGCGCTCCTCGTGCGCGACGGGTCCCCGTTCAGGTCCCGGAAAGCCCATGGTAGCGATCCGGCGGCGACCGAACGTATTCGGCCGGGAAGGCGGATACGTACTACCGGAACAGCACGGTGGGGCCGGGGATTCCTCCGGGACGCTCGGGGCGGCTGTGACCTGGGGGTCTACACGGTGAGCAGGGTGTCAAGCGGGGCGCCGGCCAGCGCGGGCTCCAGGCGGGCGCGGCCGGCGAGGAACGCGAGTTCCATCAGGACGGCGACGCCCGCGACCTCGGCGCCCGCGCGGCGGATGAGATGGACGGCGGCCTCGGCGGTGCCGCCGGTGGCGAGCACGTCGTCGATGACCATGACCCGGTCGCCGGCGCTGAGGTCCTCGGCGTGCAGCTCGATCTCAGCGGACCCGTACTCCAGGTCGTAGGACTGCTTGAGCGTCGCCCCGGGCAGCTTGCCCGCCTTGCGTACGGGGATGAAGCCGAGGCCCGCGCGGACGGCGACGGGGGCGCCGAGGATGAAGCCGCGGGCCTCCAGGCCGACGACCTTGGTGGCGCCGTGCCGTACGCACAGCTCGGCGAGGGCGTCGGTGAGCGCGGTGAACGCGGCCGGGTCGGCGAGCAGCGGGGTGATGTCCTTGAAGACCACGCCGGGCTCGGGGTAGTCGGCGACGTCCCGGATGCGGCTGAGGAGCAGCTCCTTGATGTCGGTCATTTCTGCACCTCAGGGCATGTGTGGGCGGGCTCGGTCCGGTCGACCACCCTAGCAGCGGGCCCGGGGCGCAACGACGCGGGCGCCGACAGCCGGGTGGCCGTCGACGCCCGCGTACGAGGGGATGCGCTCAGCGGCGCTTGCCCGAGGGCCGGCCGCGCCCGCGGTTGCGGGCCGGCTGGCTGCGCGGGCCCGCGCCCGCGGGGGTGGCGTCCTCGGGGTCGTCGCCCGCGTCGCCCTCGGGCTGGTGGCCGACGACGGCCGCCTCGGGCTGCGCCGCGGCGGCGGCCCGCTTGGCGAGCACCCGCTTCTTGAGGGCCTTCATCTTCGGGTCGCGCTCCTTGAGGTCGGCGACCAGCGGGGTGGCGATGAAGATGGAGGAGTACGCACCGGCGGCGAGGCCGACGAACAGCGACAGGGAGATGTCGTTGAGCATGCCCGCGCCGAGGAAACCGCCGCCGATGAACAGCAGGCCCGCGACGGGGAGCAGCGCGACGACCGTCGTGTTGATCGACCGGACGAGGGTGCTGTTGATCGACAGGTTGGCGATGTCGCTGTAGGTGTACCGGGTCTGCTTCTCGATGCCCTTCGTCTGCTCCTTGAGGGAGTCGAAGACGACGACGGTGTCGTAGAGCGAGTAACCGAGGATGGTCAGCAGACCGATCACCGTGCCCGGGGTGACCTCGAAGCCCACCAGGGCGTACACGCCGACGGTGATCGTGATGTCGTGGATCAGCGCGATCAGGGCCGCGATGGCCATCCGCCATTCGAAGGCGATGGCCAGATAGATCACGACCAGGACCATGAAGACGACGAGGCCGGTCCATGCCTTGTTGGCGATGGTCGCGCCCCAGCTCGGACCGACCAGATCCGCGTTGATCTTGTTGGCCGGGATGTTCATGTCCTTGGACAGGTCGGCCTTGATCTGGTCCGACTGGCCCGTGTCGATGCCCGCTACCTGGATGCGCAGGCCGCCGTTGCCCAGTTCCTGGACGATGGCGTCGTGGCCGGATGCCTGCTGCGCGTACTCCTCGGCCTTGGCGGCCGAGACGGACGTCTTGGGCGTCGTGAAGACGGCGCCGCCCTGGAACTCGATGCCTTCGTTGACGCCGCGCACGACGAGACCCAGGATCGCCGTGATGGTGATCAGGATCGAGACGCCGTACCAGATCTTGCGCTTGCCGATGAAGTCGTACCCGACCTCACCGCGGTACAGCCGGGCGCCGAGATTGCCGAGCTTCGACATCTGCTCACGCCTCCTTCGTGTGGTCGACGGGAGCGGAAGCGCGCCGGGTGCGGCGCAGCGGCGGCTTGGCGCCCAGGCGCACGGGGTCGAGGCCGGACCACTTGTGGCCGCTGGAGAAGAACTTGCCACGCGCGCACAGCGTCATGAGCGGCTTCGTGAAGAAGAAGACCACGACGACGTCGAGCAGGGTGGTCAGGCCCAGCGTGAACGCGAAGCCCTGCACCTTGCCCACCGTGACGATGTAGAGCACCGCCGCGGCCAGGAACGACACGAAGTCGGAGACGAGGATCGTGCGCCGGGCGCGCGGCCAGGCACGCTCGACGGCCGGGCG
Organism: Streptomyces sp. NPDC107550; assembly: GCF_055639095.1. NCBI lineage: Bacteria > Bacillati > Actinomycetota > Actinomycetes > Kitasatosporales > Streptomycetaceae > Streptomyces > Streptomyces sp. NPDC107550. The sequence continues at coordinate 83,038 of NZ_JBVKBC010000009.1, forward strand.
CAGGGTGCGGCCCTCGCGGACCTCGTCCCTCACGCGTTCGAAGAACACGATGAACGAGTCCGCGGTGATACCGATGGCGACGATGGCACCGCAGACGGCCGGCAGGTTCAGCGCGAAGCCGATGGCCGGGCCGAGGAGCGTCATCAGCGCGTACGTGAGGATCGCGGAGGCCGCGAGCGAGGCGATGGCGATGAGCGACAGGCCCCGGTAGTAGACCACCAGGTAGATGATGACCAGCGCGAGGCCGATGGCGCCCGCGATGAGACCGGCGTGCAGCTGCTCGCCGCCGAGCGCGGCGGTCACCGTGGTGACGGACTGCTCGTGGAAGGTGAGCGGCAGGGCGCCGTACGACAGCACGTTGGCCAGGTCCTGGGCGGACTGCTGGGTGAAGCTGCCGGAGATCTCGGCGTTCTGGCTGAGCGTGGAGCTGACGCTGGGCGCGGAGACCACGTCACCGTCGAGGACGATGGCGAACTGGTTCTGCGGGGACTGCTTGTCCTTCAGCGTCGAGGTGGTCTTGGCGAACTTCTTCGAGCCACCGCCCGTGAAGTCCATGTTGACGACCCACTGGCCGTTCTGCTGGTTGATGACGGCCTGGGCCTTGTCGACGTCCTTGCCCTCGACCTCGGCGGGCGCCAGGACGTACTTCTCCCACTGACCGGCACCGTTCTTGCCGCAGGCGATCATCGGGTCGGTGGGCTTGACGCCCTCGGTGACCTTGGCGCGGGCGGCCTGGTCGGTGCAGTCCAGCTCCGTGAACTTCTTCTGCAGCGCGGCCGTGGCGGGGTCGGCGCTGGGGGTCGCGGAGGGGCTCGCCTTGTCGTCACCGCCGGCGGACGCCGACGCGGAGGGCGTGGTGTCGGCCTTGAGCGCGTCGGTCAGGGCCCGGCCCTGCGAAGTGGCCGTCGCCGACGGGGTGGCCGTGGCGCTGCCGCCGGTGGCCTTGTCGGTGGCCTTCTCGGACGCCTTGGCGCCGGGCTTGCCGCTCGCGGTCTCGCCCGGGGCGCTCGCGGAGGGGCTGGGCGACTTGCCGGGGTCGGCCGCGGGAGCTCCGGCGGCGACCGTCAGCACGGGGCGGAAGTAGAGCTGTGCGGTCGTGCCGACCTGCTTGCGGGCCTGGGCCTGGTCGGTGCCCTTGGGGATGTTGACGACGATGTTGTCGTTGCCCTGGGTCTGGACCTCGGCCTCGGAGACGCCGAGCCCGTTGACACGGCGCTCGATGATGCTCACGGCCGTGTTCATGTTGGTCGGGTTGACGGCGTTCTTCTGGCCCGGCTCGCTCTTCGCCTGAAGGGTGATGCTCGTGCCGCCGGCCAGGTCGATGCCGAGGCGCGGGGTGTTGTGGCCGGACAGGAACATCCCGCCGACGAGGGCCGCCATGACGATCAGCATCAGGGCGAGCGTGCGGCCCGGCCTGCTCTGGGCGCCTGAACTTCGGCCCTTCTTGGGTGCTGCCACCTTCTCGTTCTCCCTCTCCATCCGCCGGGCTCACAGTCGGTGCGCGGCGGCCATGAAATGGTGTCGAGAATCCACGCGCGACGTCGAACGCCCGGGGACCGCCGGGGCGCGTGCGGGCGCCCCGGTCCCCCGGTCGTGACTACTTCGCGTCGGACTCGCCGTCGGTCTTCTTCGGCTCGGCCTTCTTCGGCTCGGCGTCGACGGCCTTGTCGGCGTCGACGGTCCCTGCGGCCTCGACGGGCTTGTCCGTCTCGGTGGGCGCGACGGTCTCGTCGGCCTCGTCCTTCTTGCCGAGGTCGATGCGCGCGACGTCCGCGTCGGCGGTCTCGTCGGTGGCGGTGAGGGAGGACGCGTCGTCCGGCACGACGGCGTCGTCGGTCAGCTCGTCGGCGTCGACGCCGTGCACGATGCGGTTGTACTCGTCGTCGGAGAGGACGGCGCCGATCGCGTTCTTGGCGAACATGAGGTGGACGCCGGGGCCGGCGTCGAGGAGGACCGTGTCCTCGTTGACCTCCTTGACCGTCGCGTACATGCCCCCGATCGTGCGGACGCCGGAGCCGGGCTGCATGTCATTACGCATCTGTGCGGCCTGCTGCTGCTTCTTCTTGGCAGACCGGGTCATCAGGAACATGGCCCCGATGAGCACGATGAACGGGAGGAGGGTCACGAGACTCACGGGTGGGAACTTCCTTCATACGACCGCGCCGGGGAGCGGCCTCGTCGGTTTCGGGGGTGCGGGCCGTCGTGAAAGACGGCGTCGGCGGAGTCTAAGCGAGTCCGCACGGTGGGAACAACGCTCAGCATGGCACCGGGGTTCCAGCCCCGGCGAGTCCCCTCGCCGTCACCCCCCGAACAGGTCCCCCTGCCCGGTGGCGCCGGGGCGGCCCTGGGGGGCGGTGAGGCCCAGGTGGGCCCAGGCGGCGGGGGTGGCGACGCGGCCCCGGGGGGTGCGGGCGAGCAGGCCCTCGCGTACGAGGAACGGCTCGGCCACTTCCTCCACGGTCTCCCGCTCCTCCCCCACCGCGACGGAGAGTGTCGACAAGCCGACAGGACCGCCGCCGAACAGCTTGAGGAGGGCTTCGAGGACCGCGCGGTCGAGGCGGTCGAGGCCCCGGCCGTCCACCTCGTACACGCCGAGGGCGGCGGATGCGATGTCCCTGTCGATCCGGCCGTCGGCCTTGACCTGCGCGTAGTCGCGGACGCGGCGCAGCAGCCGGTTGGCGATGCGGGGCGTGCCGCGGGAGCGGCCGGCGATCTCGCCCGCGCCCTCCGCGTCGATCTCCACGTCCAGCAGATGCGCGGAGCGGTGGATGACGCGCTCCAGCTCGGCCGGTTCGTAGAACTCCATGTGGGCGGTGAAGCCGAAGCGGTCGCGCAGCGGCGGGGGCAGCAGTCCGGCGCGGGTGGTGGCGCCGACCAGGGTGAAGGGCGGCAGTTCCAGCGGGATGGCGGTGGCGCCGGGGCCCTTGCCGACGATGACGTCGACGCGGAAGTCCTCCATCGCCATGTACAGCATCTCCTCGGCGGGCCGCGACATGCGGTGGATCTCGTCGAGGAAGAGGACCTCGCCCTCCTGGAGGGAGGAGAGGATCGCGGCGAGGTCGCCGGCGTGCTGGATCGCGGGGCCGCTGGTGATGCGGATGGGGGCGCCCATCTCGGCGGCGATGATCATGGACAGGGTGGTCTTGCCGAGGCCGGGGGCGCCGGAGAGCAGGACGTGGTCGGCGGTGGCGCCGCGCGCGCGGGCGGCCCGCAGGACGAGGTCGAGCTGCTCGCGGACCTTCTCCTGGCCGATGAACTCGTCCAGGTCCTTGGGGCGCAGAGCCGCTTCGACGGCCTGGTCCTCGCCGTCGGCGGACGCGCCGACGAGCCGGTCCTGGGGGGCCTCGTCGGTCGTCTCGTCCCAGTTCATCAGGTGTGCCTCGCGTCGTCGTTACGGGGGGAAGGTCTCGGGCCGGCCGGGGGCTAACGCGCCTTGTTGAGCGTCTGGAGGGCGGCCTTGAGCAGTTGGCCGACCTGCGGGGTGCCCTCGGCGGCCTCGGCCTGCGGGGTGACGGCGGTGACCGCCTCATCGGCCTCGCGGGTGGCGTAGCCGAGGCCGATGAGCGCCGCGTGCAGTTGCTCGCGCCAGCCGGTGGCGACGGGCGTGCCGACGGCGGGGCCGCCGGTGCCGAGGGGCGCGCCGAGCCGGTCCTTGAGTTCGAGCAGGAGCTTCTGGGCGCCCTTCTTGCCGATGCCGGGGACGGCGGTCAGGGCCTTCTCGTCGCCGGTGGAGACGGCGCGGCGCAGGGCGTCGGGGCTGTGCACGGCGAGCATGGCCTGGGCGAGCCGGGGGCCGACGCCGCTCGCGGTCTGGAGCAGTTCGAACGTGGTCCGCTCGTCGTCGTCGGCGAAGCCGTAGAGCGTGAGGGAGTCCTCGCGCACGACGAGGGACGTGGCGAGCTTGGCCTGCTGTCCGATGCGCAGCCCGGAGAGGGTGTCGGGGGTGCACTGGACGGCCATGCCGATGCCGCCGACCTCGACCACGGCGGCGTCCGGGGCGAGCGCGGCGACGGTGCCGGTGACGAAGGCGATCATGCGGTACGGCCTTTCGAGGCGTGGAGGGCTACGGCTTGCTGGAGTCTGTTCTGCGCGGGGGCGCGCCAGATGTGGCAGATGGCGAGCGCGAGGGCGTCGGCGGCGTCGGCCGGCTTGGGCGGTGCGTCGAGCCGCAGCAGGCGGGTGACCATGGCGCCGACCTGGGCCTTGTCGGCGCGCCCGCTGCCGGTGACGGCGGCCTTGACCTCGCTCGGGGTGTGCAGGGCGACGGGGATGCCGCGGCGGGAGGCGCAGAGCATGGCGACGGCGCTGGCCTGGGCGGTGCCCATGACCGTGCGCACGTTGTGCTGGCTGAAGACGCGCTCCACGGCGAGGACTTCGGGCCGGTGCTCGTCGAGCCACTGCTCGATGCCCTGCTCGATGGCGACGAGACGGTGGCCGAGCTCCGCGTCGGGCGGGGTCCGTACGACACCGACGCCGCGCATCGTCAGGGGGCGGCCCGCCACCCCCTCGACCACGCCGACCCCGCACCGGGTCAGACCCGGGTCCACACCCAGTACGCGCACGCCTCGCCCCCAACTTCGATCGCCTGTTTGTGCAGGCTATCGGGTGCCACTGACAAAGCGGCGGGCCGGCGGGGTGTGTCCCGCCGGCCCGCCGCTGATGTCATGTCAGGCGTCGACCTTGGCCATGACCTCGTCGGATACGTCGAAGTTGGCGAAGACGTTCTGCACGTCGTCGCTGTCCTCCAGCGCGTCGATCAGCTTGAAGATCTTGCGCGCGCCCTCCTCGTCCAGCTCGACCTGCATGGTCGGGACGAAGTTGGCCTCGGCGGAGTCGTAGTCGATGCCGGCTTCCTGCAGGGCCGTACGGACCGCGACGAGGTCGGTGGCCTCGGAGAGCACCTCGAAGGACTCGCCCAGGTCGTTGACCTCTTCGGCGCCCGCGTCCAGGACGGCACCGAGGACGTCGTCCTCGCTCAGCTCGCCCTTGGGGACGATGACAACGCCCTTGCGGTTGAACAGGTACGACACCGAACCGGGGTCGGCCATGTTGCCGCCGTTGCGGGTCATGGCGACGCGCACGTCGGAGGCGGCGCGGTTGCGGTTGTCGGTGAGGCACTCGATGAGCACCGCGACACCGTTGGGACCGTAGCCCTCGTACATGATCGTCTCGTAGTCGGCGCCGCCGGCCTCGAGGCCGCCGCCGCGCTTGACCGCGGAGTCGATGTTCTTGTTGGGGACCGACTGCTTCTTCGCCTTCTGGATGGCGTCGTACAGCGTCGGGTTGCCCTCGACGTCGGTGCCGCCCATGCGCGCGGCGACCTCGATGTTCTTGATCAGCTTCGCGAAGAGCTTGCCGCGCTTGGCATCGATCACGGCCTTCTTGTGCTTCGTCGTAGCCCATTTAGAGTGGCCGGACATCTGCCTGTCTCCTTCGCGTAACCAACCTCAGTACGAACGCCAGAGATCCTACAAGGATCGTGCGGCGTCCTTCGCCCGCACCGCCTCGCGCACCATCTCCACGAACAGGGCGTGCAGGCGGTGGTCGCCCGTCAGCTCGGGGTGGAAGGACGTGGCGAGGGCGTTGCCCTGGCGGACGGCGACGATGTGGCCCTCGTGCTCGGCGAGGACCTCCACGGCCGCGCCGACGGACTCCACCCAAGGGGCGCGGATGAAGACGCCTTCGACGGGGGCGCCTTCGACACCGCGGACGGGGACGGCGGCTTCGAACGACTCGTTCTGCCGGCCGAAGGCGTTGCGGCGGACGATCATGTCGATGCCGCCGATGGTCTCCTGCCCGGAGCGCGGGTCGAGGATCTTGTCGGCGAGCATGATCAGGCCGGCGCAGGTGCCGTAGACGGGCAGGCCGTCGGCCACGCGCGCGCGAAGCGGCTCCAGCACGCCGAAGAGGGCGGCGAGCTTGGAGATGGTGGTCGACTCGCCGCCGGGGACGATCAGGCCGTCGACCTCGGCCAGTTCCTCGGGGCGCCGCACCGGCCTGGCCACGGCGTCGGCCGCGGCCAGGGCGATGAGGTGCTCCCGTACGTCGCCCTGGAGGGCCAGGACGCCGATGACGGGGGTGGTGCTCATGGGGCGGGTCACCAGCCCCGGTTCGCGTAGCGCTCGGCCTCGGGGAGGGTGTCGCAGTTGATGCCGACCATGGCCTCGCCCAGGTTGCGGGAGGCGTCCGCGATGACCTTCGGGTCGTCGTAGAAGGTGGTGGCCTTCACGATGGCGGCGGCGCGCTTGGCCGGGTCGCCGGACTTGAAGATGCCGGAGCCGACGAAGACGCCCTCGGCGCCGAGCTGGCGCATGAGCGCGGCGTCGGCGGGGGTGGCGACACCGCCCGCGGAGAACAGCACGACGGGCAGCTTGCCCAGCTCGGCGACCTCCTTGACCAGCTCGAAGGGGGCGCGCAGCTCCTTGGCGGCGGCGTAGATCTCGTTGTTGTCGCAGCCGCGCAGCTTGGCGATCTCGCCCTTGATCTGGCGCAGGTGGCGGACGGCCTCCACGACGTTGCCGGTGCCGGCCTCGCCCTTGGAGCGGATCATGGCCGCGCCCTCGGCGATGCGGCGCAGGGCCTCGCCCAGGTTGGTGGCGCCGCAGACGAAGGGGGTGGTGAAGGCGAACTTGTCGGAGTGGTTGACCTCGTCGGCCGGGGTGAGGACCTCGGACTCGTCGATGTAGTCCACGCCGAGCGACTGGAGGACCTGGGCCTCGACGAAGTGGCCGATGCGGGACTTGGCCATGACCGGGATGGAGACGGCCTCGATGATGCCCTCGATCATGTCCGGGTCGGACATCCGGGCCACGCCGCCGTCCTTGCGGATGTCCGCGGGGACCCGCTCAAGGGCCATGACGGCGACCGCGCCCGCGTCCTCGGCGATCTTCGCCTGCTCGGGCGTGACGACGTCCATGATGACGCCGCCCTTGAGCTGCTCGGCCATGCCGCGCTTGACGCGGGCGGTGCCGGTGGCGGGAGCCTGGTTTTCGACAGTGGACACGGGGACCTCGCTCGGTGAACTCGCTTGAAGAGGGGTGGTACGGCACCGAGGAAACCCCCGCCGACCAGTCCACTACAAGGGCCAATAGTCAGGCGGTGGCCCCTTTTGGCCTGCGATCCCTCGGCGAAGCCGACGCCAGGGCCCTGTGCGGGTCAGGCCGCCCGGTCCGCGAGGGCGACCGGCGGCTCGTCGTCCATCTCGAACGCCAGCGGGAACGGCGCGTGCCCCGCGAGGCGGAACCAGCGGACCTTGCGGTGCCGGCGCAGGGCGCGGGCGGCCCGGACCGCGTCGTTGTGGAAGCGGCGGGCCATCGGAACGCGGCGCACGGCCTGCGCCAGCTCCTCCGCCGCCTCCTCGCCGCCTGGCGCCACCCGTACCGCCTCGACCTGCGCGGTGTCCCCGAAGATGGCCCGCAGCGCCTGGCTCAGCTCGCTCTCGGCGACCTCCCGCTGCTCCTCCTCGGCCTGGCGGGCGGCATGGGCTGCTTCGTACAGGACGATCGAGGCGGCCGGGTCCAGGACGCCGGAGGTGGCCAGTTCCTGGGCGACCGAGGCGCGGCGCAGGAGCTGAGCGTCCAGGGCGGCCCGCGAGGAGTCGATTCTCGTGTGCAGGCGGTCGAGACGGCCGGCGGTCCAGCTCAGATAGATCCCGACGAGGACGAAGACGACGACGATCCACAGCAGGGTCAGGGGGAGATCCACGACAGGTGAGGCTACCGTGCGCCGCCCCGCGCCCCGGAAACACGGCGTTCAGCCCTGTTCGGGGATGCGGGAGGTGCCGATCGAGCGGGCGGGGTCGCGCAGGGTGCGGGTGAGGTCGACGACGGGCACGTCGGGCAGCGGCTCGGCGGCGAACGTGGTGCGCATGGCGAGGTCGTACGCGTTCATGCCGCGCCGCACCTCGCTCAGGAACTCCCGGGTGATGACGGCCGTCCCGGCGTCCAGGCCGCGCCGGGCGACGTCGAGGGCGTCGGCGCGGCCGAGGTAGGTACGGATGACGTCCGGCGGACCGTCGGCGAAAGGGCGGTCGAACTCCACGAGGTTCGTGACGTCCTCGACGACGAAGTTGCCGTCGGGGCTGTCGAGCTTGGCGACGGTGTCACTGCTGACGCGCAGCAGCAGGCCCTCGGTGAAGTGGCCGGGGGCGCCCTCCAGGTTGAGGAAGAGGACCTGCACGGGCTCGATGTCGGGGCCGCCGCCCGCGTTCCGGTAGGCGATGGCGCGTTCGGCGTCGCCGTTGTCGGTGGCGACGCTCCAGGTGCGCCTGAAACCCCGGATGCGGGCCCGTACGTAGTCGACGCCCTGGCGCGGCATGTGTCCGTACAGGTCGCGCAGGGCCTGCGGGTCGACGAGGCGGCCGTAGACGAACAGGGCCTGGCGGGCGGGCTCGTCGAAGCGGTCCCAGCCCACCCATTGGCGGCTGGGACGGTCGAGGTCGACCTCCACGCGCGCGAAGCGGCCTATCTGCACGGCGTCCCTGCCGAGGCTGTACCAGTGCTCGTCGTACACGTCGACGCCGAGCCCGCCGACCTTGCCGGAGACCCGTACGAGCAGTTCGTGCAGGCTGCTGTCGGCGATGTCGACGCCCTGCACGGTCCGGATGAGGCCGCCGTCGAGTTCGGCGTCCATGGGGATCCACAGGGTGAACGTGGTGCCCGCGCGCGAGACGGGCCACAGCCGGGAGTCGACGCGGGTGCCCTGCGAACCGAGGACCTTCAGCGGATGGGTGCGGATGAGCCGCGAGCCGTCCACGCCCGACGGTTCGAGGAAGCGCAGATACGCCTCGCAGCGCAGGTCGGAGATGGCCAGGTGGCGCAGTTGCTTGTAGAAGCGCACGGCGAGCGTGCCCTTGTGGGTGCCTTCGAGCTCCTGCCGGTAGGGCACCTCGTCCACCTCCCAGGGCAGGCACACGCTGACCGACGTGCGCCACACGAACCCGCGGATCGCATAGAGGCGTACGAAGACGACCGCGATGACCAGGGCGGGCAGGACGAGGGAGACCCCCGCGGCGAACGAGCCGAGGACGTCCGCGAGTGTGCTCGGCGGTTCGTCGGCCGGGTAGTCGCGGCTGCCGAGCAGCGACTGGAAGATGACGGCGGTCAGGTGCAGGAAGTCGCTGAGGTCGTCGAACCGGTCCGCCCGCCGCGCTCCGGCCGGCGGGCTGGCCGACTGGAGGGCGGCGAGGGCGAACGAGAGCAGGATCAGCGAGCCGAACAGGCCGCCGAGCAGCAGCCACGCGGAGCGGCTGCTGACCCACCAGCGCCACGATTGCTGCTCCACCGGATGCGTCTGCCGGCGCCGAAGACGGATGCCCCACATGGCCCCTCCCCCTCAGTTCCCCCTCAGAGCGGCCTCCTGGCGAGGCGCTTGGCGTAGCAGCGCGCGAACGGGTCGTCGAGGTAGGGCTCGTACAGCGGGACGGGGGTGAAGCCGCACTCCTCGTAGAGCCGCAGGGCCGCGTGGTGCCGGACGCCGGTCTCCAAGTAGAGGGCATCGGCGCCGTGTTGGGAAGCCACCTGCTCGGCGGCGGCCACCAGCTCCCGGCCGACCCCGAGCCGGCGCGCTCCGGGTAGCACGTACATGCGTTTGAGTTCGTACGCGCGCGGGGGGACGCCCGGCGCGGTCAGCGGCTGGACGGCGCAGCAGCCCACCGGGCGGTCGTCGCCGTGGTCGGGGTGGAACGCGAGCAGGTAGGAGGCGTCGTCGACGACGACCGCGCGGAAGGCGCCCGCGAGTTCGGGGTAGCGGCGCACGTGTTCGCCGTGGTTGGCGAGGAGCAGGGCCGACAGCTCGGGCGCGTCGGCGGCGCACGGGGTGATGCGGAGCACGGCGGCGAGTGTAGGGCCCGTGTGCGGCCCCGGGCGGGCCTTCGGGCGTCCCCGGGGCCGGTCAGTCGCGGGTGGCTTTCAGGCGGCCCCACAGGCCGATCCGTTCGTCCTCGCCGACCGCCGAGGCGCCCTGGGTGACGGTCTCGTAGACGGAGAGGATGTCCGCGCCGACCGTGGACCAGTCGAAGCGGCGTACGTGCTTGCTGCCGTGCTCGCGCAGTTCGGTGCGCCGGGCCGGGTCAGACAGGAGGCGGACGGCGGCGTCGGCGAGGGCGTCGGCGTCCTCGTTGGCGAACAGCTCGCCCGCGTTGCCCTGGTCGAGGACCTGGGCGAACGCGTCGAGGTCGGAGGCGAGCACCGGGGCGCCCGCCGACATCGCCTCGACGAGGATGATGCCGAAGGACTCGCCGCCGGTGTTGGGCGCGACGTACAGGTCGACGCTGCGCAGCAGGCGCGCCTTGTCCTCGTCGCTGACCATGCCGAGGAACTCGACGCGCTCGCGCATCCGCTCGGGCAGGGAGGCGACGGCCTCCTCCTCGTCACCGCGCCCCGCGACCAGCAGCCGGGTGTCGGGGTGCTCGGCGAGGATCCGGGGCAGCGCCTTCATGAGCACGGGCAGGCCCTTGCGGGGTTCGTCGATCCGTCCGATGAAGCCGATCGTGCCGCCCTCCCACTCGGGCCGGGGCTCCGCGCGCGCGAAGAAGTCCACGTCGACGCCGTTGGGAATGACGACCGCGTCGCCGCCCAGGTGTTCGACGAGGGTGCGGCGGGCGTACTCGCTGACGGCGATGCGGGCGCTGATCTTCTCCAGCGCCGGCTGGAGGATCGGGTAGGCGGCGATCATGGCCCGCGAGCGCGGGTTGGAGGTGTGGAAGGTCGCCACGATGGGACCCTGCGCCGCCCAGCACGTCAGCAGCCCGAGCGAGGGCGAGGCCGGCTCATGGATGTGGATGACGTCGAAGGTGCCGTCGTGCAGCCATCGGCGTACGCGGGCCGCGCTCAGGAAGCCGAAGTTCAGCCGCGCCACCGAGCCGTTGTACGGGACCGGCACCGCGCGGCCTGCCGACACCACGTACGGCGGCAGCGGGGTCTCCTCGTCCGCCGGGGCGAGGACGGAGACCTCGTGCCCGAGGGCGATCAGGTGCTCCGCCAGGTCACGGATGTGGAACTGGACGCCACCGGGCACGTCCCACGAGTAGGGGCAGACGATTCCGATCCTCACGCGGGCCGCTCCTCGAAACGCTCCAGGTCGGCGAGCCACAGCCGTTGCAGCATGTGCCAGTCCTCCGGGTGGTCCGCGATGCCGGTGGCGAAGGCGTCGGCCAGCGCCTGTGTCATCGTGGACGTCTTCTCGGCCCGGGTGCCTGTCGCGGGCACCTCGACGGGCGGGTGGACGCGGCCGCGCATGACGGGCGTGTCGTCGAACCAGAGCGTCACCGGGAGCAGCGCCGCGCCGGTCTGCTGGGCGAGGGCGGCGGGCCCGGCGGGCATCCGCGTCCTCTCGCCGAAGAACGTCACCTCGACGCCCGACGTGGACAGGTCCCGGTCCGCGACCAGGCAGACGAGGCCGCCCGCGCGCAGCCGCCGGGCCAGCGTGCCGAACGCGGAGCCGCCCGCGTGCGGCAGGACCTCCATGCCGAGGCCCTCGCGGTAGGCGACGAACCGGTCGTACAGGGTCTCCGGCTTGAGCCGCTCGGCGACCGTCGTGAACGGGATGCCCAGCTTGGTCGTGACCCAGGCGCCCGCGAGGTCGTAGTTGCCCATGTGCGGCAGCGCGAGGACGACGCCCTTGCCGGCCTCCAGCGCTTCGGTGAGGTGGTGCAGGTCCTGCCCGGCGAAGCCGTTCTCGATGCGCTGCCTGCTCCACGCGGGCAGCCGGAAGGACTCCATCCAGTAGCGCAGGTACGAGCGCATGCCGGCCCGGGACAGGGCGCGCAGCCGCTCGGGCGTGGCGTCGGGCACCACGCGCGCGAGGTTGGCCTCCAGGCGCTGTACGCCCTTGCCGCGCCGGCGCCAGGTGGCGTCCGCGATGGTGCGCCCGAGGCGGGCCGCGACGGGCTCGGGGAGCTTCTTGACGCCCGCCCAGCCCAGCCCGTACAGCGCGTCGGTCACACGGTCCTGCGCGCTGCTCACGAGGCGGTCTCCTCCTGCTCCCGGCCCGCGCCGTGCGCCGCCGCGTCCGCCTCCGCCGACTCGCGGCGCACGGTGACCACGCGCTGGATCAGCGTGACGAGGCTGCCGACGGCGACGATCCACAGGGCGACGGGCAGCAGGTACTGAATGCCGGGCACGCCGAACTTGTGCAGGCCCGCGAAGCCGGCCGCGACCAGGGAGATGACGAGCCGCTCGGCGCGCTCCACCAGGCCGTTGACCGCGACGGGCAGGCCGATGGACTCGCCGCGCGCCTTGGTGTACGAGACGACCTGGCCGCTGGCGAGGCAGAAGATGGAGACCGCGCACAGCACGTTGTCGTCGCCGCCGCCCGCGTACCAGAGCGCCAGACCGCCGAAGATCGCGCTGTCCGCCACCCGGTCGAGCGTGGAGTCGAGGAACGCGCCCCAGCGGCTGGAGCGGCCGAGCTGGCGGGCCATGTTGCCGTCGACGAGGTCCGAGAACACGAACAGCGTGATGACGACGGTGCCCCAGAAGAACTCGCCGCGCGGATAGAAGACCAGCGCGCCCGCCACCACTCCCGCGGTGCCCAGGAGCGTGACCGCGTCGGGGCTGACCCCGCGGCGGATGAGAAACGCGGCGAACGGTGTGAGGACACGCGTGAAGAATGCACGCGCGTACTTGTTCAGCATGGCCTTCCCGGAGGGTCGGTGGCCGTGCGGCCCCTGCTGGCCACCGGCTGGCCCATCGTAGCCACGCGCGCGCCCTGACGGCCGCCGGGCCACCACGCGCGCGTGCGATCCCGTACGACGTATGTGCTATCGGGTACGACGTATGGACGCGCGCGGAGCCGAGTGCAAAGCTCGAAGACACCGCGGGCGCCGCCGGAGCCGCCTCCTTGCACGCGGCTTCGCGTGTCCGCTCGCCGCATGACGAGGTCCCGAGCAAGACCACCGCAGGGTGGCAGCGAAGCGGGAGGCAAGGACATGGGCGACAGGGCGCACACACACCCCGGGGCCGCCGGCAGGGCGGTGACGGCCGACCACCCCGCGACCGTACGCAACGTGGTCCTGGTCGGCCACAGCGGCTCGGGCAAGACGACACTGGTGGAGGCCCTCGCGCAGACGGCGGGGGCGGTGAACCGGGCGGGCCGCGTCGAGGACGGCACCTGCGTCTCGGACCACGACGAGATCGAGCAGCGCCGGCAGCGCTCGGTGCAGCTCTCGCTGGTCCCCCTCGCCTGGGGCGGCTGCAAGATCAATCTGCTGGACAGCCCCGGCTACGCGGACTTCGTCGGGGAGCTGAGGGCCGGTCTGCGGGCGGCGGACGCGGCCCTCTTCGTCGTCTCGGCGGCGGACGGCCCGCAGACCATGGCGGGGGCGACCAGGACGCTGTGGGAGGAGTGCGCGGCCGTCGGCATGCCCCGGGCCATCGTCGTCACGCACCTGGAGGCGGCCCGCGCCGGCTTCGAGGAGGTCACCCGCGCGTGCGCCGAGGTGTTCGGCGGCGACGACCCGGACGCCGTGCTGCCGCTGTATCTGCCGCTGCGCGGCGAGCCCGCGCCGGACGGGCACGCGCCGGTGACGGGCCTGGTGGGGCTGCTGACGCGCCGGGTGTACGACTACGCGTCTGGCGAACGCGTGGAGTCCGCGCCGGACGCCGGGCGGCTGCCCGCGCTCGACGAGGCCCGCGACCGGCTCATCGAGGGGATCATCGCCGAGAGCGAGGACGAGACCCTGATGGACCGCTATCTCGGCGGCGAGGACATCGACGTCAAGACGTTGATCGACGACCTGGAGCGGGCCGTCGCGCGCGGTGTCTTCCACCCCGTCCTCGCCGCGGCCCCGGCGCCCGAGGGCACCCGCCAGGGCATCGGCACGGTCGAACTCCTCGAACTGATCACCGGCGGCTTCCCGACCCCGCTGGAGCGCCCCGCGCCGGCCGTCACCACGCCGGACGGCACGGACCGCGGAACCATCCCCTGCGATCCGGCAGGACCGCTGGTCGCCGAGGTCGTCAAGACGTCCTCCGACCCCTACGTCGGCCGTGTCTCCCTCGTCCGCGTCTTCTCCGGCACCCTGCGCCCCGACGACACCGTCCACGTCTCGGGCCACGGCCTCACCGACCCGGGGCACGAGGAGCGCCCGCTGCACGAGGCCGACGAACGCGTCGGCGCGCTCTCGGCGCCCTTCGGCAAGCAGCAGCGCACGCTCTCCCAGTGCGTCGCGGGCGACCTCGCGTGCGTGGCCAAGCTCAGCCGCGCGGAGACCGGCGACACCCTCTCCGCCAAGGGCGACCCGCTGCTCATGACGCCCTGGGACCTGCCGGAGCCGCTGCTCCCCCTCGCCGTCCAGGCCCACAGCAAGGCCGACGAGGACAAACTGTCGCAGGGCCTGACCCGCCTGGTCGCCGAGGACCCGACGATGCGCCTGGAGCAGAACCCGGACACGCACCAGCTCGTCCTGTGGTGTCTCGGCGAGGCCCACGCGGAGGTGGCGCTCGAACGGCTGCGCAGCCGGTACGGGGTCCAGGTGGACGTCGTCGGGCATCAGGTGGCGCTGCGCGAGACGTTCGCGGACCGGGCGGGCGGGCGCGGGCGGCACGTCAAGCAGTCCGGCGGGCACGGCCAGTACGCGGTCTGCGAGATCGAGGTGGCGCCGCTGCCGCCCGGCTCCGGCATCGAGTTCGTCGACAAGGTCGTCGGCGGCGCGGTCCCCCGCCCGTTCATCCCGTCCGTCGAGAAGGGCGTACGGGCTCAGGCCGCCAAGGGAGTCGCCGCCGGGCACCCCCTGACCGACGTACGCGTGACGCTCCTGGACGGCAAGGCGCACTCGGTGGACTCCTCCGACGCCGCGTTCCAGACGGCAGGCGCGCTGGCTCTGCGCGACGCGGCGGCGGGCGCCCGCATCCATCTGCTGGAGCCGGTCGCCGAAGTACGGGTCCTGGTCGGCGACGAGTACGTGGGTGCCGTGATGAGCGATCTGTCCGCGCGCCGGGGCCGGGTCGTGGGCACCGAGCAGACACCGGGCGGGCGGACGCTGGTCAGGGCGGAGGTGCCGGAGATCGAGATCGAGCGGTACGCGGTGGACCTGCGGGCGCTCTCGCACGGCACCGCCCGCTTCGAGCGCCGCTACGTCCGGCATGAGCCGATGCCCGCCGCACTCGGCGACCGGCTGCGCCGGCAGGCCCTCGACGGCGCGTGATCGGCCGGTCCGCGCCCTTGCGGCCACCGGCATTCCGTGACCCGGAGCGGGATGTCGGTGGCGGCCGTTACGCTGGACGACGATCAACGTGATCAGCACGATGAACTGATCAACAGGTGTGCGGGGCAGGGAAGTCGGGAAGAGCCGCAGCAGCGGGCAGGGCGGCGATGGGGGCGGCAGTGGCGGACGACGCATTCGATTTCAGGCCGGGAGCGCAGGTGCCGCTCCAGGGTTCCGCGGGCCAGACCGCGGCCACGTTCGCCATCGCGTCGGCCGCGTACCGCGACGACCCGGCGGCCAAGATGGAGGACGCGAACAACGAGTGGCACAAGTCCACGGTCACGAAGGGCATGTGGTCGCTGTTCGCGCCCAATCTCGGTGAGGCGTTCTCGCGCGCGGTGCAGGTGCGGATGCTGGGCGGCGGACGCAAGCCGCTCATCCAGTCGTTCGGCACCGAGCCGCAGGTCGTCGTGGAGCACTGCCTCGCCGCGACGAACATCAGGCGCGGGCGCGACCGGATGCTGACCCTCGTCACCGTCGTCTTCGGCTTCCTGTTCCTGCCCGGCTTCCTGCTGTGGCTGGCCGCCTTCCAGATCCGCCGTACGAACAACAACAAGGTGGCGCAGGCGGAGAAGGAGGCCAAGGAGGCGGAGGGCGGCGCCTCGGCGGTCAAGCGCGAGGCCCGCAAGAAGGAGCGCGAGGCCCGCGGGCGGGCCGCCGTGATGACGGCGGTGATGGCCGTCGTCGGCGTCGGCGTCGTGATCCTGCTGATCCGGCTGCCGTTCGGCGGGCCCCTCGCCTGGTACCTGCGGCTCTCGTTCGTCGCGCCCCTCGTCGGCGGGTTCTGGGCCCGGCAGATCTGCGAGGGCACCGCGAGAGACCTGCGGGACCGGTGGGACGGACTGCTGTCGGGCGGCGGCATCGGCGCGAAGATCCCCGAGGCGGTGCCGGGCACCCCCGGCGACGCGGCCGAGCAACTGCGCCAGGGCCTCGCCCGCCTCAGCGCCGAACAGCAGTCGAACTCCGTGTTCTACGCCGGCCCCAAGGGCATCCTCGGCATGGGCACCCGCTGGGGAAGCTGGCAGCTCGCGGAAGACCTGGTCTCCCGCGACCCCGGCAAGGAGATCCACCCGTTCCGCAGCTGGGACGTCATCCGGGCCATCCACGACCAACTGCGGCTCCTGGAGCGCGGCCCGCTGCACACGGGCGGCTTCCCCACCCCCTCGATCAAGCACTGGATCGTGACGCCGGTCGGGGAGAACGCGAAGGCGGTGGCCCGGCCGTCGGGCGAGGACGTCGACGCGTACCAGATCAAGCAGCACGAGATACAGCGGATCTGCAACGAGCAGCAGTTCGGCAGCGGCGACCGGCACTATCTGGGCGTCCAGTTCACGCTGTGGGACGGCCAGTTGGTCATCACCATGCTCATCACGGTGACCGTGCTGCACGAGACGCTGCGCATCGAGATCACCGGCCACGCGCTCGGCCCGGTCAACTCGCTGTTCACGTCGAAGCCGGCGCCGAAGACGAAGACCGTCTCGAAGTCCATACGCTTCTGGGAGACCACCGAGAAGACGCTGCCGCTGATCGACCCCGACGAGGTCGTGCGTCTCGCGGTCCGCGCGCCGTTCACGTGGTACCCGCCGGTCCTCGACCACCTCGGCGGCAAGCTGGTCCTGCCCGAGCCGTTCGGCCTGCGGCACGCCTGGGCCGACCAGCCCTGGCGGCACCGGTTCATGGCGGACGACGCGCTGCGTACGGCCACGCCGGTGCTGCGGGTCGTGCACGCGGCGGCGTTCCGGGTGCTGGAGGAGCACGGCGTGGACACGACGAAGTTCGGTACGCGGTCCGGGTTCCTCAGCGGGCAGGTGCAGGATGCTTCGCCGCGGAAGGCTGATGTCTACGACGCGTGAGCGCTGGCCGCTTGGGGCGGGTTCAGGGTTCGGCTGCGTCGTGCGCCGGGGCGGCTGCGTCGGGTTTGGTTTTCGGGTGCGGGTGGGTGGGGGTTCTCGCGCAGTTCCCCGCGCCCCTTACGGGGCTTCGTCCGGCCAGGGGTTCGTCGGTGGGTGCGGGGCGTGGGTGGTTGCTCGCGCAGTTCCCCGCGCCCCTTACGGGGCTGGGTGGGGGTGTGATCTCGCGGTCCTCGCCCATTGCGGGGCTGGGGTCAGGGGGTGGGCCAGGACTTGGCGAGCATCGTGCGGACGTCGCTCAGGAGCTGCGGGAGCACCTTCGTGTGGCCGACGACCGGCATGAAGTTCGTGTCCCCGCCCCAGCGCGGCACGACATGCTGGTGCAGATGCGCGGCGATCCCCGCCCCGGCGACGGCGCCCTGGTTCATGCCGATGTTGAAGCCGTGTGCGCCGGACGCCGACCGCAGAGCCGTCATCGCCCGCTTGGTGAACAGCGCCAGCTCGGCCGTCTCCGCGTCGTCGAGGTCCGTGTAGTCCGCGACGTGCCGGTACGGCAGCACCATCAGATGCCCGCCGTTGTACGGGTACAGGTTCAGGATGGCGAAGACGTGCTCACCGCGCGCCACGATCAGCGCGTCCTCGTCGGACTTGCCGGGGGCCGCGCAGAAGGGACAGCCGTCGTCCGCGCCGGGGCCGGTGGGCTTGCCCTCTCCCTGGATGTAGGCGATGCGGTGCGGGGTCCACAGACGCCCGAATCCGTCCGGCTCACCCACAGGACCGATCTGCTGCTCCGGCTCACTCGTCATGAAAGGCAGCATATGGCGTCACCTCGGCGGGGCGTGTCGCCGGGGCCCGCCGCCAGGCACCCCGGGCGATCCTGTGCGGATGACCGACACTCCCCTGGCCCGCTGGGAGCGGCACAACGGCGCCGTCCTCGCCACCGCGTCCCTGCTCTTTCTCGCCTCGTACGCGGTCCACGTCCTCGGCCACGCGCTGCCCGGCTGGGTCAGGCACCTGAGCCTCGCGGTCACGCTCGCCGCGTGGGCGGTCTTCCTCGTCGACTACGTCGTCCGGCTGCGCCTGAGCCGGCAGCGCCCCGCCCGCTTCGTACGGACGCACTGGCTGGACACCCTCGTCCTGCTGCTGCCGCTGCTGCGGCCGGTGCGGATCGTGCAGGCGTACGAGACCGTGCAGCGGCACCGCGACCGGCCCCGGCTGGCGCTGTACGCGCGGGTGATCACCTACGCGGGGGTGTCCGTCGCGCTGCTGGGCTTCGCGGGGTCCCTCGCCGTGTACCAGCAGGAGCACGGGGTGCCGGGGGCGGACATCCGGACGTACGGGGACGCCGTGTGGTTCACGTGCACGACCCTGTCGACGACGGGCTTCGGCGACAAGACGCCGGTGACCGCGCTCGGCCGACTGGTCTCGGTGGGCCTGATGGCCTGCGGTCTCGCACTGCTCGGGGCGGTCACCGGCTCGTTCTCGTCGTGGCTGGTCCAGGTGTTCGCGCGGGAGGGCGAGACCGTACGCGCCCAGGACGCCGACAGGCCCCCGCGGAATTCCCCGGGGGCCCGTGACACCGGTGAGGGCGTCTGACGGATCAGACCTGCGCCCGCTCCTCGACGACCTTCACGATCTTGGCGATGGCCTCGTCGACCGGGATGCCGTTCTCCTGCGAGCCGTCGCGGTAGCGGAAGGAGACCGAACCGGCGTTCATGTCCTCGTCGCCCGCGATGACCATGAAGGGCACCTTGGCCTTCTGCTGGTTGCGGATCTTCTTCTGCATGCGGTCCGACGACGAGTCGACCTCGACCCGCAGGCCCTGGGCGCGCGCCTTCTCGGCGAACTCCTGCAAGTACTCCACGTGCGCGTCGCCGATCGGGATGCCGACCGCCTGCACGGGCGCGAGCCACGCCGGGAACGCGCCCGCGTAGTGCTCAAGCAGCACGCCGAAGAACCGCTCGATGGAGCCGAACAGGGCGCGGTGCAGCATGACGGGCTGCTGGCGCGAGCCGTCCGCGGCGGTGTACTCCAGGCCGAACCGCTTGGGCTGGTTGAAGTCGACCTGGAGCGTCGACATCTGCCAGGAGCGGCCGATGGCGTCCTTGGCCTGCACGGAGATCTTCGGCCCGTAGTAGGCGGCGCCGCCCGGGTCCGGGACCAGCGGCAGGTTCTGCTTCTCGGCGGCGAGCCGCAGCGCCTCCGTGGCCTCGGCCCAGTCCTCGTCGGTGCCGATGAACTTGTCGGAGTCGTCGCGCGTGGACAGCTCCAGTTCGAACTCGGTCAGGCCGTAGTCGCGCAGCAGGTCGAGCACGAAGGTCAGGAGCGTGTCCAGCTCCTGTGGCATCTGCTCCTTCGTGCAGTAGATGTGCGAGTCGTCCTGGGTGAAGCCGCGCGAGCGGGTCAGGCCGTGCACGACGCCGGACTTCTCGTACCGGTACACGGTGCCGAACTCGAAGAGGCGCAGCGGCAGTTCACGGTAGGAACGCCCGCGCGACTTGAAGATCAGGTTGTGCATCGGGCAGTTCATCGCCTTGAGGCGGTAGTTCTGCTCGTCGAACTGGATGGGCGGGAACATGCCCTCCGCGTAGTGCGGGAGGTGGCCCGAGGTCTCGAAGAGGTGCTCCTTCGAGATGTGCGGGGTGTTGACGAACTCGTAGCCGGACGCCTCGTGGCGGCGGCGCGAGTAGTCCTCCATGACCTTGCGGATCACCCCGCCCTTGGGGTGGAACACGGCGAGGCCAGGGCCCAGCTCCTCCGGGAAGGAGAACAGGTCCAGCTCGGCGCCCAGCTTGCGGTGGTCGCGCTTCTCGGCCTCGGCGAGGAAGTCGAGGTAGCCCTTCAGCTCGTCCTTGGTCGGCCAGGAGGTCCCGTAGATGCGCTGGAGCTGCGGGTTCTTCTCGCTGCCGCGCCAGTAGGCGGCGGCGGAGCGCATCAGCTTGAACGCGGGGATGGCGCGGGTCGAGGGCAGGTGGGGGCCTCGGCAGAGGTCCTTCCAGCACAGGTCGCCGGTCTTCGCGTCGAGGTTGTCGTAGATGGTCAGCTCGCCGGAGCCGACCTCGGCGTCGGCGCCGTCGGCGGCCTGTGCCGCGTTGCCCTTGAGGCCGATCAGCTCCAGCTTGTAGGGCTCGTCGGCCAGCTCGACGCGGGCGTCGTCGTCGGTGGTGACGCGCCGGGAGAACTTCTGGCCCCGCTTCTGGATCTCCTGCATCTTCTTCTCGATGCGCTTGAGGTCCTCGGGGGTGAACGGCTCCTTGACGTCGAAGTCGTAGTAGAAGCCGTCCTTGATGGGCGGGCCGATACCGAGCTTGGCCTCGGGGAACAGCTCCTGCACGGCCTGCGCCATCACGTGCGCGGTGGAGTGGCGCAGGATGTTCAGCCCGTCCTCGGAGCCGATCTCGACGGGCTCGACCTCCTCGCCGTCCTGGACGGCGTACGCGAGGTCCTTCAGCTCGCCGGCCACGCGGGCGGCGACGACACTGCGATCGCCTGCGAAGAGGTCGGCGGCCGTAGTGCCCGTCGTCACCACGCGCTCTTCCCGCTCGGAATCGCGTTGGATGGTCACACGGACGTCTGACACCGGATCTCTCCTGCCTGAAGATGGAACGCCGCGCCATTACCTGTGACGCGCGCAGTAGCGATCGTACCGAGTCGTCCGGCCCGGTCGCTAAACGGTTTGTCCCCGGCGCCCCGGACCCGTCCGCCGGGCGTCACCCCTCCCCCGCGCACGCCTCCTCGAAGAAGTCCAGGTTCTCCTGGAGCGCCTTGACCAGCCGGTCCCGCTCGGCCTCCTCGACCTGTACGGGTACGACACCGCCGGCGCCGGTCAGCCTGCGGAAGCCGCCCCGGCTCTCCAGGCGGCCGTGGACGCGGATGGGCAGCCCGACGAGATGGGCCTGGCCGGCGATGCGGTACGCCTCCTCGTCCAGCGTCATCCGCAGGTACGGCACCTCGGCCCCGGCGAGCACCCGCAGCCGTACGGTGCCCTCGCCGCCGGGAGCGGTCCTGCGCAGCCGTACGACGGTGCCGGTGACGCGGACGGGGACGGCGGGCTCGGCGCGCCGGTAGCGGGCGGCGGCCTCGCGCAGCACGCCGAGGTCGCCGGGCGAGAACTCGACGGGGGCGTCGCCGTCGGTGCACTCGTCGGGGACGCCGGCGGCGGGGGCCCAGGAGACGGCGACGCGGGCGCCCTCGCTGCCGTGGACGAGGGTGATCAGGGCCTCGGTCATCTCGTGGCTGACGCCGGCCTCGACCGCGCCGTCGAAGGCGTCCATGCCGCCGGTGGCGCGCCGGTAGTCGATGGCCTCGCGGGCGGCGTAGAGCGCCTGATGCAGCCGGACGGCGAGGGCGCGGCCGCCTTCGGTCGGCACGAACGCGGTGAGACGGCGGCCGTCGGGGGCGCCTTGGACGAGGACGCGGTCGAGGGCCGCGCCGGCGGGGCCGCGGTGGCGGGCGCCGTGGTAGCCGGTGCGGCAGCGGACGGCGAGGGCGGCGGCGAGCAGGGTGCGGCGGGCGGCGGTGCGCAGGTGTTCCTCGGCGCTGAGCGCGGGGGCGCCGCCGGGGCCCGGGGCGACATCGCGCCACCAGCGGATCTCGTCGCTGGGCACGGTGAGGGCGACAAGGACCTCGCGGGCGGCGGGTCCGGCGCCGCGCCGGAGGGCGAGCAGGGCCTCGCCGAGCAGGTCGTCGCTGTCGGGGAAGGCGCGGGTGTCGGGGACGAGGAGGCTCGCGGGGCTGCCGGGTCCGGGTGCCGTCCAGCGGGTGTAGCGGCCGGTGGCCCCGCCCCGGCGCCGCCAGCCGTGCCGGGCGAGGAGGGCGGCGAGGACGGCGGGATCGACGCGGGCGGGATCGGGTCCCTCGTCGAGTCCTGCGCCGAGTCCTGCGTCGAGGCCGGGGGCGAGGCCGGGGGCGAGGTCAGGGGCGTGGGCGGGGTCGGGGTGCGGGGTGTCGAGCGGGCGGAGGCCGGGGGCGGTCTCGTTCGGGCGGTGGTGCATGGCCGGGTCTCCTTCCGAGGCCGCGCGCCCGTGGTCGGCTCAGGGCCGTCCGCCGGTGCCGACGCGGGTCATGATCTCGCACAGGGCGCGGTCGTCGAAGATCCGCGCGGTGGGGATGCGGACGGTGGTGCGGTGGCGGCCGGTGACCGGGTGGCCGGCGAGGTTGGTCCAGTAGCAGCAGTGCCGTAGGTCGAGGCGGTCGTGTCCGGCGCGCAGCCAGTCGTCCTGGGAGCGCGGCACGAGCATCACGACGAGGATCTTGTGGACGGACACGGGGGTGCGGGCGAGCTTGGCCAGGTGGGCGTTGTCGAGGGTGAAGCCGAAGGTGGGCCCGGGCGGTCCGGGCGCGATCTGGTACGTGGCCTTGAGCTGGACCTTGATGGTGACCTCGTCGTCCACGGTGTGGCCGGGGGCGCTGTGACTGACGTGCCAGTCGATGCCGTTGTCGGGGAACGGCTGTGACAGCGAGCAGCCGGCGGCCGCCGCGACGGCGTGCAGATAGCCCACCTGGAGGGTCTCCATGCAGGCGGTCGTGGCGAGGGTGCCGCGCGCGGGGGTGATCCGGTCGGGCAGCGGCAGGCCCTGCTCGGGCCGTGCGAGCGCCATGGTCCAACGTGCCTTCCGGGGAGGGTGGTTCCCGGGGCGGGCCGCGCGGGGAACCAGGGGGTTGATCAAGGGCCGGTCAACGGGATCCCGCTGAACCGCCATGACTCGTACCTGTGTTGTCACCGCTCGGCGTACGACGCAAACGGTCCGGGTATCACCGAGGTCGGCAGCCTTCGGCGTGCGACGGCGCGTCATCTGCCGTGGGGAGCAGAGGAGTTGGTGGGTCATGACGTGCTGGTACGAGGGCCCGTTGGCCGCCTTCGACACCGAGACGACGGGCGTGGACGTGGAGCGGGACCGGATCGTGTCGGCGGCGGTCGTGGTCCAGGACGCGGCGGGGGCGCGGCCCCGGGTGCGGCGGTGGCTGGTCGATCCGGGGGTGCCGGTGCCGCCGGAGGCGTCGCGGATACACGGGCTGACGGACGCTCATCTCCAGCGCAACGGGCGCTGGCCGGCCCCGGTGATGGACGAGGTGGGCCGGGCGCTGGCGGAGCAGGCGACGGCGGGCCGCCCGCTGGTGGTGATGAACGCGCCGTTCGATCTGACGTTGCTGGACCGGGAGTTGCGGCGGCACCGGGCGTCGTCGCTGTCCCGGCATCTGGACCGCTCCGCGCTGTGCGTGCTCGATCCCCGGGTGCTGGACAAGCATCTGGACCGCTATCGCAAGGGGCGGCGGACGCTGACGGATCTGTGCGCGCACTACGAGGTGGAGTTGGCGGAGGCGCACGACGCGGCGGCGGACGCGCTGGCGGCGCTGGACGTGGTGCGGGCGCTGGGGCGCCGGTTCGCGGGGCGGCTCGACCGCCTCTCCCCCGCCGAGCTGCATGTGTTGCAGGCGGGGTGGCACGCGTCGCAGGCGCGGGGTCTTCAGGCGTGGTTCGCGCGGTCGGGGACGCCGGAGGTGGTGGACCCGGCGTGGCCGCTGCGCCCGGAACTCCCGGCGGCGGCCTGACCGATGGCGGCCTGACCTGTGGGGGCCTGACCTCTGGGGTCTGGCACAACGAAAACCGGCCCGCCAGTACGGCGGGCCGGTTCTTCCGGGTGGGCGATACTGGGTTCGAACCAGTGACCTCTTCGGTGTGAACGAAGCGCTCTCCCACTGAGCTAATCGCCCGGGAACGGGTTGAACAATACAGGTCGCGGCGGGTTCAGTTCAAACCGGTCGCAGGAGGTCGGCGAGACCGCGCCGGCCGCCGCGCATCATCCAGGCATGGTTGGCGAGGAAGAGGGGCCTGGCCGGCAGGGCGAGGCGCCGCATGAGGGGTTTGCGGACCTCGACCTCCTGCTCGTAGAGGGCGCGGGTGGCGCCGCCGGGCAGCGGGGCCAGCGTCCAGCGCACCCACCCGTCGAGGTCACCGCCCAGGGCGATCTCCAGCACCCCGGTGCCGGGCGCGTGGCCGCGGCGGCGCACGGTGACGGCGAGGGCGTACGGGAGGAAGGACCGGAAGACGGCGACGCCGCTGTCGTCGTCGTGGGCGGTGACCGAGCGGACCTGGGGCCACCAGCGCGGGTACTCCTCGGCCCGTTCGAGGACGGCGTGGACGGCGGCGGGGGGTGCGGGCAGTTCCCACACGCTGCGGAAGCGGTAGTGGCACCAGTCGCGGTCGGTCATGCGCCGAGTCTGCCGGGCGCGGGGGCCGCTGTCGCCGTGCGGCGCGGGATCACCGGGCGGGGACGGGAGGCGACGGGAGGCGAGGGGCTGCGAGGGGCGGCACCGCGCGGCCCCGGCGGTGAATTAAAGAGCGGGGAAGCGACGGAAAAGGACCACATTGCGTCAGATCGTGCCCGCGGAAGCGGAGTTCGGTGTTCTCGCGGAACGCTTTTCCGTTCTGACGCGGAAACAGATCCGGGGAATCGGATCGCGGGGGTATGCGCCACGCGGTGTTCCCCGTGTGCCGGGATACGCCGAAGGCCCCGGAGACGGGATCTCCAGGGCCTTCGGTCCGGGTGGGCGATACTGGGTTCGAACCAGTGACCTCTTCGGTGTGAACGAAGCGCTCTCCCACTGAGCTAATCGCCCGGGCGCAGGAAGAACATTACCCCATGTCAGGGGGTGCCCCGGACCACCTCACGCGGTCCGGACACCCGCCGCCCGCCGCCGGTCTCACTCCTTGATGCGCCAGGGCATCTCCAGGCCGAACTTCCACACGTAGATCCCGACGAGGACGGCGATGATCACCACGCCGACGGTGGTGAGGATGATGTTGCGGCGCCGTACGCGCGGGTCGAGGGCGCGCTGCGCGGCCTCGGTGACCTTGCGCTTCGTCCAGCGCAGCACGAGCTGCGCCCAGACGAACTCGGTCGCCCAGATCGCCATGCCCGCGAAGATCACCAGCCAGCCGGGGCCCGGCAGCGGCAGCATGATGATGCCGGCGACCACGACCGCGAGGCCGACGACGAAGACGCCGACCTGCCAGCTCAGGTGCAGCGCCCTGCGCGCCCGCACGTACTCCGGCGCCCGCGAGCCGAGCGGCTTCTCGTGCGACTGCGCGGGGGCCCGCCCGGCGCCCGCGACCCCCTCGGCCGACTCGTCACTCCCCGTATTCATGGAGCCAAACCTACCGGACGCATTCCTCTCACCGGAATGGCCGTTCCTCGACAAGAAAGACTCGGCCGTACGAGCTACGTAAAGCCCCTCAAAACCCTCAGAGGGGTTTACAACGGCACCGTAGGTGGCATGTCGATTTCGCCGACGTGCGAATCCCCGAGCGCACACTGAGCGAAAGGCCCTGGCGCTTATGAACACCACGGTCAGCTGCGAGCTGCACCTGCGCCTCGTTGTGTCGAGCGAGTCCTCACTGCCCGTTCCCGCAGGACTGCGGTATGACACGGCCGATCCCTATGCCGTGCACGCCACCTTCCACACCGGAGCCGAGGAGACGGTCGAATGGGTGTTCGCCCGCGACCTCCTCGCCGAAGGTCTGCACCGACCTACCGGCACCGGCGACGTCCGAGTCTGGCCGTCCCGCAGCCACGGTCAGGGCGTTGTCTGCATCGCCCTGAGCTCTCCTGAGGGCGAGGCTCTGCTCGAGGCCCCGGCGCGGGCCCTGGAGTCGTTCCTGAAGCGGACCGACGCCGCCGTGCCCCCCGGCACGGAACACCGTCACTTCGACCTCGACCAGGAGCTGTCGCACATCCTCGCGGAGAGCTAGCCGCGAGGAGCCTCGCGCCGGCATCCGGTCGGCGCCCCGGCGGGGCGACAGCGCCCCGTGCCGTCCACTCGGGGAGACGGCTCGGGTTCCACCTGGTCAGGACAACCGCATACGGCAGACACCGGCGCCGCCGCCGCGGGAGTCCCGCTGCGGCGGCGCCGGTGCGTGCCCGCCCGCCGGGCCGCCCGCCGGCACCGCCCACCCGCCCCGTGCCCGGGAGAGGCGCTAGGCTCGGCCCGCATCGGCGGGCGCAGGCCCGACCCCCAGGCCAGGGAGCGAACTCGTGCTGATCACCCACGACACCCGGTGCGCGCTCGACACCGTGGTCGCTCTGGTGAACACCGCGCCGGACGAGGCGGCCGGGACGGCCGACACCCTCCCGAGCGTCCAGGCGCTCGCGGATTTCGTAGAAAAGCACGAGATCAGCGATGTGGGGTCGCTCGGCGAGCGCGACCTCGCGGCGGTGCTCGCTGTGCGTGACCGTTTCGCGGAGGTGTTCGCGGCGCCCGATCCGCACGCGGCGGCGACCGTGATCAACGAACTGGTCGCGGCGGCCGGCACCACGCCCCGGCTGACGGACCACGACGGCTACGACTGGCACGTGCACTACTTCGCGCCCGGCGCGTCCGTCGCGGACCACCTGGCGGCCGACTGCGGGATGGCCCTGGCGTTCTTCGTGGTCGCCGGGGAACAGGAGCGGCTGCGGCGCTGCGGGGCGCCCGACTGCCGGCACGCGTTCGTGGACCTCTCGCGCAATCGCTCGCGCCGCTACTGCGACTCCCGTACGTGCGGGAACCGGCTGCATGTCGCCGCCTACCGGGCCCGCCGCAAGGAAGCCGCGGGCTGAGCGCGCGCCCGGCCCCGCTCACAGGAGCAGCAGGTCGTGCAGGGCGGCCATGAGGAGCAGGCAGCCGATCACGCCGAGGAAGATCATCAGCGGCGGCTGGGAGAGCGCGAAGAGGCATCCTCGCTGAGTCTGGGGGGCGGGCGGCACGGCGTCGTCGGGGACGGGCGCGGCCTTCTGGTCGGCGTCCAGCCGGTGCGTCGGCTGCGGTGTGTCGAGCATCTCGCGGCGATGATCGCGCGCTTTTCCCCCGCCGAGGCCCCGATACGCCTCCCAGGGGCGGGAGTTCGCCAAAATACGTGACCCCTTCGCACGTCCGCCCGCACGAAAAGTCCAGCGCTTGTCGTACGTACGTCCATGGTCGGGGCCTGCTCCGGCGCCCCAGACTCGGCGGCCCCGGGGCGGCGCGCGTCCCGGGCCGGCCTTCGTGTGCGAGGAGTGTGCGTATGACGATCGAGCGTCTCGGACTGCCGTCCCGTAGAGGGGTGTTGGGGGCGGGCGTCGGCGCGGCGGCGGCGCTGGCCCTGCCCGGCGCGGGCCCCGCGTGGGCGGCGGCGGGCGGCTGGCGGACCGTCACCCACCGCGGCATCAGGCCCGACGACCCGGACGGGCGGGGCGAGTTGGCCAACCCGCGGCGCGGCTTCCGCTACGAGATGTCGTACAACGCGTCGGATCTGACGAGCCCTTGGGCGAACGAGGCCGACCACTCCCCCGACGCCGCGCGCACCCTGGAGATCCTTCAGGGCCGTTACGGGCCGGGGGCGCATCTGACGCAGCTCTACTTCTACCTCTGGGAGTACGCGACCACGGAGATCCCCGCGAGCGCCCTCGCCAACATCGAGCGGGTCTTCGCGGGCCTGCGCGCGAAGGGGTTCGCGGCGGTGCTGCGGTTCGCGTACGACGACGGGGTGCGCGAGGGGCGGCGCTACACCGTGCAGGACATCCAGCGGCACATCCGGCAGCTGGCGCCCGTCGTCGCGCGCAACAGCGACGTGGTCGCGGTGTGGCAGGCCGGGTTCCTCGGCGCGTGGGGCGAGTGGCACGGCAGTTACTACAGCCACGAGAACTACCCGGACGCCGTCACCGCCATCATGACCTCGCTCGTCGCCGCGCTGCCGCCCGGCATGCAGACGCAGGTGCGGTACGCGGAGAAGCGGGACATGATCACCGACCGCACGGTCCGCGAGAGGGTCGGCTTCCACAACGACTACGTGACGCTCGGCGAGGGCGTCTGGGACTACTACGTGCCCGACAACCCGGGCTGGCCGCGCTATCTGGAGGTGTCGCCGGAGCACCAGATGGACGGCGAGATGCCCTGGGACAAGGGCCAGAGCAGTGACCCGTACGCGTGGAGCAGTGTCATCCCGCCGCTCGCGGCGGCACGCAGGCTCCAGACGCTGCGCTGGGACAGCCTGTCGATCGTGCACAACGCGACCGTGACCGTGCCCGGCTGGAAGGCGGGGAGCCTGAGCGAGGACGAGGTGCGCGGCGCGCTGCTGCCGGTCTCCGACGGCTACTTCCGCGACGGGCGGGGCCGGGCCGTCGCCCGCACCCCGTTCGAGTATCTGCGCGACCACCTCGGCTACCGGATCGAGCTGCGGCAGGCGCGGACCTCGGTCGAGGCCGGCCGGGTGCGGGTGGAGGTCGATCTCGTGAACCGCGGGTTCGCGGCGCCCAAGCACGCGCGCCCGGTGCGCCTGGTCCTGCTCGACCGGGGCGGCCGGGTACTCGCGCAGGCGGACACCGGGGCCGACTGGCGGACCTGGCAGCCGCAGGGCCGGGCGGAGACGGACGACGACCACGGCGGCCCGGCGACGCACACCGTGCGCGGCTCCCTGCCTTTCACGCCGGGTGGGGTACGGGTCGGTCTCGCGCTGCCTGATCCGCTCCAGCCGGAGCGGGGGCGCGCGGTGCGGTGCGCGAACACGAGCGTGCCGTGGGTGGACGGGGTGAACGTCGTCGCGGGCCTGTGACCCGGCGGGCGCGGCGGCCGGTCAGATGCCGTGCTTCTTGAGGATCGCCTCGATGTCGCTGAAGTCGTCGGCCGGGGCGGACGCCTTGGGCGCGGCCTGAGGGCGGGCCTGCGGGCGGGTGGCGGGGGCGGCGGCCGTGGAGGCGCCCAGGGAGGGCGCGGAGGCGTCCGGGGCGACCGCGTCGCGCCGGGCCGCCTTCGCGGCCGCCCTGCGCTCCTTGCGGGTGCCGCCGCCGCGCCGCTCGACGGCCCGGGTCGTGACGAACAGCAGCCAGGCCACGCCGAGCATCCCGAAGCCGGCCCAGGCGCCCGGACTGAACGCGGTGCGCGCCGCCCAGCCGACGGCGCCCGTCATCACCAGGCCGATCGGCACCAGGGAGTAGGCGGCGATCCGGGCGGCGGACAGGAAACGCTTGCGGTAGGCGGTGACCGCCGCGATGCCCAGGCCCGCGACGGACACGGCGGAACAGACGGTCTCGGCAATCATCCGGTCCTCCAGGGTTCGGGCACATCGGTACGCGGCGGGACGATCCGCCTCCCCTCCATCCTGCACCGACGGGACGTGCCGGGGCCACGGCCGGGGCGGACCTCAGGGTGATCTCCGGGTGATCTCCGGGTCGCTCTCGTCCCGAGGTCCTGGTTCGGGCGGAGGGCCGGCGCCTGGGAGACTGGACGCATGAACGCCCCGATCCCCTTCATCGACGTGTGGTGCGAGTTGCAGTGCCCCGACTGCCGCACGGCCCTGGCCGACGTCCGCGCCCTGCGTGAGCGCTACGCGGACCGCATCGACGTACGCCTGCGGCACTTCCCGCTCGACAAGCACAAGCACTCCTTCGCCGGGGCGCAGGCCGCCGAGGAGGCGTTCGCGCAGGGGCGTGGCTGGGAGTACGTGGCGGCGGTCCTCGACCGGGTCGAGGAGTTCGACCGCGCGGGCGAGCCGGTCCTCATCGACGTGGCGCGTGAACTGGGCCTGGACGCCGAGGAGTTCGACACCGCACTCATCGACGGCCGGCACATCCTGATCGTCGACGCCGACCAGGCCGAGGGCAAGGCGATCGGCGTCACCGGCACGCCCACGTACGTCGTCGGCGGCGAGCGGCTGGACGGCGGCAAGAGCCAGGAGGGGCTGCGGGAGCGCGTCGAGGAGATCGCGGACCGGCTGCTCGCCGAGTAGCTCTCCCGGCGCCGTGCCTCACAGCAGCGGCTTGTAGAGGTGGAACCGCGTCGGGCTGTAGCCCATGGACGCGTACAGGCGCAGGGCGGGTTCGTTGCCCGCGAAGACGTTGAGGCCGATGCGGTCGGCGCCCGCGCGGGCCGCGTCGGCCTCGGCGTACAGCATCAGGGAGCGGCCGTGGCCCTGGCCGCGCCGGTCTTCGGCGACCTCGACGTCGTAGATGTAGGCGCCGTCGGCGCGCTGGGCGAGCCACAGCGTCCCGACGCGGTCCCCGTCGTGTTCGAGGACGGCGAGCAGGACGTCCGGGGTGGCGACGCCCTCGGGCAGCAGCGCGTCGTGGTCGCGGTCGGACTTCTGGCGGGCCTCGGCCTCGCTCGCGCCCCGGGCGACGATGGTGCGCGCGTACCGCTGTTTGACGTGCTCCAGCCAGGCGGGGAACTCGTCCTCCCGCATGCGGCGCCCGGCGCTCCCCTCGGGCAGTGCGGGCGGCTCAGCGGGCAGCGGCTTGGCCAGATTGCGGTTGCGCTCCACGTACCCGAGGGCGGAGGCGAGCCGCAGCAGGCCCTCCTCACCGGCGGGGACGGTCGCCTCCACGCGCCGGCAGCCCCAGCCGCGGGCGACCTCCTCGGCGGCGAGCGCCGCGACGGTGCCGCGCCCCCGGCCCCGGTCGCCCTCATCGACGCGCAGATCGAGTATCTGGGCGACGTCGGGGCCGAAGACGGGGTGGGTGGCGAGGTGGAGCGTGCCGACGGGCCTGCTGTTCACGCACACGGTGAAGCGGCGCGCCCGCGACCCGTCGGCGGTGCGCTGGAGCGGCTCTGTCGGCCGCAGGGTGGTCGTCATCACGGGAGTTCTACCCGTGCCCGCCCCGCGCACGACAGTGGTTTTTCACCGGCTCACGGGTCGATGTCGTCCGCGGCCCGCTCGTCCCACACCCGCATCGCCTTGGCGGTGACCGGTCCCGGCGCGTCGGCGAGGTCGCGGTCGTCGACGCGGTGCACGGCCTGGATGTCGCGCAGGGTCGAGGTCAGGAAGACCTCGTCGGCCTCGGCGAGCACCGACAGCGGCAGGTCCCTCTCCTTCGCGCCGGTCCACTCGACGGCGAGGGCGCGGGTGATCCCGGCGAGGCAGCCGGAGGCGAGCGGCGGGGTGTGGATCTCGCCGTCCAGGACGACGAACACGTTGGACCCGGTGCCCTCGCAGAGCTGTCCGACGGTGTTGGCGAACAGGGCCTCGGAGGCGTCGTGCTCGTGCGCGCGGGCGAGGGCGACGACGTTCTCCGCGTACGAGGTGGTCTTCAGGCCGGCGAGGGCGCTGCGCTCGTTACGGGTCCAGGGGACGGTGATCACGGAGGTGGTGTCGGGGCGCCGGGCGACCTCGCCGAGCGCGACGACGAGGGTCGGGCCGTGGTCGCCCCGGTCGGAGCCGAGCGGCGAGACGCCGCCGGTGTACGTGATCCGCAGCCGGCCGAGCGCCATCGGGTTGGCCTCGAGGACGGCGGCGCAGGCGCGGCGCACCTCGTCGAGGTCCGGGGCGGGCAGCCCGAGGCCGCTCGCCGAGCGGGCGAGCCGGTCGAGATGCCGGGTGAGCGCGAACGGCCTCCCGCCCGCGGCCTTCACCGTCTCGAAGATGCCGTCGCCCACGGTCAGCCCGTGGTCGAAGACGGAGACGCGGGCGTCCTGCATGTCGTGCAGGCCGCCGTCGAGCCAGATCTTCACGTGGGTCCCTCCACCATCGCGCGGACTAGGGGGCGTCCGCGTACCCGTCCGACGCTACCTCCAGCAGCCGGGCCGCCTTCAGCTCGGTCTCCCGCCACTCGTCCTCGGGGTCGGAGCCCCAGGTGATCCCGGCTCCGGCGCCGAAGCGCAGCTCACCGGCGGCGCGGTCGATCCAGAAGGTGCGGATGCCGACGGCGAGTTCGCCGGTGCCCCGGTCGGCGTCGACCCAGCCGATGCCGCCGCAGTAGGGGCCGCGCGGGGCCGTCTCCAGCTCCTCGATGACGCGCAGCGCGCTGGACTTGGGGGCGCCGGTCACGGAGCCGGGCGGGAAGGCCGCGTCGAGGAGTTCGGGCCAGCCGGCGCCGGGCAGGAGTTCGCCGCGCACGGTGGACACGAGGTGGACGAGGCCCGGGTGCTTCTCGACGGCGCACAGGTCGGGCACGGTCACGGAGCCGGTGACGCAGACGCGGCCCAGGTCGTTGCGGACGAGGTCCACGATCATCACGTTCTCGGCGTGGTCCTTGGCGGTCAGTTCCGCCTCGGTGCGTCCGGTGCCCTTGATCGGCCCGGACTCGACGATCCGCCCGTCGCGGCGCAGGAACAGCTCCGGGGACGCGGTGGCTATCTCGACGCCGTGCCCGGGCAGCCGGATCGTGCCCGCGTACGGGGCCGGGTTGCCGCGCGCGAGGAGGGCGGTCAGGGCGTCCACGTCCGCATCGGGGGCGATCGGGGCGCCGAGCACGCGGCAGAGGTTGACCTGGTAGACCTCGCCGGTGGCGATGCGGTCCCGTATCGCTCGCACCCCGTCCGTGTACGCGGTGTGGCCGAGGGACGACGTCCAGTCGCCGCGCGCGGGTCCGCGCCAGGCGCCGGAGCGGGCCGGGGGCACGGGCGCGGTGCGTACGTCGTCGAAGCGGGCGCACACGAGACCGCCCTCGAAGTCGGCGGCGACGGCCCAGAAGCCGGTGGAGTCCAGGGCGGCCGGGTCGTCGGTCACGTCCCGCAGTCCCGTGGCCACGCGCTCGCCGAAGCGGGCGAGGGGCGGCAGCGGGCCGCTGGCGGCGCGGTGGGCGCCGTCCGAGGGGGTCCGGGAGGGAGCGGTGGAGCGGTAGCCGTGCACGTCCTGAAGTCTATGGCCGGTGACACGGGGGTGACCTGGGGTGGCCCTGCGTATGACGGCCCGCCGGTCGCACCGCAGCACGCTGCGCAAACGCGTTTTGGACCTCCCCCGGGAATCCGCTAGAGTTCAACACGTCGCCGGGACGCGGAAGCGGAACGGAAAGACACGCGAACGTAGCTCAGTTGGTAGAGCGCAACCTTGCCAAGGTTGAGGTCGCCGGTTCGAACCCGGTCGTTCGCTCGGATGTGGGGGATCTTCCCGAACCCCTACGCTCCTGGTGGAGTGGCCGAGAGGCGAGGCAACGGCCTGCAAAGCCGTCTACACGGGTTCAAATCCCGTCTCCACCTCCATGCGCGATTAGCTCAGCGGGAGAGCGCTTCCCTGACACGGAAGAGGTCACTGGTTCAATCCCAGTATCGCGCACTGGATCTTCGGATTCCGGTCCGTCTTCGATCCGTCCCGCGCGATTAGCTCAGCGGGAGAGCGCTTCCCTGACACGGAAGAGGTCACTGGTTCAATCCCAGTATCGCGCACGCAGTAACCGCACCACCTGGCAGAACCCCTCGCGGCGCCTGATACAGTCTGGCCCGTTCCCGCGCGATTAGCTCAGCGGGAGAGCGCTTCCCTGACACGGAAGAGGTCACTGGTTCAATCCCAGTATCGCGCACCAGCGAGAAGCCCCGGTCGATCCGACCGGGGCTTCTTCGTGTGCGGGGGCCGCCCCGCGGAGCTCAGGACGAGAACAGCATCCGGCCGAAGCCCTTGTGGTGCCCGTGATGGCCGTGGTGACCGCCGTAGTGGCCGCCGCCGTGCGGCTGCGGGGCGCCCCACGCGGGCGCGGGCGCCGGCGGGTAGCCCTGCGGGGCCGAGGGATAGCCCTGCGGGGCGGGCGGCGGGGGCGGGGCCTGCTGCTGCCACTGCGACTCCAGCCGCGTCAGCGACTCCAGCTCGCCGTAGTCGAGGAAGATCCCCCGGCACCCGCCACACTGCTCGATCTGGACGCCGTTGCGGTTGTACGTGTGCATGGGCGCGTGACACTTGGGGCACTGCATCGTCGGCTCAACTCCTCGCCGTAGGGCACCGGTTCGCCGGAACACCGTCCGGCTGTCGTCCTCGGCACCCTACTGGGCGCGGCGGCCCGGGCGTACGGGCGTTCATGACGTGCGGGCGTTCATGACGTGCAGGCGTTCATGGCGTACGGGCGATGCGGGCGCAGGCCGCGACGAGGCACTCCTCCGCGTCGTCCAGCGGGCGGTCCGCCTCGGCGGCCTTGGCGACGGCGAGCGCGGCGCTCTGGACGGTCAGCGCGCGGGCCGGCACGTCGAGCGCGGGCCACGGGTCGGGCCCCGTCAGGCGCGGGTCGCCGCCCGTGTTCCGGTAGGCGCCGAGGAAGCGGGTCCACTCCTCGGGGGCCAGCAGGCCGCAGGCGAACCAGGCCGCCGGGCGCGCGAGATCCCAGGCCGGGTCGCCGACACCCAGGTCGTCCACGTCGATGAGCAGCCAGGTCGCCGACTCGGCGGGGTGGCGTACGAGTTGGCCGAGGTGCAGGTCGCCGTGGCACAGGGCGCGGGCGTGGTCGTGGCCGCGTTCGGCGCGGGCCCAGGGCGGGAGCGTGCGCCATGCCGCGCGGACGGCGGGGGCGGCGGGGTGGCCTGTCGCATCCCGCTCCAGGCGGGCGAGGGCGCGGGCGGCCTTCTCCGGC
This sequence comes from Streptomyces sp. NPDC107550, assembly GCF_055639095.1. NCBI lineage: Bacteria > Bacillati > Actinomycetota > Actinomycetes > Kitasatosporales > Streptomycetaceae > Streptomyces > Streptomyces sp. NPDC107550. The sequence continues at coordinate 117,375 of NZ_JBVKBC010000009.1, forward strand.
CCGCGCATCGCGGGGAGGCCGGGCGGCAGGCGGTGCGCCGGGGTGGCGTGCAGCCGGGCGAGGAGGGCGCCGGCGGCCTCCCAGGGGGCGTACTCGGGGCGGTCGGGGTCGACGGGGGTGCCGTACGGCCAGAACGTCACCGGGCGGCCGTGCAGGGCGCAGGGGGCCGGGCTCAGGGGCGGCAGGAGGGTGTCGGACTGGGCGGGGTCGGCGGCGACCGCGAGGCGCAGGGCGAGGTGGGCGGTGTCGGTGTCCGGGGCGTGTGCCTTGGCGACGGTGTCGCCGTGCCGGACGACGGTCGCGTCGGGCCGGTCGGCGAGGGTGGCGGCGCCGCAGACGCAGGCGAGGCCGGGCGGGTGCGCGGCGGCCCGGGCCCGGGCGCGCAGGGCGGGCAGCAGGCTCGTACGGCCGGCGAAGGTGGTCACGGCTCCCCCGTCCAGGGCTCCGCCGACTCCGGAACCCGCTGCACGGGAGCGTAGCGCGCGGGACGGCGGGAGCGCGGGGCGACGGAGGCGCGGGGGCGGGACTCCAGGGGGCGGGACTTCAAGGGGAGGCGGATGCGGGCGGTCGGGCAGGCGGAAAGGTAAATGCCGCGTGCAGCTCCCCAGCTGCACGCGGCATTCGTGCCGTCCGCCGCACCCCCGTCCCCACGGGGTTTCACAAGGCCGGATGTCCCCGCCCGGACCGCTCTTCCGGGCCTGGGGGCGCCGCTCAGCGCCCCAGCATCACGCCCACGGACGACGCCTGTGCGACCACCGCGTCCCAGCCGCCGAAGAGGACGACGAGCAGGACCGCGAGAGGGAGGACCATGGCCGTGGCCACCAGCGGGTGCCGGTGGCCGGTGGCGGGGGCGCCGAAGTGGCCCGCCCTGCCGAAGCGCGTGCGGAACGCCGTGGTCCGCGATGCCGTGTCGGCCATGATCCTCTCCCGGTCGAAATCTGTGGTGGTGCGGTTGTGGTGGTGGCGGCGGGTGCCTGACCTCGGGGGACGAGTGCCGCACCCGCCGCTCGACCTCAAATCTAGGCGCGACGGCCCCGGCGGACGTCATGCCCTCGTACCGAATGACGGGCCTCCCGGAGGATGACCGGCCACCTCCCGCGTACTCCCCTGGGTGGAGAGGGCCGCCCGGGGCTTCGGGGTCTTCCCCGAGGGGTCGCGCGACGCGGGCCGCCCTCGTCCCGGAGTCCTCGCGCGCCCCACAGGGCTACGGGCGGGGGTGACTTCGCTCACTTCCACCCCGCCCCCGCGCACCGCCACCCCGCCCCTGCGCCCGGCGCGCGGGACCACCACCCCGTACGTGCTCCTCCCGCACCCCGCGTCCGTGACCGCCCGCACGTCCTCACCCCGCGTGCGTCCAATCCCCTTTGCGGCACGGCGGATTGGCCCCGGAGCCGCCGGCCGGCCGGTCCGCCGCCCGCCCGGCTGACCGTTCCTCAAGTCTCCCACCGGGCACTGACAAACGATTCGGACGGGAGGGCGCGGCCTGAGCGCACACGCGGGCGCGGAAACGTAAGCTGTGGCTCGTCAGACGGACCGGGCAGCAGCGGGGATGAACATGGCGATGATGCGCCTGAGGCGCGAGGACCCGCGCGTCGTCGGCTCGTTCAGGCTTCACAGACGGCTCGGGGCCGGCGGGATGGGCGTCGTCTATCTCGGCTCCGACCGGCGTGGGCAGCGGGTCGCGCTCAAGGTGATCAGGCCGGATCTGGCCGAGGACCAGGAGTTCCGCTCGCGTTTCGCGCGCGAGGTCTCCGCCGCGCGCCGCATCCGGGGCGGCTGCACCGCGCGGCTGGTCGCGGCCGATCTGGAGGCCGAGCGGCCCTGGTTCGCCACGCAGTACGTGCCCGGCCCCTCGCTGCACGACAAGGTCGCCGAGGAGGGCCCGCTCGCCGCGGCCGACGTCGCGGCCGTGGGCGCGGCGCTGTCCGAGGGGCTCGTCGCCGTGCACGAGGCGGGCGTCGTGCACCGCGACCTGAAGCCGTCGAACATCCTGCTGTCGCCGAAGGGCCCGCGGATCATCGACTTCGGCATCGCCTGGGCGACCGGCGCCTCGACGCTCACCCATGTCGGCACCGCCGTCGGCTCCCCCGGCTTCCTCGCGCCCGAGCAGGTGCGCGGCGCGGCCGTCACCCCGGCCACCGACGTCTTCGCCCTCGGCGCGACGCTCGCGTACACGGCGACGGGTGACTCGCCCTTCGGGCACGGCAGTTCCGAGGTGATGCTGTACCGCGTCGTGCACGAGGAGGCCCAACTGCACGGCGTGCCCGACGCGCTGGCGCCGCTGCTGCGCGCCTGTCTCGCCAAGGACCCCGAGGAGCGGCCGAGCACGCTCCAGTTGTCGCTGCGGCTCAAGGAGATCGCAGCGCGCGAGGCACAGGGCCTCGGGGAGGCCAGGCCGCCCGCGCCGCGCGCCGACCACGACCGGCCCACGGGCCGTCTCGCGCAGTCGTACGAGGGTCAGCGCACCCAGCGCAGGACCCAGCCCGGCACCCCGCTCCCCCGCACCGGCGGCGGGCGCGCGGGCGGCGGGTCCGGTCCGCGCAGCTCCCCTTCGCGTCCCGGCGGCTCGGGCAGCAGGCCGGCGCCGCGCAGCGGTGCGGGACGCCCGGCGCCCCGGACGGGCGGGACGGGCGCGGGCAAGAAGCTGCGCCCCGCCAACCCCCGGCTGCTGCGCCAGCGGCTGTTCGTGTTCGTGGTGGTGACGCTGCTGGTGGCGCTGGCCATCGCGGCGGCCCAGGGCTGCCAGGGCCCCTCGCGCGGGCTGACCCCGCACACCCCGGCCCCCACCACCGCCGTACGGGCACTGCCGGACGCGCCCGGCGACGGCGGCACGGGCTGACGGCGCCCCTCGGGGCTTACAGCTCGGGGCGGCCGGTGGCGACGGCGTAGAAGGCGACGGCCGCCGCCGCGCCCACGTTGAGCGAGTCGACGCCGTGGGCCATCGGGATGCGGACCCACTCGTCGGCGGCCATCAGCGCCTTGGTGGACAGGCCCTCGCCCTCCGCGCCGAGCATCAGCGCGACGCGCTCCATGCGGTGCGGGGCCACCTCGTCCAGGGACTTGGCCTGCTCGGCGGGGGTCAGCGCGAGGAGCTGGAAGCCGGCCTCGCGCACCCCCTCAAGGGACTTGGGCCACGCTTCGAGGCGGGCGTAGGGCACGGAGAAGACGGCGCCCATGGAGACCTTCACCGAGCGCCGGTACAGCGGGTCGGCGCAGTCCGGGGAGAGCAGGACCGCGTCCATGCCGAGGGCCGCAGCCGAACGGAAGATCGCGCCGATGTTGGTGTGGTCGTTGACCGACTCCATGACGACGACGCGGCGGGCCGTGGTGAGCAGGTCGGCGGCCTTCGGCAGCGGCTTGCGCTGCATGGAGGCGAGCGCGCCGCGGTGCACGTGGTAGCCGGTGACCCGCTCGGCGAGGTCGGGGGCGACCGCGTACACGGGCGCCGGGACCTCGTCGATGACGTCACGCATGACATCGACCCACTTCGCGGACAGCAGCATCGAACGCATCTCGTACCCGGCCTGCCTCGCGCGGCGGATGACCTTCTCGCCCTCCGCGATGAACAGGCCCTCGGCCGGCTCGCGCCTGCGGCGCAGCTCGACGTCGGTCAGGCCGGTGTAGTCGCGCAGGCGGGGGTCGTCGGGGTCCTCGATGGTGATGAGACCTACGGGTTCAGCCACGGGTCGATACTGCCTTGTCCTCGGAGTGGTGCCAACGGCCGGGAACGACTTCTGTCACCGCTGGTCACGGTCGGGGCCCTCGCGCACCACGTCTCCGATGACGATGACCGCGGGCGGCTTGACGCCCTCGGCGCGTACCGTCTCGGCGACCGTGGCGAGGGTCGCGTCGACGCGGCGCTGCGCGGCCGTCGTGCCCTCCTGGACGAGCGCGAGGGGGGTGGCGGGGTCCTTGCCGTGCGCGATCAGGGCCTCGGCGATCTTCCCTATCTTGTCGACGCCCATGAGGACGACGAGCGTGCCGGTCAGCCGGGCCATCGCGGCCCAGTCGACGAGCGAGCGCGGGTCGTCGGGGGCCACGTGCCCGCTGACGACCGTGAACTCGTGGGCGACGCCCCGGTGCGTGACCGGGATGCCGACCGCGCCGGGCACGGAGATCGAGCTGGAGATGCCGGGCACGACGGTCACCGGGATGCCCTCGGCGGCCAGCGCCTGCGCCTCCTCCATGCCGCGCCCGAAGACGTACGGGTCGCCGCCCTTGAGCCGGACGACGGCCTTGCCCTGCTTGGCGTGGTCGATGAGCGCCTGGTTGATGGCCTCCTGGACCATCTGCCGGCCGTACGGGATCTTCGCCGCGTCGATGACCTCGACGTGCGGGGGCAGTTCGTCGAGCAGGTCGCGGGGGCCGAGCCGGTCCGCGATGACGACGTCGGCCTCGGCGAGCAGGCGCCGGCCGCGGACCGTGATCAGGTCGGGGTCGCCGGGGCCGCCGCCGACGAGGGCGACGCCGGGGGTGTGCGGGCGCTCCAGGCTGACGGTGCCGTCGCGCAGGGCCTCCACCAGGGCGTCCCGGACGGCGGCCGTGCGGCGCGGGTCGCGGTCGGCGGCCTCCGCGGAGAGCACGGCGACGGTGACGCCCTCGGTGCGGCCGGTGGCCGGGGTCCAGGCGGTCGCCGCCTCCGCGTCGTCCGAGCGCACGCACCAGGTGCGGTCGCGCTCCGCTTCGGCCGACGCCCGCTCGTTCGCCGTGCGGTCGGCCGTGGCGATCAGGACGTACCAGGCGCCTTCGAGGTCGCCCTCCTCGTAACGGCGGCGCGTCCAGCGGATCTCGCCCGCGTCCGCCATCGCCTCCACGGAGGGGGTCGCCGAGGGGGAGATCAGGGTGATGTCCGCGCCGGCCGCGATCAGGGCGGGCAGCCTGCGCTGGGCCACCTGGCCGCCCCCGATCACGATCGTCTTACGGCCGGTCAGGCGCAGGCCCACCGGGTAGGCGGGGTGCCGGGTGGAGTGCGGGGCGGGGGGCATGTCGTACGGCTCCCTGGACTACGGGGTGGGGTGGTTTGACGTGCGGGTTCTTGGCTCGGCCCCACCTTATGCCTCTCCGGCGGGGGGAGGGTGGGTGCGGGGGAGGTTGACGGGGCGTGGGGCTGTCCTCCGCCTGCGGGCCGGTGGGGGCTGGTCGCGCAGTTCCCCGCGCCCCTGGGGAGTTCTCCGGCGGACGCCGCTTGCGGTACCGGATTGCGCAGTTCCCCGCGCCCCTGACGGGGCGCACCTGTGCGTGGTCGCCTTTCGGCCGGTGGCCGGTTGCTCGCGCAGTTCCCCGCGCCCCTGAGGGAGCGGGGCTTCGCCCCAGCTCCCCAGGGGAGGAGGTGGCGATGCAGTCGCCCCTCCGGCTCCCTCCGGGGGGAGGTGGCGACGCAGTCGCCCCGACAGGGGCGCGGGGAACTGCGCGAGAAGCCCCACCGGGCGAAAGGCGACGAACGATGGGCAGGCCCACCCACCCAGGGGCGCGGGGAACTGCGCGATCAGCCACGACGGAGGCGAGGGCGATCAAAACCACAGGCAGCCCCGCTCACCCATGGTCCCGCTCGCCGGAGGCCAGCCGTTACTTTTCGGTGACGCCCGCCGAGTCGAACGTGGCCACCTCATGCATCGCCCGCGCGGCACTCTGGACGATGGGCAGCGCCAGAAGCGCCCCCGTGCCCTCACCGAGCCGCAGGTCGAGGTCGACGAGAGGCCGCAGCCCGAGCTTGTTGAGCGCGGCGACATGCCCCGGCTCCGCACTGCGGTGCCCGGCGATGCACGCGGCGAGGACCTCCGGCGCGACGGCCCGCGCGACCAGCGCCGCCGCCCCCGCGCTGACCCCGTCGAGGATCACCGGCGTACGCAGCGACGCACCGCCGAGGAGCAGGCCGACCAGCGCCGCGTGCTCCAGGCCGCCGACCGCCGCGAGGACGCCGACCGGGTCCGCGGGATCGGGCTTGTGCAGGTCGAGGGCGCGCCGCACGACGTCCACCTTGCGGGCGTGCGTCTCGTCGTTGATGCCGGTGCCGCGCCCGGTGACCTCCGCCGGGTCCGCCTCCGTGTACACGGAGATCAGCGCGGCCGACGCCGTGGTGTTGGCGATGCCCATCTCACCGGTGAGCAGCGCCTTGTTGCCCGCGGCGACGAGATCGCGGGCGGTCTCGATGCCGACCTCGATCGCGGCCTTGACGTCCTCGCGGCTGAGCGCGGGCCCCGCGGTCATGTCGGCGGTGCCGGCCCGCACCTTGCGCGGCAGCAGCCCCGGCGTGGCGGGCAGTTCGGAGGCGACGCCCACGTCGATGACGCAGACCTCGGCGCCGACCTGGTTGGCGAACGCGTTGCAGACGGCGCCGCCGCCCAGGAAGTTGGCGACCATCTGGCCGGTCACTTCCTGCGGCCACGGCGTGACGCCCTGCGCGTGCACCCCGTGGTCACCGGCGAAGATCGCCACGGCGGCCGGTTCGGGGATGGGCGGCGGGCACATCCGGGACAGCCCGGAAAGCTGCGCGGAGATGATCTCCAGCATGCCGAGCGCGCCGGCCGGCTTGGTCATGCGCTTCTGCCGCTCCCACGCCTCACCGAGCGCCTTGGCGTCCAGCGGGCGGATGTTGGAGACGGTCTCGGCGAGCAGGTCGTGCGGGTCCTCGCCGGGCAGCGCGCGCCGCCCGTACGTCTCCTCGTGCACGACCCACGACAGCGGGCGCCGCTTGGACCAGCCGGCCTGCATCAGCTCGGGCTCGTCCGGGAACTCGTCGACGTATCCGACGCACAGGTACGCCACGACTTCGAGGTGCTCGGGCAGCCCCAGCGTACGGACCATCTCGCGCTCGTCGAAGAACGAGACCCAGCCGACGCCGAGGCCCTCGGCGCGGGCGGCGAGCCACAGGTTCTCGACGGCGAGCGCGGAGGAGTACGGCGCCATCTGCGGCTGCGTGTGGCGGCCGAGGGTGTGCCGGCCGCCCCGGGTCGGGTCGGCGGTGACGACGATGTTGACCGGGGTGTCGAGGATGGCCTCGATCTTCAGTTCCTTGAACTGCTTGGCGCGGCCCTTGGGCAGGGACTTGGCGTACGCGTCACGCTGGCGCATGGCCAGTTCGTGCATCGTGCGCCGGGTCTCGGCGGAGCGGATCACGACGAAGTCCCAGGGCTGCGAGTGGCCCACGGAGGGCGCCGTGTGGGCGGCCTCCAGGACGCGCAGCAGGACCTCGTGCGGGATGGGGTCGCCGCGGAAGCCGTTGCGGATGTCGCGGCGTTCGCGCATGACGCGCAGGACGGCCTCGCGCTCGGCGTCCGCGTAGCCGGGGGCGGCCGGGCCCTGCTCCGGGGCGTCCTGCGGGGCGGCGGGGGCGTGGGTGCCGACCTCGATGACGTCCGGCTCGTCCTCGGCGACGGCCTCGCGGGGCGCGGGGACGGCGGCGGGCGCGTCGGGCGCGGGCTGGTGCAGCGGCACGCCGTCAGCGGTCTGCTGCGCGACGGGCGCGTCGCCCTCGGCGTGCTGCGCCGCCTCGGGGAACACGGGGTGCGGCTGCTGCGCGGGGGCCTCGGCGGGCTCCTCGTCGATGACGACGGCGAGCGGCTGCCCGTCGGCGCCGAGGGCGATGGCGTGCGGCTGCCCGTCGGCGACCGGGGCGACCGGCTGCTCCTCGGGCGCGAGGGTCGCGGCGGGCTCGACGGCCTCGACGGGCTCGACGGGCGCCTCGGGCTCCGGCGCGGGCTCCTGGCCCGGGTCCACCGGTTGGGCGGCGACAGCGTCCTCGGCGGCGGGCGCCGGGGCCTCCTGCGGCTCCTCGGCCACGGGGGGCGCGGGCACCGCCTGGACGGCCTCGGCCTGGGGCGCGGGCTCGGGCTGCGCGTCCACGGCCACCGGCTGCGGCTGGGCCTGCGGGGCGGCCTCGGCGGCGACCGGGGCGTCCGGCGCCTGCGGGGCCTGGGCCTCGGTTACCTGCGGTGCGTCCTGCGCCTCGGCGGCGACCGGCTCGGCCTGCGCCTGCTCCGGCGCGTCCGCCTCAGGGGCGACGGGCTCAGCGACCGGCACGGCGGCCGGTGCGATGCCCTGCTCGGGGGTCTGCTCCGGGGTCTGCTCGGGAGCAGGCGCCGCGACCGGCTGCCCCTGCGCGTCCACGGCGGCGGCGACGGCCTGTGCCTCCGCCGCGACGGCGACGGCCTGTGCCTCCGCCGCGACGGCGACCGGCTGGGCCTGCGCCTCGGCGGCTACCGGCTGACCGGGCGCCTCCGTGTCACCGGGCACCGCGCCCGCCTGCGGCTCGGCCTGAGCCGGCTCCTGGGCGGCCACGGCACCGCCGTCCACGATCCCGGCGTCCACACCAGCCGCGACCGCTTCCGGCTGCTCCCCCGGCGCCTCGGCGGCCCGCGGCGCCTGACCGGCGTCCGCGGGAACGGCCTCGGCCGGGGCGGCGGGAGCCTGCGCCTGCTCGGCGACAGCTTCAGCCTCGGCCGGGGCCGGGGCCTGGGCATGCGGCTGCGCCGGGGCCTCCGGCTCCGGCGGGACCTGGAAGGGCTGCGGCGGCGTCGGCGCGAGGTGCGGGGTCGTCGGGACCGAGCCCTCGACCGGCACGAACTGCCCGAGCGGCGCGGCCTGCTGCGCGTACTGCGCCTGCCCGGCCTGCGGGGCGGCGCCCTGACCGGCGTACGCGGCGGCCGGGGTGAACTCCTGGGTGGCCGGGACGACCGTTTCTGCGCCGCCCTGCGGGGACGCCTCGGCCGGCTGCCACGGCGCCCCGCCCTGCGGCGGGATGTCCAGGTACTCGGGGCCCGTGGTGGGCGGCCCGGCCTGGCGTACGGGCATGGGGTGCGGCGGCGTCTGCTGCGCGGGGCCGCGGTCGGCGAGCGAACGCACCGGGCTCGCCGCGTTGTCCGGGACCGGCGGGCCCATGTGCAGCGGGCGGCGCTGGCCGCCCTGGCTCGCGTGGGCGGGCGGCGGGGTGTGCAGGGCGCCGAGGTCGTGGTGGCCGCTGTCGCGGCCGCCCGTCTCGTGCGGGCCCGGCTCGTGCGCCTGCGGCGGCTGGGGAGCGGCCTGCGGCTGGCCCCAGGCGCCCTGCGAACCGGGCATCAGCAGCAGCTCGTCGTCCTCCGCCACGGCGTCGGCGGGATCGAGGTAGGTGTACGCCCCCGGAGCGGCGACGCCCGGCTGGTCCACCGTGCCTGCGTTCTCCGGCAGCCCTTCGCCCGGAAACTGACCGGTGTCGGTCATGCCTACCCCTCGCCCATCGATGAGAACTTCCTGGCCGCCCCCGGCCGATCGCCGGAGATGCAACCCCCTTGACCGGAGCGGCGCGTGGCCGCCCGTCATGAAGAACGAGCGCGCGCGCCGCGCGGCACGAACCGCTCCGGACAACTGGCATTGTCCCGGGCGGATCGCCGCTGTGGCCAAGAGATCGGCCACGGCTTTCTGTGGACTGCGCCACGTTGCGCGTCCTCCGGTCGTCGCCGTACCACACGCGTCCCGTATCTGGCGCGTTTTCAGGACATTGGCGTACGAAAAACCGGGTGTCCTGGTGCGGTGCAACGATCGGCCAGCCTACCGCGCGTGCCCGGCCCCCAGGGTCACGGGTGGCGCTCGCGCAGGCGCGCGGACAGCACGAATCCGACGGCGCGTTCCTTCTCCGTCCAGGCGCGCGTGTCCAGTTCGACGGATTGGAGGAGGGCGCAGTCCACGTCGTACCCGTGTTCGGTCAGGTCCCGGCCGACGAGTTCGGCGGCGTCGCGTGTCGCGGCGTGCGTGACGATCCGCGCCGGGCGCCGGTCGGCGACGGCGGAGACGACGGTCGCTCCCCCGCCTCCGACCCGTACGACGTCGGGTTCGGGCAGGTTCTCCAGGACGTGCGGGGCGGTGCCGTGCACGATCTGGGCCTGGACACCGAAGCGGCGGGCGGCGGCGAGGGTGCGGGCGCAGGCGTCGGCGTCGCGGTCGACGGCGATGACGGCGGCGCCGAACCGGGCGGCCTCGGCGGTGAAGGCGCCGCTGCCGCTGCCGATGTCCCAGACGAGGTCGCCGGTGCGGGGGCCGAGGCAGGCCAGTTGGGCGGCGCGGAGCTGTTCGCTCTCGCCCTCGCCGAGGGGGCCGGCGTACTCGGTGCAGGGCAGCGCCCAGCCGCGCGGTCCCGTGTCGGGGTCGCCGCCCATGAACCAGCCACCGTCCTCGCGGGCGCCGGCGACGGGCCCGCCGATGACGATGACGACGTTGGGGTCGCGCCAGCTGTGGTCGGCGGCCTTGTCGGAGGTGACGACGGAGACCTGCTCGCGGGAGGTGCCCAGTTCCTCGCAGATGACGAAGGTGCGGTGGACGCCTTCGAGGAGCAGCCCGAGTTCGGCGGGGCCCGCGCCGGGCGAGGTGAGGACGGCGACCTTGGGGTGGGCGCGGCACACGTTGACCGCGCGGCGCAGGGTGCGCCGGTGGGCGACGACGACCTGGGCGTCGTCCCAGGGCATCCCGGCGCGGGCGAAGGCCTGGGCGACGGCGGAGACGGCGGGGACGACCTCGACCTCAAGGCCGTACTGGGGTGCGCGCAGGGTCCGTACGACGCCGAAGAAGCCGGGGTCGCCGTCGGCGAGGACGACGGCGGTGCCGCGGTGGGCGGTGATGCGGCGGGCGGCTAGGGAGACGCTGCCGAGCCTGACGCGTTCGGCGTGCGCGGGCACCTCGGGCAGGGCGAGGTGGTGGGCGGCTCCGGCCACGAGGGTGGCCGCGCCGAGCGCGGAGCGGGCGGCCGCGGTCAGTGGCGAGCCGTCCCAGCCGATCACCGTGACCCGGTCGGCCATCGTCGTCAGTCTCCAGAGGGGTGCGGTGGGCGTACGTGAGCGGGTCGCCGCCGGTGGCAGGGGCCGGGCGGAGCACCGTGAGCGTACCTGCTGCCGCTGCTGCTGGTGACTGTGCGGGGGGGTCAGTTCCAGTCGGAGAACGCGGTGAAGCCGCCGGCCTCGGCGAGCTGCTCGGTGACGCCGTCGAGGTCTTCGGGGAGCAGGCTCCAGACGATGAAGTCGGTGCGCGTCTCGGCCCAGGTGCCGTCCTCGGTGCGGGTGCGCGCTATGCAGGCGTTGCGCAGGACGCCCTCGCTGATGCAGCCGATCTTCTGCGCGACCTGCTGGGAGGCGGTGTTGTCGGCGGCGGTGCGCAGTTCGATGCGCTCCATGTCCTGGTCGCGGAAGAGCCACTGGGCGGTGGCGAGCGCGGCCTCGGAGGCGTAGCCCTCGCCGCGGGCCCAGGGGGCGACGATGTAGGACAACTCGGTGGAGCGGACGTGCCAGTTGGTCTTGGTGAGCTGGACGACGCCGACCAGACGCTGCGTCAGGAACTCGGTGACGGCGAGGTCGAGGCCGGTTCCGGCGGCGTGCTCGCGCGGCGCGTACTCGGTGATCCAGCGGCGGGCGCCGTCCTCGGTGAAGGGCTGCGGGACGTCGGTCCAGGCGGCGACCAGCTCGTCGTTCATCATCGCGGCCAGGGAGGGGACGTCGTCCTCGTCGAGCGGACGCAGCACCAAGCGCTCCGTGCTGATGGAGATCTCGGGGAAGGTGTTCGTCATGCGCCGCTCCGTAACCTTCGTGGCCGCCCGCGTGCCTCGTGCCGGCCGGGGGTGAAGTGCCCAGCATGCAGCATGCAGGCACGTAACTGCACATGGGGGCCGCTCCCGTTGCCGGGTGCGGCCCCCATGGAGGCGCTCACGCGAACACGGGTCAGAACGAGGGCAGGACCGAGCCCTTGTACTTGTCCTCGATGAACTTCTTGACCTCGGGCGAGGTCAGGAGCTTGGCGAGCTTCTTGACGCGCGGGTCGTCCTCGTTGCCCTCCTTGACGGCGAGCACGTTGTTGTACTTGTTGTTCTTCGCCGACTCCAGCGCGAGGGCGTCCTTGGCGGGCTTGAGGCCGGCGCCGATCGCGTAGTTGCCGTTGATGACGGCGCCGTCGACGTCCTTGAGGGAGCGCGGGGTCTGGGCGGCCTCGACCTCCTTGAAGGTGAGGTCCTTGGGGTTCTTCTCGATGTCCTGCGGGGTCGCGGTGGCCTCGGCGCCCTTCTTGAGGGTGATCAGGCCGTTGGCGGCGAGGAAGCGCAGGGCGCGGCTCTCGTTGTCGGCGTCGTTGGGCAGGGCGATGGTGCCGCCCTTCTTGATGCCGGAGAGCTTGTCGGCCTTCTGCGAGTACAGGCCGAGGGGCTCCAGGTGGACCGTGGCGACGGACTTGAGGTGCGTGCCGTTCTTCTTGTTGAAGTCTTCCAGGTAGGGCACGGTCTGGAAGTAGTTGGCGTCGACCGAGCCGTCCTCGGTGGCGTTGTTCGGCTGGACGTAGTCCGTGAACTCCTTGACCTCCAGCTTGAGGCCGGCCTTCTTCGCCAGGTTGTCCTTGATGTAGTTGAGGACCTCGGCGTGCGGGACGGGGGTCGCGGCGACGACCAGCGGGTCGGACGCCTTGGCCTTGGAGTCGCCCTTCTCGGAGCCGCAGGCCGAAAGGCCGAGGGTGAGGGCGCCGGTGGCGAGGACAGCAGCGGTGATCTTGGTGGTGTTACGCACGAAAAGTGCCTTTCTCCATGGGTGGTGCACCCGCCGGGTGGGGCGGGGAGTCCGGGGTGAGGTCAGAGGGTCTTGGCGGGGCTCGCCTCGGCGGCGGTCCCGTTCGCCTCGGTGGTGAGGGGGCCGCGGGTGCGGAAGCCGCCGAAGGCGCGGAAGCGCAGCGGTTCGCCGCCCTTGCCGGCGCGGCGGTGCAGGACGCGGGCCGCGCTGTCGCCGGCGAACTGGATCACGGCGATGGCGACCGCGAGCACGGCCACGATGATCCACATCATGTTCGTCTCGAACCGCTGGTAGCCGTAGCGGATGGCGAGGTCGCCGAGGCCGCCGGCGCCGACCGTGCCGGCCATCGCGGTGTAGCCGATGATGGCGACGACGGTCGTGGTGGTGGCCGAGATCAGCGAGGGCAGCGACTCGGGTACGAGGACCTTGCGTACGACGGTCCAGGTGTTGCCGCCCATCGACTGCACGGCCTCCACGAGACCGCCGTCGACCTCGCGCACCGAGGTCTCCACGAGCCGGGCGAAGAACGGGATGGCGCCGATGGCGAGCGGCACGATCGCGGCGTCCCGGCCGATGGTGGTGCCGACGACCCAGCGGGTGAACGTCATCAGCGCGACCATGAGGATGATGAAGGGCATCGAGCGGACGATGTTGACGATCTGCCCGATGACCTTGTTGGCGAAGCTGTTCTGGAGCAGGCCGCCGCGGTCGGTGAGGACGAGCAGGATGCCGAGCGGGAGCCCGCCGACGACGGCGATCAGCGTGGACCAGCCGACCATGTAGAGGGTGTCCCAACACGCCTGCGACAGCAGCGGCTGTATCTCCGACCACGTCACTTGGTGACACCTTCCTTCAGCAGTACGGGCTGCTCGTCCCGGCGCGGTCCGCCGTCGACGATCTCGACCTGGAGGCCCTGCTCGCGCAGGAAGCCGACGGGCACGACGTTGTCCTCGTAGCGGCCGGGCAGTTCGATGCGCATGCGGCCGACCTGCTTGCCGGCGACGGTGTCCATCGCGGCGCCCAGGATCGAGATGTCGATGTTGTAGGTGCGGGCGAGCTGGGAGACGACGGGCTGGGTCGCGGACTCGCCGTGGAAGGTGACGTCGATGACCGTGCGGTCCTCGCCGGAGGCGTCGCCGCTGACCGGGAAGAGGGCGGCGGCGAGTTCGGAGCCGGGGGTGGCGAGGAGTTCGCTGACCGTGCCGGACTCGACGACGCGGCCGTGCTCCATGAGGGCGGCGGAGTCGCAGACGGTCTTGACGACGTCCATCTCGTGGGTGATGAGCAGGACGGTCAGGCCGAGCTGCCGGTTGAGGTCGCGCAGCAGCTGGAGGATGGAGCGGGTGGTCTCCGGGTCCAGGGCGCTGGTGGCCTCGTCGGACAACAGGACCTTGGGGTCGCCGGCGAGGGCGCGGGCGATGCCGACGCGCTGCTTCTGGCCGCCGGAGAGCTGGGCGGGGTAGGACCTGGCCTTGTCGGCGAGACCGACGAGGTCGAGCAGTTCCAGCGCCTTGGTGGAACGTTCCTTCCCCGACTTGCCGAGGATCTCCAGCGGCAGCTCGATGTTGTCCTGGACGGTGCGCGAGGACAGCAGGTTGAAGTGCTGGAAGACCATGCCGATGCGGCTGCGCGCCTCCCGCAGCTCCCGGCCCGCGCGGGGTCCGCGTCCGGCGAGGGCGGTGAGGTCCTGGCCGGCGACGGTGACGGTGCCGGAGGTGGGGCGTTCGAGCAGGTTCACGCAGCGGATCAGCGAGGACTTGCCGGCGCCGGACTGGCCGATGACGCCGCACACCTCGCCCTCGCGCACATGCAGGTCGACGCCGTCGAGGGCGGTGACCTCGCGTCCGCGCGAGCGGTAGACCTTGGTGAGGCCCTGAGTGGTGATCACGTGGGTATCCGTAGCTGTCGAGTGCGCGGCGCGGGTGGCGCCGGGCACGGGGCATTCGGTTCGGAACGTGCCAGGGTTCCGGGCGCGGCAGGCTCTCCCGGCCGGAAGGATCCGGCACCGCAGGAGGTACGGAGAAGCTGTGCGCGGGCAGGCCCGGTCACGTAGTCGAGCTGTTTCTCCCTGCGGAGTCACTCCCTACGGACGGGGCGCGCATGTCTCGCTTCGGGGCGCGGGACGGCAGGTGCGGGGGCCCTCAGAAGGCGCACATTCGACACATACAACGAGCACCGGGCGTCATCGTCGCCTCGGTCGCAAGGGTGCGGCTGCTCGTCGTGGTCATGCGGGCAAGTAAAGCAGAAGTGAGGGCGCTCACCGCCACCGCTGTCCGAATAGCGGACAGCGGTGGACGGGACCGGCGGGCCGCTCAGACGGCCGCGGTGATCTCCACGCCCGTGTCCGTGACCAGTGCTGACAGGGCCGACAGGTCGGGCACGACGGCGTCGGCGGTCAGCTCGGTCGCGGTGTGCGTTGTGGTCAACGCCACGGTCCGCATACCGGCCGCGCGGCCCGCCGCGAGCCCGGCCGGGGCGTCCTCGAAGACCACGCAGCGCGCCGGGTCCGCGCCCAGCTTGGCGGCGGCCAGCAGGAACGGCTCGGGGTCGGGCTTGCCGCGCGTGATGTCGTCGGCGGCGATCAGCAGCGGCGGCTCGATGCCGACGGCGGCGAGCCGGGCCTCGGCGAGACGGCGGGTGGCGGAGGTGACGACGGCCCAGCGTCCGGCGGGCAGGGAGGCGAGCAGGTCGAGCGTGCCGGGCAGGGCGTGGGTGCCGCCGTGGGGCACGTCCTCGACCTCCAGGTCCTCGATGCGGGCGACGGCGCCGGGGACCGCCTCCGGGGGCAGCAGATCGGCGACGATCTCGGCGGCGGGGCGGCCGTGCAGCTCCACGGCGGCGAACGCCCCGGCGGTGATCCCGTACTCCTGCGCCCACCGGGTCCAGCAGCGGTACACCGACTCCAGGGAGGAGAGGAGCGTTCCGTCGTTGTCGAACAGCAGGGCGTCAGCGTGGATCTTCATGCCTCCCGAGCGTACGGGGCGGGCCGGGGGCGAGCGCATCGGGCCTTTTGGCCCGTAATAGGCTCACGGCCATGCTTGATGCCCTGACCCTCGTGACGGGTCTCGCCGCGCTCGCGCTGGCGGCCTGGTGCGGCTACGCCGCGTACCGCGACCAGTCGACCAAGGACTGGCACTTCATCGGCATGGCCGTGGTGTCGGTGCTGGCGCTCGCGCAGCTCGTCATCGGGATCGTGCAGCTCGCGCGGGGCGAGAAGCCCGAGCAGGGCACGACGATCTTCGTGGCGTATCTGATCGGGGCGTTCGCGTGCGTGCCCGTGACGGGCTTCATGTCGCTGACCGAGCGGACCCGCTGGGGCTCGGCGACGGTCGCGGCGGGCGGGGTCGTCCTCGCCGTCCTCGAAGTACGGCTTTTCGACATCTGGGGAGGATGAGGTGACGGTGACCTCTTCGGACCGCACGCCGGGCAAGGGCACGGACACGGGCACGGACGCCGGCGCGGCCAAGGACACGGGCAAGGACACGGGCAAGGCGCGGGGCAGGCGGCTGATCGGCGGTCCCGGCATGCTCCTCGTGTGGCTCTACGGGGTCATGGTCGTCGGCGCGGTCTCGCGCTCGGCGGTGCAGATCTCCACCGAGTTCGGCAAGGCCCCGCTCGCCTACTCGCTGTCCGCGCTCGCCGGGATCGTGTACGGCTTCATCACGTACACCCTGGTCCGGGGCGGGGAGACGGCGCGCAGGGCCGCGTTCGTGTGCTGCGCGCTGGAGCTGGCGGGGGTGCTGATCGTGGGCACGTGGACACTGGTGGAGCCGTCGGCGTTCCCGGACGCGACCGTCTGGTCGGACTACGGGATGGGCTATCTGTTCATCCCCGTACTGCTGCCGCTGACGGCCATGTACTGGCTGCGCAAGGGCGTGCTGCGGCAGGAACGGCCGGAGGCGGCTTGAGCCGGGACCGGTGCGAGCCGGAGAGGCCCGAGCCGGGGGCGCGGTGGGTGCGCCCCCGGATGCCCCGGATGTGTCAGGCGCTGGCGGCGAAGGCGCCCGCCCGCGCCTCCTTGGCGAGGGTGACCATGGTGAGCCGGTCGTCCACGCGCTCGGTCCTGACCTGCGCGTAGCCGTGGCGGCGGTACAGGCGCAGGTTGTGCTCGCTGCGGTGGCCGGTCAGGAGCTGGAAGCGGCGGGCGGTGCCGGACGCGCCGAGTTCGTCCTCGATGGCGGCGAGCAGCCGGCCGCCGAGCCCGTGCCGCCGCAGCCTCGGGTGGACGACGAGCTTGCCGATGCTCGCCGTGCCGTCCGCGTCGACGGCGGCGCGCACGGAGGCGACCACCTCGTCGCCGAGGCGGGCCACGAGCACGGTGCCGCCCCGCAGTTCGGCCCGGATCGAGTCGAGGGTCTGGGTCAGCGGCTCGATCGAGTAGTCCCCGTAGAGCTGTGCCTCGCTCTGGAAGCAGAGGTACTGCAGTTTGAGGATCTGCTCGGCGTCCGCATCGGTCGCCGCAGAGATGGTCACGCTCATGCCCATGTGTGCATGCCTCCCGCTCACCTGTCCGCCGGTTGTTGCCCAGCCTTTTCCCTACGCGCTCGGGGCGCAACCTCGGCGGCGAGGATTCTGCGCAGGCATCCCAGACATCTGGAACGTTCCGGCCCAAGACTGCCCTGTGAGATACCCAACTCGCCTGCGATTTCACGGTAAGTGAGGTCATCCGGGGACAGCATCGCGCCGATCAGGCGCGGGCAGCGGCCGGGCAGTCTGCGGATGGCTCCGCGCAGGGCGCGGGCCCGCTCACCGGCGAGGGTGCGGTGTTCGGGGTCGAAGTCGGCGCGCTCGGCGGCGGGTTCGGCCGCGTACGGCAGTTCGCTGCGGGCGGTGCGGTGCAGGCCGCGGGCCTCGGCGCGGACGGCGGCGGTGACCCAGGCGGCGGGGTCGGCGGGCGGGCCCTGCGCGGCGAGGCGTTCCAGGAGGCGCACCCAGACGGCCTGTTCGGTGTCGGCGGCCTCGGCGGCGGGCAGTTCGGCGCGGACCTCGGCCGCGAGCAGGGGCCGCAGGGTGTCGAACACGGTGGCGTGCGTCGTCGTCATGCACGGCGGGACGTGGCCGACCGGGGCGCCGGTTGCCCGGGCGGCCACGCCTCACTCCAACCGGCAGCGGCGGCTCAGCCGTTGACGAAGTCCTCGCGGGCGAGGAGCGCGGTGTCGCAGTTGTCGGAGAAGACACCGTCGATACCGGTCGCGTAGTACGCCTTGAACGCGCCGAAGGCGTCGCCGTACGCGTTCGGGTCGGTGCCCTTCTTGAAGTCGGCGGGCAGGAACGTGTTCTCGTTGCGCATCGTGTACGGGTGGAGGATCAGCCCGGCCGCGTGCGCGTCCTTGACGAGGGTGGTGGGCTCCTTGAGGCGGCCCGAGGCGTCCTTGGGGATGATCAGGTCCAGGGTCGGGCCGATGCCCTGGGCGTACGTGGCGATCTCGGCGAGGCCCTTGGGCGTGATGAGGTCGGCGACGGTGCGCGGGTCGCCGTTGTCGACGAAGTCGGCGGGCCGGGAGCCCGCGGTGGAGAGCAGGACGGCCAGCGGGTTGCCGACGAGCTTGTTCATGCGCTGGAGGCTGGTCGGCTCGAACGACTGGATGATGACGGGCGAGTTCTTCTTGTGCAGGCCGTGCTTGCGCAGGATCCCGGCGAGCTTCGCCTCGACGTCGATGCCGAGCTTGCGGAAGTAGGTGGGGTGCTTGATCTCCGGGTAGATCCACACCTCGCGCCCGCGCCGGCGGCTCTGCTCGGCGCGCCAGGCGAGGACCTCCTCGAAGCTCGGGATCTCCCAGCGGCCGTCGTAGAGGGTGTTGTGCGGGCGGGTGGCGGGGATGCGCTCCTTGGCGCGCAGCGTCTTCAGCTCGGCGAGCGTGAAGTCCTCGGTGAACCAGCCGGTGGTGGAGACCCCGTCGAGCACCTTGGTGGTCTTGCGGGAGGCGAACTCGGGGTGCGCGGACACGTCCGTGGTGCCCCCGATCTCCGGCTCGTGGCGGCAGACGAGGTGTCCGTCCCTGGTGGGGACGAGGTCGCCGGCCTCGATGACGTGGGCGCCCATGTCGAGCGCGAGCTGGTACGAGCCGAGGGTGTGCTCGGGCCGGTAGCCGCTGGTGCCGCGGTGGGCGATGACGGTCGGCACGGGCAGGCTCCGGTAGCCCGCCCCGGCGTGATTCCCGCCACTCGCCCGCTCGGCGGCGCTCGCCGACCCGGGCACGCCGAGGGCCGCCGCGCCCGCGCCGAGCACCGCCGCGCCGAGCAGCGAGCGGCGCCCCACCGCCCGTACCGGCTGCTGCCCCTGTGCCGCCTGTGACGTCTCGTTCCCCATCAAGCACTCCTCCCGCCGAGCACGGCCCACCTGCTGCCTTGCACCTGTCAAAGCGGGACCGATCGTAGGTGGGCGGGAGTGACGAGCGGGAGACCTCGTGCGGAACGTCGGGCTGATGCGCGATGGCCGCCGGGTGACGCGGGCGCGCTCGCGGGGCTGTGGGGATGTCTTTTCCGTGTCAACTCCGCGTATCGAGTCGGTGAACCCGATGTGCGCGGGGTACCCGGCCGCGAGTATCGTCCTCACCTGCACAGACTTCACCCATACGTTCCTCGACACCGGAGGGCCCGTTGTCCCGCTTCGCGCTCATCAAGGCAGTGCTCGGACCGATCATGCGCCTGATGTTCCGCCCACAGGTGGAAGGCGCCGAGAACATCCCGGGCGAGGGTCCCGTCATCCTGGCGGGCAACCATCTGACGTTCATCGACTCGGTGATCCTGCCGGTCGTGTGCGACCGGCAGGTCTGCTTCATCGGCAAGGACGAGTACGTCACGGGCACGTCCCTCAAGGGCCGCCTGATGGCCTGGTTCTTCACCGGCGTCGGCATGATCCCGGTGGACCGGGACGGCGCCAACGGCGGGGTCGCGGCGCTGATGACGGGGCGCCGCATCCTCGAAGAGGGCAAGATCTTCGGCATCTACCCGGAGGGCACCCGCTCCCCCGACGGCCGCCTGTACCGGGGCCGTACCGGCATCGCGCGGCTGACGCTGATGACGGGCGCGCCGGTGGTGCCGTTCGCCATGATCGGTACGGACAAGCTGCAGCCGGGCGGCAAGGGCATGCCGCGTCCGGGCCGGGTGACGGTCCGCTTCGGCGAGCCGATGGAGTTCTCCCGCTACGAGGGCATGGACCGTGACCGCTATGTGCTGCGCGCGGTGACGGACTCCGTGATGGCCGAGGTCATGCGGCTCTCCGGGCAGGAGTACGTGGACATGTACGCCACGAAGGCCAAGGCCGCCTGAGCCCCACACCGCCGAAAAGGGCGTGGGCCCACCGGAGTTCGTCCGGTGGGCCCACGCCCTTCACGCGTTCTCGGCGCGCGCCGGGTCACTTCTCCAGGCGCTGGCCCCGGAGCATGAACCAGGCGGCGACGGCCGTGGCGAGCAGGACGGCGGAGCCGACACCGGCGGCCGTCTGGAGGCCGTCGACGAACGCGCCGCGCGCCGAGTCCAGCAGCTGCTGCGCCTGGGCCGCGGGCAGCGCGGACGCGGACTCGACGGCACCGCCCAGCGACTCGTGCGCCGCCGACGCCACCTCGGCCGGGGTGCCGGCCGGGGCGGTGAAGCCCGCGTAGACGCTGGTGACGATCGAGCCGAGCAGGGCGATGCCGAGCGCGGCCCCCAGCTCGTACGCCGTCTCGGAGACCGCGGACGCGGCGCCCGCCTGCTCCTTGGGCACGCTGGAGAGGATGACGTCGGCGGTCACGGTGAACGAGAACCCGGCGCCGACACCGACGACGAGCAGCACCGCGCCGAGCAGCGGGTACCCGGTGTGCTCGCTCAGCGTCGTCAGGGTGGCGAGCGCGAGGCCCATCGCGGCGAGCCCGCCCGCGACGACGGACCGTACGGAGAAGCGGCGCGCGACGACTCCGGCGAGCAGACCGGCGACCACCGCACCGACGGCGGCGGGCAGTTCGGCGAGGCCGGCCTGCAACGGCTGGCGGCCCTGGACCAGTTGGAGGAACTGCGACAGGAAGAAGATCAGGCCCGCGAGGCCGAGGATGGTCAGCAGGTCGGCGAGGACCGCGCCGGAGAAGCCGCGGTGCTTGAACAGGCCCATGTCCAACAGCGGCGCCTCCAGGCGGAACTGACGGCGCACGAAGCACGCCAGCGCGGCGACACCGATGACGGCGGTGGCGGCGACGGGCCAGCCGAAGCCGTGGGCGGCGGCCTCCTTGACCGCGTACACGACACCGATCATGCCGACGAGGGAGAGGCCGACGCTGGCCAGGTCCCAGGGGCCGGGCACCGGGTTCTTCGACTCGGGGATGAGCTTCGCGCCGACGAGGACGAGGATCGCCATGACGGGCAGGTTGATCAGGAAGACCGAGCCCCACCAGAAGTGCTCCAGCAGGAAGCCGCCGACGACCGGGCCGACCGCCGCGCCCGCCGAGGCCATCGCGCCCCAGATGCCGACGGCGACGGACCGCTCGCGCGGGTCGTGGAACATGTTGCGGATGAGGGCGAGCGTGGACGGCATGAGGGTGGCGCCCGCGACGCCGAGCAGGGCGCGCGCGAGGATCATCATCTCGGGGCTGGTCGCGTACGCGTTGAGCACGGAGACCGCGCCGAACGCGACGGCGCCCGTCAGCAGCAGCTTCTTGCGGCCGATGCGGTCGCCGAGGCTGCCCATGGAGACGAGGAGTCCGGCGATGACGAACGAGTAGACGTCGCCGATCCACAGCAACTGGGTGCCGGTCGGCGCCAGGTCCTCGCTGATGTAGGGGGTGGCGAGGCCGAGGACCGTCGCGTCCACGGCGACGAGCAGCACCGCGAGCACGAGGACGGAGAGGGCGAGCCACCGGCCGGGGCGCGTCACCACCTCCGCCGCGGGAGTGCGCTGCTGTGTGCTGGTCATGGTTCCACGCTCCGTCGTGCGCCGCCGAGCAGCAGCTCGGCGATCATGTGGGTGAAGTCGTTGGCCGCGAGGCGGCCGTCCTGGATGGCCCATGCGGCGCCACCGACGAGGCTGTAGAGCGCTTCGGTGAGCCAGGCCGGGCTGAGGTCGATCCGGAACTCGCCCGTCTGCTGGCCGCGCCGGAACAGCGCGGCGATCCGGGCGTCGAGGCGGGCCCAGCCCTCGTTCTGCTCGTCGCCCTCGAACAACTGGTTCTCGGTGGCGAGGAAGGCGAGCAGCGGGGCGCTGGACTCGAACTCGTGGATCATGCGGCGCAGCGCGTCCTCGGCGGGGCCCTCGTCGAGCCGGGCCCGCTCCAGCGCGCTCTCGCACTCCTGGATGCCGAGGTCCTCCAGCGCGCGCACCAGCGCGTCGCGGCCCGCGAAGTGGCGGTGCAGCGTGGCGCGGCTGGTGCCGGCGGCCCGGGCCACCTCGTCCATCGTGGCGGTGGACTTGCGGGTGAACAGGGCGGCGGCGGTGCGCAGCATGTGGGAACGGTCGACGGCCATGAGACGAGCATACCCCGAATGAGACATGTGTGTCTCATTCGAAAGGGTAACGTGCCAGCCGAGGCACTGACGGGTCAGGACCGACCGCAGTGCCCTGACCGGTCAGGACCTACCGGCAGCCCGTCGGGTACGCCGAAGAGGCCCGGCCCCCTTCGCAGGGGCGGGGCCTCGGTTTCGTACGGGACGGGCGTGCGGTTACTTCTTGGCGTCCGCCCAGGTCCGCTGGACGGCGAGGTCCTGCTTGACCTCGGCGAGCTGGACCGCGACCGCGCTCGGTGCGGTGCCGCCGCGCCCGGAGCGGGAGGCGAGGGCGCCGGGCACGTTGAGGACCGTGCGCACCTCGGGCGTCAGATGCTCGGAGATCTTGGCGAACTGCTCGTCGGTGAGGTCGTCCAGCTCCTTGTTCTCGGCCTCGGCGACCTTGACGCACTCGCCGGCGACCTCGTGCGCGACACGGAACGGGACGCCCTGCTTGACCAGCCACTCCGCGATGTCGGTGGCGAGCGAGAAACCGGCCGGGGCCAGCTCCTCCATGCGCTCCCGGTTGACGGTGAGGGTGGCCATCATGCCGGTGAAGGCGGGCAGCAGGACCGTGAGCTGGTCACAGGAGTCGAAGACCGGCTCCTTGTCCTCCTGGAGGTCGCGGTTGTAGGCGAGGGGCAGCGCCTTGAGCGTGGCGAGCAGACCCGTCAGATTGCCGATGAGGCGGCCGGACTTGCCGCGCGCCAGCTCCGCGATGTCCGGGTTCTTCTTCTGCGGCATGATCGACGAGCCGGTGGAGAAGGCGTCGTGGAGCGTGACGAAGGAGAACTCCTTCGTGTTCCAGATGATGACCTCCTCCGCGATGCGCGAGAGGTTCACGCCGATCATCGCGGTGATGAAGGCGAACTCCGCGACGAAGTCCCGCGAGGCCGTCCCGTCGATCGAGTTGGCGGCGGAGCCGTGCTCGAAGCCGAGGTCACGGGCGACCGCCTCGGGGTCGAGACCCAGCGAGGAGCCCGCGAGCGCGCCCGAGCCGTACGGGGAGACGGCCGTGCGCTCGTCCCACTGCCGCAGCCGCTCGGCGTCCCGGGACAGCGACTGGACGTGCGCGAGGACGTGGTGGGCGAAGAGGACCGGCTGGGCGTGCTGGAGGTGCGTACGGCCCGGCATGGCGACGTCCGGGTGCGCCTCCGCGAGCCCGACCAGCGCCTCCTGGAGGTCCGCGATCAGGCCGCCGAGGATCCTCGCCTGGTCGCGCAGGTACATCCGGAAGAGGGTCGCCACCTGGTCGTTGCGGGAGCGGCCCGCGCGCAGCTTGCCGCCGAGGTCGGGGCCGAGCCGCTCCAGCAGGCCGCGCTCCAGGGCGGTGTGCACGTCCTCGTCGGCGATGGTGCCGACGAAGGAGCCGTCGGCGACGTCCGCCTCCAGGCGGTCGAGCCCGTCGAGCATCCGGGTCAGCTCGTCGTCGGTGAGCAGGCCCGCCGTGTGCAGCACGCGCGCGTGGGCGCGCGAACCCGCGATGTCGTAGGGGGCGAGGCGCCAGTCGAAGTGGACGGAGGCGGAGAGTTTCGCCAGGGCCTCGGCGGGGCCGTCGGCGAACCGGCCGCCCCAGAGGCGGACATCGCCGGTGTTGCTGCTCACGTGCTCTGCTCCTCAAGCCGGTGGTTGTCATGCATGATTATGCAGAGTCATGCATGATTCGTCAATCGGGCCGGGCATACGCACCGGCGGGGAAGCCCATACTTCCCCCATGGGAAAGACCTACGAACGCATAGACGGCCGGCTGCGGACCTTCATCGAGGAACAGCCCGTGTTCTTCACGGCCACGGCGCCGCTGGCCGCCGACGGCACCGTGAACCTGTCACCCAAAGGGCTGAAGGGTTCCTTCGCCGTCCTCGACGAACACACCGTCGCCTACCTCGACTTCACCGGCTCCAACGCGGAGACCGTCGCCCACCTGCGCGAGAACGGCCGCATCACCCTCATGTGGTGCGCGTTCCAGGGCCCGCCGAACATCGTGCGGGTGCACGGGCGCGGCGAGCCCGTCTTCCGCGACGACGAGCGCTTCCCCGGTCTCCTCGCCCGCTTCCCCGGCATCGACCCGACCCCGCACGGGCTGCGCGCGATCATCGTCGTGCACGCCGAACTCGTCCGTGACACCTGCGGATACGCGGTGCCGTTCATGTCGTACGACGAGGACCGCGATCTGCACGCCAAGCGCTTCGCGCGCGAGGACGACGCCTCCCTCGACGCCTACTTCCAGAAGAAGGAGCACATCGCGGCGAGCCTGGACGGCCTTCCCGGGCTGCCGCTCCCGCTCCCGCCCGCTACGTTCTGACCCATGCGTCCCGTATCTCCCGTACGTCCCGCGCTTCTCGTCCGTACCGGATCGTCCGTGCGTCCCGCCCTTCGGGTAGGTACCAAGTCCTCCGTACGGGCCAAGTCCTCCGTGCGGGCCGGTCTCGCCGTCGCCCTCGCCGCCTGCGCGCTGTTCTCGGCCGCGCCGCCCGCCGGGTCCGCCGTCGCCGGTCTGCCCGCCCGGATGGCCGACACGGGCGGCGGGAGCCAGGTCCTCACGGCCGAGGCGCCCCGCCTCTCCGCCACCACCGGCACCCTGAGCTGGTGGGACCGGCGGGCGGACGGGCGCTGGGTGCGGGCCGGGTCGGCGCCGGCCAGGTTCGGGGCGAACGGGCTGGTGGAGGGCATCCAACGGCGGCAGGGGACGTCCACCACGCCGACGGGCCTCTTCGCGCTGCCGTTCGCGTTCGGCACCGCGCCCGCGCCGGCCGGGACGGCGACGCCCTACCGCGCGGTGCGGCCCACCTCGTGGTGGTGCGAGGACAACGACTCCCGCTCCTACAACCGCTGGACGGACCCGCGCCCCGCCGACTGCCGGGCGAGCGAGTCGGAGCGCCTGGCCGACTACGACACGCAGTACGCGCACGCCCTCGTCGTCGCCTTCAACTACCACCGGCCCGTACGCGGACGCGGCGCGGGCATCTTCCTGCACGTCAACGGGCGCGGGGCGACGGCAGGTTGCGTGTCCGTGCCGCGCGCCGCGATGCGGGACATCCTCGCCTGGGCCCGCCCGGACCGCGCCCCGCACCTCGCCATCGGCACGGCGTCGGGGCCCACCGCGCTCACCCGCTACTGAGGGCGCCGGACGCGCCCCGGCCGGGACGCGTGTACCGACCACATATCGAGACACGGTTGCACGGGCACCGGACGGCGGCGTTGCATCGCCCGGTGCAGAGCGATACCGAACACCCGAACCCCTCCCCCGGCCCGGCCTCCGAGCCCACCGGGACCCCTGAGCCGGCCGGGTCCCCCGACGGACCGGCCACCGCGTCCGCCGACCGCGCCGCCCGCCTCGCCGTGACCGTCTTCCCGGTCCTCGTCCTGGTCGCGGGCGCCTGGGGGCTCGCCGCGCCCGGCACGTTCTCCGGCTGGGGGCCGAACGTCCCGTACCTGCTGGGCGTCGTGATGTTCTGCATGGGTCTGACGATGACGCTCGGGGACTTCAAGGGCGTCGCGCGGCGGCCCTGGGCGGTCGGGCTCGGGCTCGTCGCCCACTACGTGATCATGCCGGGGCTCGGCTGGCTCATCGCGCACGCGCTCGGTCTGTCCCCGCAGCTCGCGGCCGGTGTCATCCTCGTCGGCTGCGCGCCCAGCGGCACCGCGTCCAACGTGGTGACGTACCTGGCCCGGGGCGATGTGGCCCTGTCGGTCTCGGTGGCGACCGTCTCCACGGTCCTCGCGCCGCTGGTCACTCCCCCGCTGACGCTGCTGCTCGCGGGCGCTTATCTGCCGGTGGACGCCGCGTCGATGATGACGGACATCCTGAAGACCGTGCTGCTGCCGGTCGTCGCGGGCCTCGTCGTCCGGCTCGTCCTCGGGCGGTACGTGGACCGGCTCCTGAAGGCGCTGCCGTGGCTGTCGGCGCTGACGGTCGCCGTGATCGTGGCCGTGGTCGTCGCGGGCAGCGCCGACGCCATCCGGTCGGCGGCCGGGCTCGTGCTGCTCGCCGTCGTCCTGCACAACGGGCTCGGGCTGCTGCTCGGCTACGGCGCGGGCAGGGCGGCCCGGCTCGGACCGCCCGCCTCGCGCGCGATGGCCTTCGAGGTCGGCATGCAGAACTCGGGGCTCGCCGCCTCGCTGGCCACCGCCCATTTCAGCCCGCTCGCCGCCCTGCCCGCCGCCGTGTTCTCGGTGTGGCACAACGTCTCCGGCGCGCTGGTCGCCGCCTGGATGGCCCATCGGGCGCGGCGCGCGGCGGCGTAGCGCCCCCGTGACCGCCCCCGCGCCTCAGTGGTCGTTCTGGGCGAGGCGCAGCAGGTGCTCGGCGAGGGCCTGGCCGCCCGCCGGGTCCCGGCTGATCAGCATCAGCGTGTCGTCGCCCGCGATCGTGCCGAGGATGTCGTGCAGTTCGGCCTGGTCGATGGCGGAGGCGAGGAACTGGGCGGCGCCCGGCGGGGTGCGCAGCACGACCAGGTTGGCCGACGCCTCCGCGGAGATGAGCAGTTCGCCCGCGAGGCGGCGCATCCGCTCCTCCTTCGCGGACTCGCCGAGCGGCGCCTGCGGGGTGCGGAAGCCGCCCTCGCTGGGCACGGCGTAGATCAGCTCGCCGCCGGTGTTGCGGATCTTCACCGCGCCCAGTTCGTCGAGGTCGCGCGAGAGCGTGGCCTGGGTGACGGTCAGTCCGTCGTCGGCGAGCAGCTTCGCCAACTGGCTCTGCGAGCGCACCGGCTGCCGGTTCAGGATGTCCACGATCCGGCGGTGGCGCGCGGTGCGCGTCTGCGGCACGGCAGGGCCCTGGCCGCCGTGGGTGGCCCGCTCGTCGTTCTCCGCTTTGCTGCTCATCGTCGTCCCATCCTCAGGATCGTGCTTCCCCGTCGTCCGCTGCCGCGTCCAGGACGGCGGGCAGCGCCGCGAGGAACGCGTCCGCCTCGGCGTCGGTCAGGTTCAGCGGCGGCATCAGCCGTACGACGTCCGGGGCGGGCGCGTTCACCAGGAGGCCCGCGTCCTGGGCCGCCTGCTGCACCCGCTGTGCGCGCGGCCCGGTGAGCACGATACCCAGCAGGAGGCCCGCGCCCCGGACATGGCTGACGAGCGGGTGCCCGAGCCCTTCGACGCCGGCGGTCAGCTTGGCGCCGACGCGCTTGGTGTTGGCGAGCAGGCCCTCGGTGCCGACGGTGTCGAGTACGGCGAGTCCCGCGGCGCAGGCGATGGGGTTGCCGCCGAAGGTCGTGCCGTGCTGACCGGGCCTCAGCAGCCGCGCCGTCTCGCCGAAGGCGACGGTCGCACCGAGCGGGAGGCCGCCGCCGAGCCCCTTGGCGAGCGTGACGACGTCAGGCTCGATGCCCTCCTCCGCCTGGTACGCGAACCAGTGCCCGGTGCGGCCGACGCCGGTCTGCACCTCGTCGAGGACGAGCAGGGTCCCGGTCGCGCGGGTGATGTCGCGGGCCGCCTTCAGATAGCCGGCGGGCGGTACGACGACGCCGTTCTCGCCCTGGATCGGCTCGATGACGACGAACGCGGTCTCCTCGGTGACCGCCGCCCGCAGCGCCTCCACGTCCCCGTACGGGACATGCGTGACGTCGCCGGGCAGGGGCGTGAAGCCGTCCTGCTTGCCGGGCTGGCCGGTCAGGGCGAGGGCGCCCATCGTGCGGCCGTGGAAGCCGCCGGTGGTGGCGACCATGTGCCGCCTGCCGGTGAGGCGGCCGATCTTGAAGGCGCCCTCGTTGGCCTCGGCGCCGGAGTTGCAGAAGAAGACGGCGCCGTCGCGGCCGAACAGCTCCAGGAGGCGTTCGGCGAGGGCGACGGGCGGCTCGGCGACGAACAGGTTGGAGACGTGCCCGAGCGAGGCGATCTGGCGGCTGACCGCCTCGACGACCGCCGGGTGCGCGTGGCCGAGGGCGTTGACCGCGATGCCGCCGACGAAGTCGAGGTAGGCGGTGCCGTCGGCGTCCCACACGCGGGCGCCGGCGCCCTTGACCAGCGGCAGCCGGGGCGTGCCGTAGTTGTTCATCAGGGCGCCCTGCCAGCGCCGGGTCAGCTCTGCGTTGCTCATGCGGTGCCCCCGTGTTCTGCGTTCGGCTGTGCGGCGTGCGGCTGTTCGGCGTCGGGCACGACCATGGTGCCGATGCCCTCGTCGGTGAAGATCTCCAGCAGGATCGAGTGCTGGACGCGGCCGTCGATGACGCGGGCGGTGTGCACGCCGTTGCGTACGGCGTGCAGGCAGCCCTCCATCTTCGGGACCATGCCGCTCGCCAGGTCGGGGAGCAGCTTCTCCAGTTCGGCGGCGGTGAGCTTGCTGATGACCTCGTCGGAGTGGGGCCAGTCCTCGTACAGCCCCTCGACGTCGGTCAGGACCATCAGCGTCTCGGCGTCAAGAGCCGCAGCGAGTGCCGCAGCCGCCGTATCAGCATTGACGTTGTAGACATGGTGGTCGTCCTGGGATCGGGCGATGGAGGAGACGACCGGGATGCGGCCGTCGGCGAGCAGGGCCTCGATGGCGCCGGTGTCGATCTCGGTGATCTCGCCGACGCGTCCGATGTCGACCAGCTCGCCCTCGATGCGGGGCTGGTGCTTGGTGGCGGTGATGGTGTGGGCGTCCTCGCCGGTGAGGCCGACGGCGAGCGGGCCGTGCTGGTTGAGCAGGCCGACCAGTTCACGCTGGACCTGCCCGGCGAGCACCATCCGTACGACGTCCATGGCGTCCTCGGTGGTGACGCGCAGGCCCGCCTTGAACTCGCTGACGATGCCGTGCCGGTCGAGGGCCTTGCTGATCTGCGGGCCGCCGCCGTGCACGACGACGGGCTTGAGCCCGGCGTGGTGCAGGAAGACGACGTCCTGGGCGAACGCGGCCTTCAGCTCCTCGTCGACCATGGCGTTGCCGCCGAACTTGATGACGACGGTCTTGCCGTGGTGGCGGGTCAGCCAGGGCAGCGCCTCGATGAGCGTCTGCGCCTTGGGCAGCGCGGTGTGTTTGCGGGCCGTGGCCTTCTGGTGCTCGCTCATGAGGAGTACGCGCTGTTCTCGTGGACGTAGTCGGCGGTGAGGTCGTTGGTCCAGATGGTGGCGGACGCGGTGCCGGCGGCGAGGTCGGCGGTGACGACGACCTCGCGGAAGCGCATGTCGACCTTGTCGCGGTCCTCGCCGACGCCGCCGTTCTCGCAGACCCACACGCCGTTGATGGCGACGTTGAGGGCGTCCGGCTCGAAGGCGGCCTTCGTGGTGCCGATGGCGGACAGGACGCGGCCCCAGTTGGGGTCCTCGCCGTGGATCGCGCACTTGAGGAGGTTGTTGCGGGCGATGGAGCGGCCGACCTCGACGGCGTCGTCCTCGCTGGCCGCGTTGATCACCTCGACCTTGATGTCCTTGCTGGCGCCCTCGGCGTCGCCGATGAGCTGGCGGCCCAGGTCGTCGCAGACGGCGCGGACGGCCTCGGCGAACTCGGCCTCGTCGGGGGTGACTTCGGAGGCGCCGGAGGCGAGGAGGAGCACGGTGTCGTTGGTGGACATGCAGCCGTCGGAGTCGACGCGGTCGAAGGTGACGCGGGTGGCCTCGCGCAGCGCGCGGTCGAGGGCGCCGGCGGGCAGGTCGGCGTCGGTGGTGAGGACGACGAGCATGGTGGCGAGCCCGGGCGCGAGCATGCCGGCGCCCTTGGCCATGCCGCCGACGGTCCAGCCGGCGCCCTCGTGGACGGCGGTCTTGTGGACGGTGTCGGTGGTCTTGATGGCGATGGCGGCCTTCTCGCCGCCGTGCTCGGAGAGCGTGCCGGCGGCGGTCTCGATGCCGGGCAGGAGCTTGTCCATCGGGAGGAGGACGCCGATGAGGCCGGTGGAGGCGACGGCGACCTCGCCCGCGTTCAGACCGAGGACCTCGGCGGCCTTCTCCGCGGTGGCGTGCGTGTCCTGGAAGCCCTTGGGGCCCGTACAGGCGTTGGCGCCACCGGAGTTGAGGACGACGGCGGAGACGGCGCCGCCCTTGAGGACCTGCTCGCTCCAGAGCACCGGGGCGGCCTTGACGCGGTTGGAGGTGAAGACGCCCGCGGCTGCCTGGCGGGGGCCGCGGTTGACCACGAGGGCCAGGTCCGGGTTGCCGCTCTCCTTGATCCCGGCGGCGATGCCCGCTGCCTGGAATCCCTTGGCTGCCGTCACACTCACTGTGTCTCCTCGTTGGCTCGCGTGCCCGCGCCGCCGGGCGGCGGGGGCGTCATCGTCGTCGTCCGGGCGGTGCTCACGGGGCGACGCCGGTCGTGGGGAGCCCGGTGGTCTCGTCGAGCCCCAGGGCGATGTTCATGGACTGCACGGCACCGCCGGCGGTGCCCTTGGTCAGGTTGTCGATGGCGCTGATCACGATGGCGCGGCCGGTCGACTCGTCCAGGGCGACCTGGAGCTGCGCGGTGTTCGACCCGTACACGGCGGCGGTCGCGGGCCACTGCCCCTCGGGCAGCAACCGCACGAACGGCTCGTCGCCGTACGCCTTCTCGTACGCGGCCCGCAGCGCCTCGGCGCTCACCCCGGGGGCGGTGCGGGCGGAGCAGGTGGCGAGGATGCCGCGCGGCATCGGCGCGAGGGTCGGCGTGAACGACACCGAGATCCGGTGCCCGGCGGCGGCGCTGAGGTTCTGGATCATCTCGGGCGTGTGCCGGTGCCCGCCGCCGACGCCGTACGGGGACATGTTCCCCATGACCTCGCTGCCGAGCAGGTGCGGCTTGGCGGCCTTGCCCGCGCCCGAGCTGCCGGACGCGGCGACGATCACGGCCTCGTCCTCGACCAGGCCCGCCGCGTACGCGGGGGCGAGGGCGAGGGAGACGGCCGTCGGGTAGCAACCGGGCACCGCGATGCGCTTGGACCCCTCCAGCGCGGCGCGGGCACCCGGCAGTTCGGGGAGGCCGTAGGGCCAGGTCCCGGCGTGCGGGCTGCCGTAGAACTTCTCCCAGTCGGCGGCGTCGGCGAGCCGGAAGTCGGCGCCCATGTCGACGACGAGGACGTCCGGGCCGAGCTGCTCGGCGACGGCGGCGGACTGCCCGTGCGGCAGCGCCAGGAACACGACGTCGTGCCCGGCCAGCTCCTCGGCGGTGGTGGCGCCGAGCACGCGGTCGGCGAGCGGCGGCAGATGCGGCTGGAGCGCGCCGAGCCGCTGCCCGGCGTTGCTGTTGCCCGTGAGCGCGCCGATCTCGACCTCGGGGTGCCCGAGGAGCAGACGCAGCGCCTCACCGCCCGCGTATCCGCTCGCGCCCGCCACTGCTACCCGCACCACCATGGAACCCTCCTCTTGGATGGCATGACTATACGTGCAGCTGCACGTTTATGCAATCAACCGACGGGGCGCCCCGGGAACCCTGAGCAGTCGCCCGCACTGCGTAGAGTCCCCTCCGCCCCGACCGAACCGCCGATCGAGCTCCGGGAGGCCCGGCCCATGTCGCGTACCACCCCGCCTCGCCCCGCCGACGTGGAGGCCGCCTTCCCCGGACTGGCCGCCCAGCGACGAGCGGCGACCCGGCTGCACCCGCGCCGCGCGGCGCCCACGGCTCAGGACAGTTCGGTCGGCGGACCGCTGCTCTGGCCCGCGGACGAGCCCTGGCCCGTCTGCACCGTCCCGCACAAGCGGAGCAGCGGCTACCGCCTCGCCGACGTACGACAGGAACGGGAAATCCTCGAACGAGCCTGGAGGCGCGATCCTCGGTCCGGGCCGAACGCCGAGGAGGCCGACCTCCTCGCCCAGTTCAAGCGCGGCCGTCACGCGCCGCACCTCGCCGACACGGACCCCATTCCCCTGCTGGCCGTGGCCCAGCTCTACCGCCGCGACGTCCCCGGCCTTCCGGACACCGGCGAAGGCGACGTTCTCCAGGTGTTCTGGTGCCCGTTCGAGAAGCACGGCGACAGCCGGCACGAGCTCCACGTACATCTGCGGTGGCGCTCCGCTCGGGACACCGGCCCTCTTGTCGAGGAGCAGCCGGCCCCCGAGATCGTCGGCCGTTCGGAGCTCGTCCCCTCCCCCTGCGTCCTGCACCCCGAAGAGATCGTGGAGCACCCCTGCCTGACGACTCTGCCCGCCTCCCTGCGAGAGTGCGTCGACGCGTGGGAAGGCCCCGAGGACGACGGGCGCCCCCAGTACATCTACGACCTGTCCACCGCACCGGGCTGGAAGGTCGGTGGCTACCTCGCCTGGCGGCTCGCGGCCCCCCAGCCGCCGGCCTGTGGCGAGTGCGGCAGGGAGCTGATCCCGCTCCTCACCGTCGACGAACGCGAGTGGGACCCTGGCACGACGAGCTGGATCCCGCTGGAGGACCGACCGTACGCGGATGTCATGGACGCCAACGTCCCCACCGGCGTGTCACCGGGCAGCGGTCGGCTCGTCATCGACGCTTGTCCCGGAGGTGCAGGGCACCCGTACCGCTTCCTCACCTGATGAGCGTCCTCGGCCTGCTTCCCCGACCTGCTTCTTCGGGGTGAGGACAGCTCAGCAGAGTTCTCGGTCGCAGCAGGCGTGCACGGGCGTGACAGAGGTTCGTGTCCGGATGTGACAGGGAAGTGTCATTGTGGTCATGGGGCGGCGCGGGGAGCATAGAGGCATGGCCCTCACCCACCGGGTCGTCATCGCGGTCTTCCCCGATGTCGACCTTCTCGATGTCACCGGTCCCGCCGAGGTGTTCGCGCTGGCCAACCGGGAGACCCGGGGCCGCGCCGGGTACGAGGTGCGGCTCGCCGGGCCGGTGGGCGGGGCCGTGCGGACCTCGGCGGGGGTGCGGCTGCTCACCGACCTCTCCTTCGACGAGGTCGGCGCCGACGTCGACACCCTCGTGGTGCCCGGCGCGGTCGACATGGGCGAGGCCGGGCCGGTGGCGCGGGTGGACCCGGAGGTCGTGGCGTGGGTGGAGAAGACCGCGCCGCACGCGCGCCGGGTGGCGTCCGTCTGTGTCGGCGCGCACGTCCTGGCCGCCGCCGGGCTCCTCGACGGCATGAGCGCGACCACCCACTGGTCGACGGCCGCGCAACTCGCCGCCGACCACCCCGAGGTCACCGTCGCCCCCGACCCGATCTTCGTCCGCGCCGACCGGGGGCGGCTGTGGACCGGCGCCGGGATCAGCGCCTGCCTTGATCTGTCGCTCGCGCTGGTCGCCGAGGACCAGGGCGAGCGGACGGCACTGGCGGTCGCCCGGCAGCTCGTGATGTACCTGAAGCGGCAGGGCGGGCAGAGCCAGTTCTCCGTACCGCTGCGCAGGTCACCGGGGAAGCGCCGGGACATCGACGAACTGCGGCTGTGGATCGCGGAGCATCTGGACGCCGATCTGTCGGCGGCGGCGCTGGCCGAGCGGATGTGCCTGAGCGAGCGGCACTTCGCCCGCGTCTTCGCCCAGGAGACCGGCTCCAGCCCGGCGGCGTACGTCGAGGCCGCGCGCGTCGAGGTGGCCCGCCGCCTGCTGGAGACCGGGGACGCGCCGCTCGACTCGGTCGCCGCCACCAGCGGGCTCGGCTCGGTGGAGACCCTGCACCGGGCGTTCCGCCGCCAGTTGGGGACGACCCCGGCCGCGTACCGCCGCCGCTTCCGCACGACCTGAAGGAAACCTATGCCAACGGCCGGCGTCGCCGGTTGTCGTACGACCGTTCCTTCCTCACGCACACCCACCGAAAGGCACAGCCATGTCCACGCACACCCCTTCCGCCACCCTCCGCGAGGTCTCCGGGATCGGCGGCGAGCCCGCCGCGCTCACCGGGTCCGCCCTCGTCCTCATCGACTTCCAGAACACCTACCGCAGCGGCGTGATGGCCCTCGAAGGCGCCGACGAGGCGCTGGCGGAGGCCGCGCGGCTGCTGGCCCGGGCCCGCGCCGCCGGTACTCCCGTCGTGCACGTCGTCCATGACGGCGGCGAGGGCAGCCCGTACGACATCCGCGCGGAGATCGGCGCGATCTGCGACGCGGTCGCGCCCGTGGACGGCGAGCCGGTGGTCGTCAAGCAGTACCCGAACTCCTTCCACGCGACCGCGCTGGAGAAGACGCTGGAGGGCCTCGGGTTCGCCGCCGGCGAGGGGCGCACGCTGATACTCGCCGGGTTCATGACGCACATGTGCGTGTCGTACACGGCCCAGGGCGCCTTCAACCTCGGTTACGCCCCGACCGTCGTCGCCGACGCCACCGCGACCCGCTCGCTGCCCGCTCCGGACGGTACGGCCCTGCCCGCCGCCGCGCTCAAGACGGCGGCGCTGACGACGCTGGCCGACCTGTTCGCCGTGGTCGTCCCGGACACCGGGGCCCTGGGCGCCTGACCCGTCCGCCCACCCCTCCGCCTCTCCGCCCCGCCGACCTAGACTGCGTATCCGCGCACATGGACGGCCGGGGCGGAGAGGGGCGCGCGATGACGTACGCGACAGCGAGCACGCCGCCGGTGCCGATGCCAGTGCCGGACGTGCTGGAGTTCTGGGCCGGGTCCTGGCACATCGAGCGGACCGTACGGGACCTCGCCGACGATCTGACCGGCACCTTCACCGGCACCGCCCGCTTCACCACCGAGGGCGCGGACCCCGGCGGCCTGCTGCACGCCGAGTCCGGCACCTTCACCTGGCGCGGCACCGCACGGCCCGCCGAGCGCACCCTGCGCTGCCTGCCGGGCGCAGCCCCCGGCACCGCCGAGGTCCGCTTCGCCGACGGCCGCTTCTTCCACGCCCTGGACCTGCGTACGGGCCACTGCGTGGCGGATCATCCCTGCGCGGAGGACCTGTACCGGGGCGAGTTCACCGTGTACGGCGCGGACCGGTGGCGGACGGTGTGGCGGGTGCGCGGCCCCGCGAAGGACCTGCGCCTGACGACCGACTACCGGCGCGCGTGACCGCGCCCCCCGCGCCCCCCGCGCTCCGCCTCACGCGCCACCCGCGCTCACCGACCCACACCCGGCCCGCGCTCACCACCCCTCCCCCTCACACGCCGCCCGCAGCCGCCGTACCCCCTCCCCGATCTCCGCCTGTCCGGCGACCGCGACGAAGCTCAACCGGACGTACGGGGCGGGCGGTTCGGCGGCGAAGTAGGGGCGGCCCGGCGCGAGCGCGACCCCGTGCCGCAGCGCCCCGGCGACGAAGCGGCGGTCGTCGGTGCCGTCGGGCAGCCGCGCCCACAAGTGATAGCCACCGGCCGGGATATGAGCCACCGTCAGCTCCGGCAGCGAAGTAGCCAGCGCCGCCGCGAGGGTGTCGCGCCGGGCCCGCAACTCCCCCGCCACGGTGCGCAGATGACGCGGCCAGGCGGGCGAGCCGACGAGTTCGAGCGTGGCCTCCTGGAGCGGGCGCGGCACGAAGAGCTGGTCGACGACCTGGATCGCGCGCAGCCGCTCCAGCACGGGCCCGCGCGCGGCGAGGCAGCCCACGCGCAGGCTCGGCGAGGTGGCCTTGGTGAGCGAGCAGACGTGGACGACGACACCGTCCGGGTCGTCCGTCGCCAGGGGCCTCGGCAGCGGCCCCGAGTCCTCGTGCACGAGCCGCCGCACGAAGTCGTCCTCGACGACGAACGCTCCGGCCTCCCGCGCGATGCGCAGCACCTCGGGGCGGCGCTCGGCGCTGAGCACGGCGCCGGTCGGGTTCTGGAACAGCGGCTGGCACACGAACAGCCGGGCGCCGCTGGCCTTGAACGCGGCCGCGAGCAGCTCGGGGCGTACGCCGTCGCGGTCCACGGGCACCGGGACGGGCCGCATCCCGGCGGCGCGGGCGATGGCCAGCAGGCCGGGGTAGGTCGGGGACTCGACGAGGACGGGGG
Organism: Streptomyces sp. NPDC107550; assembly: GCF_055639095.1. Taxonomy (NCBI): domain Bacteria; kingdom Bacillati; phylum Actinomycetota; class Actinomycetes; order Kitasatosporales; family Streptomycetaceae; genus Streptomyces; species Streptomyces sp. NPDC107550. The sequence continues at coordinate 153,050 of NZ_JBVKBC010000009.1, forward strand.
CGCCGGGCGGGGCCAGCGCCCGCAGCGCGGTGGCGAGCGCGGCCTGACCGCCGTTCGTGATCAGCACCTCGGCGTCCGTGACGGCGCCGCCGATGCCGCGCGCGAACCACTCCCGCAGTTCGGGCACGCCGTCCACGGGCGGCCGGTTCCAGGCGCCGGGGCGGCGTCCGGCGCGGGCGAGGGCGGCGGCGAGCGCGGTGGTGGGCTGCAAGGACTGGTGGAGGTAGCCACCGTTGAACTCGATGACTCCGGGCGGTGACGCGGCGAGCGTGACGAGGACGCCCGAGGCGTCGACGGCCCTCGGGACGCGTTCGGCGGAGCCCTCGGCGCTGAGCGCGACCTCCTGCCAGGAGGTGTCGCCCACGGGCACGGCCGTACGCGGGGCGGCCCGGAACGCGCCCGCTCCCGGCCGGGTCACCACGAGCCCCTCGGCGGAGAGCCGGGCCAGCGCCCGCGAGACGGTGACCGGGCTGACCCGGAACCGCTCGACGAGCGCACGGCTGGACGGCAGCTTCTCACCCGGCGAGTAGCGGTTCAGCTCCGCCCGCAGACTGTTCGCCAACTCACCCACACTGCTACGCTCGTACATGAGGACAGAGAATAGCGCTACCACCACTTCCGGGATAGCGGTCGCCACGTCCGGCCGGGCCGGTTCGACCCGGGCCCCCGTACGCCCCACCCGGCGCCCGGGGCGGCCCGCGCGACCGGCCGCCGGCACGCTCCTCGCCGCGCTCGGCGTCACCGCCTTCTCGCTCACCTTCCCCGCGACCGTCTGGGGCCTCGACGGCTTCGGCCCGTACTCCCTGATCGGCGTGCGCAGCGTGCTGGCCGCGCTGATCGCCGGGACCTGTCTGCTCGTCCTGCGCGTCCGGGTGCCCGAGCGGCGGCACTGGGCGGGGCTCGTGGTCGTCGCGGCGGGCGTCGTCGTCGGCTTCCCGCTGCTCACGACGCTGGCGCTGACGACCGCGACCACCGCGCACTCGGCGGTCGTCGTGGGGCTGCTGCCGCTGACGACGGCCGTGTTCTCCGCGCTGCGCACGGGCGCGCGGCCCTCCCGTACGTTCTGGGTCGCGGCCTGCGCCGGGGCCGCCGCCGTGATCGCGTTCACCGTGCAGCAGAGCGGCGGCGCGCTGACCAGGGCCGACCTCTACCTCTTCGCGGCCCTGCTGATCTGCGCGGCCGGCTACACCGAGGGCGGGCGGCTCGCCGGGGTCATGCCGGGCTGGCAGGTCATCGCGTGGGCGCTCGTCCTGTGCCTGCCGCTCGCGGTCGCCGGGTCGGCGGTGGCCTTCTCGTACGAGCCGCTGCGGCTGACCGGGCACGCGGTGGCGGGACTGCTGTGGCTCGCGGCCGGGTCGCAGTTCCTCGGGCTGGTCGTCTGGTACAAGGGCATGGGCCTGATCGGCGTACCGAAGGCCAGTCAACTCCAGCTCGCGCAGCCGCTGTTGACGCTCGTGTGGTCGGTCGCGCTGCTGGGTGAGGCGCTGCCGCTCGCGGCGCCCGTGACCGCCGTCGCGGTGCTCGTGTGCATCGCCGTCACCCAGCGCTCACGCGGCTGAGCCCCCACCCCCCGGATGCCCCGGAGGTCAGCGCCGGTAGTGGTCCGCGACGACGCGGGCGAGCGCCCCGATCCGGTCCTCGCCGACCTCCTTCGCGGAGAAGTACACATGCCCGCGCACCTCGGGGTGGCCGGCCGCGAAGGTCAGGTGCCGGGACAGCTCCGCCGGGTCCTGCCAGGCCGCGGGCTGCGCCGGGTCACCCGCCTTGTACAGCGCCTCACCGATGTAGAGGCGCACCCCGGTGTCCCGTACGGCGTCGGCCCACCAGGGCACGAGCTTCGCGTAGTCGGCGGCGGGGAACCCGAGGTTCCAGTACACCTGCGGGACGACGTAGTCGATCCAGTGCTCGCGCACCCAGCGCAGGGTGTCCGCGTGCAGGTCGTCGTACGTCTGCACCCCGGCCCGCGTGTCCGAGCCCGCCGGGTCGCTCGCGCGGTTGCGCCACACGGCGAACGGGCTGATGCCGAACCGCGTGCCCGGCCTGACCCGCTTGATCCCGGCGGCCGTCTCGCGCACCAGCTTGTCGATGTTGTCCCGGCGCCAGGCCGCCCGGTCCGCGAAGCCGTCGCCGTACGCGGCGTAGGCGGCGTCGTCGTCGAAGGTCTGCCCGGCGACCGGGTACGGGTAGAAGTAGTCGTCGAAGTGGAGCGCGTCCACCGGGTAGCGGCGCACGGCGTCGAGCATCGCCTCGCGCACGAACCGCCGCACCTCGGGCAGCCCCGGGTTGTAGTAGAGCTTGCCGCCGTACGGGACTGCCCAGTCCGGGTGCTGCCTGACCGGGTGCGTCGGCACGAGCCGCGAGGGGTCGGTGTGGTTGGCCACGCGGTACGGGTTGCACCAGGCGTGCAGTTCGAGCCCGCGCCGGTGCGCCTCGGTGACGGCCGTCCCCAGCGGGTCCCAGCCCGGGTCCTTGCCCTGGGTCCCGGTCAGGTACTGCGACCAGGGCTCGTACGGGGAGGGCCACAGGGCGTCGGCGGTGGGCCGCACCTGGAAGATCACCGCGTTGAGTCTCCGGCGCACGGCCGTGTCCAGGTGGGCGATCAGCTCGGCGCGCTGCTCGGCGGCGCTCAGCCCGGGGCGCGTGGGCCAGTCCCGGTTGGCGACGGTCGCCAGCCACATGCCGCGCAGGTCACGGCCGCGCCGCCGCCCGTGACCCGGTGCGGCCACGGCGTCGCCCGCCGTGAGCGAGGCGAGCGCGAACGCCGCCGAGAACGTGAAAGCACGACGTGAGATACGTCCCATGGTTCCCCCTGTGTCCTTGTGTCACGGTGTGAGCCGGATGAACAGGCGTTAACCCGGGCTCCACCGCTGTCATGTCTACGAGGTAACGTGCAGATCCGAAAGACCCTGGAAGTTCTTGCTGCCGGCGAGCCCGGACGATCCCCGAAAGGCACGAGGTGACGGACGCCTTGACTGACATCGCACGCGTCGGAGTGGTGGGCTGCGGCCAGATGGGGGCCGGCATCGCTGAGGTCTGCGCCCGCTCCGGCCTGGAGGTGAAGGTCGCCGAGACCACAGGCGAGGCCCTGGAGATCGGCCGCACCCGCCTGCTCAACTCGCTGTCCAAGGCGGCCTCCCGCGGCAAGATCACCGAGGAGGAGCTGGCGGAGACGCAGGCGCGCCTGACCTTCACCACGGACCTCGGCGAGTTCGCCGACCGTGACCTCGTCATCGAGGCGGTCGTGGAGAACGAGCAGGTCAAGACGGAGATCTTCCAGATCCTCGACCAGGTCGTCACGCGCCCCGACGCCATCCTCGCGTCGAACACGTCGTCCATCCCGCTGGTGAAGCTGGCCGTCGCCACCTCCCGCCCGGACCACGTCATCGGCATCCACTTCTTCAACCCGGCGCCGGTGCAGAAGCTCGTCGAGCTGATCCCCGCGCTCACCACGTCCGAGGGCACGATCAGCCGCGCCCAGGTCCTGGTGGAGAAGGTACTGGGCAAGCACGCGATCCGGGCGCAGGATCGCTCGGGTTTCGTGGTGAACGCCCTGCTGGTGCCGTACCTGCTGTCGTCCATCCGGATGTTCGAGTCGGGCATCGCCAGCCGCGAGGACATCGACAACGGCATGGAGCTGGGCTGCGCCCACCCGATGGGCCCGCTGAAGCTGTCGGACCTCATCGGCCTCGACACCATCGCCTCCATCGCCGACTCGATGTACGCCGAGTACAAGGAGCCGCTGTACGCCGCTCCCCCGCTGCTCCAGCGGATGGTCGACGCGGGCCGGCTCGGCCGTAAGACCGGCTCGGGCTTCTACACGTACGCCTGAGCATCAGCGAGAGGGCCGCGCCCTCACACTCCGTGCACGACGGCGGGCCCGGTGTTCTTCATGACACCGGGCCCGTCCCGTTCGCACGGGGTACGCGCGCCGGGCACGCATATGCTCTCCGCACACGCTCCCGCCGCGTCCACCAGGCGAGTTGACTTCCGTTGCGCACAACAGGGATGTGCCGACTACGGAAAGGAGCCGACTCGTGACCACCGACCCGGAGCATCCCGTGGTCCCCGAGGAACTCGCAGAGTTACGCCGTGTCTTCGAGGTCGGGCTGACCCGCATCGACGGTCAGCTCACCCTGCTCGCCCACCGCGACGACCAGACGGCCAAGGATCAGGACGAGCTGAGCGCCCGTGTCTCGGCGCTCGAACACACCCGCTGGCCGCTGCCCGCGGTCGCCGCGCTCACGGCGGTCGGAGCCCTGGTCGTCACGGTGTGGCAGGTGCTCGGTCGCTAGACCGCACCCGCCGGTGCGGCGCGCTAGCCGAGACGCAGATGGTGCAGCAGGAGCAGCGCGGCCGTCATGTTGGCGGCCGGGACCTCGCCACGGGCGATCATGTCGGGGACGAGTTTGAGCGGGACCCATTCCCTGCGGTCCGACTCGAAGTCGTCCTGGGGGTGGCCGATGTACGTCCCTTCGTCGGTCCAGTAGATGTGGTGCCGGGCGTCCGTGAGTCCGTTGGACGGCTCGACGCTCATCAGGTGCCGCAGCGGTCCCGGCCGCCAGCCGGTCTCCTCCTCCAGTTCCCTCGCCGCCGCGTACGCGATGTCCTCGCCGTCCTCGACGACCCCGGCCGGCAGTTCCCAGCCCCAGCTGTCGGTGATGAAGCGGTGCCGCCACAGCAGCAGCACCTCGTTGGCCTCGTTGACGACCGTGGCGACGGCCACCGGGCGCATCCGGATCAGGAAGTGGTCCAGATGGCTGCCGTCGGGGAGTTCGACGTCCGCGAGGTTGACGCTGAACCACCTGTTCTCATACACAGTTTGTTCGTTCTGTTTCGTCCACTGCACGGTTCTGCCACCTTCCGCCGATTTGCTGGCAATATCGCAGCAGTGGCGGAAACAGGCGCGGTCGCGCGGGGGCTCACAGCGGCACGCGCAGCGCCCCGTCGATCAGTTCGGCGGCCTCGGCGGTCCCGGCGCAGCCGCTGCGTACCAGGTGCTCGCGTACGGCGCGGAGCCGGTCGCGCAGCCGCTGCGACTCCATGCCCCGGGCGGTCTCGGCCATCTCCACGGCGGTGACCACGGCTTGTTCCACGTTGCCCTGGCGCAGCTGGATCTGGCTGAGCACGGCGAGCCGGTGCACCCGGCCCCGGTCGTGCGCCGGTGTGTGCACCGCCTCCTGCGCGTGCTCCTTCGCGGCGGTGTAGTCCCCGAGGCTGAGCAGGGCCTCCGCCACCTGGACGTTGACGAATCCGGGCTGCACATATCCCGTCTCGTCCGGTTCGTGCCCGCGCCGGATGCGGTCGGCGGCGGACTCGGCACGCCGGATGCACTCCAGGGCGCTCGTGCCGTCGCCGAGGTGCGCGTACGCCTTCGCCTGCATCGCGTACAGATCCGAGGCGAGCGCCGGGGTGATGTGGCGGCCCGCGGTGCGCAGCGCGGCCTCCGCGAAGGCGACGGCCTGCCGGTACTCGCGCATGTGCAGCGCCTGGTTGACGAGCAGCGCTATCACGTACGCGCCGAGCCCCCGGTCCGCGCTCGCCTTGGCAAGCCGCAGCGCCTGGTGGAAGTAGCGCTGGGCGAGGCCGTGGGCGTCGGAGTCGTACGCGCAGATGCCCGCGATGGCCACCAGGCCGCCGGTCGCCCGGTGCAGTTGGCGTCCGGTGGCGTCGGTGTAGCCGCCGCGCAGCAGGGGCGCCGCCTCGGTGTTGAGGAAGCCGACGATCCGGGTCCGCGTGGCGATGCCGCCGGCCTTGCGGTACATCTGCTCGTAGTGGGTGCGGGCCGAACGCATCATCTCTATGTCGGCGGCGCTGACCGGGTGCCGTCCGCCGCGCGAGACGTCCGTGTCCTCCGGCGGGTTCTCCCACTCCCAGACCGGCATCACGGCCGGCGTCCCGGTGACCGCCGGAGCGTCGAGGACGTGCCGCCGCTGCTGCTCGTCGGAGCGCCACAGGGCGGTCGCCCGCTCGACGAACCCGGAGAGCGAGGAGGCGTGCGCCGCCGCCGGTTCGCCGGGGATGCCGAGGCCGATGTCGTCCAGGGTGACCTGGCGGCGCAGCCGGCCCGCGAGCACCTCGCAGATCAGGTCGGGCACCTGCCCGCGCGGGCGCTGCCCCTTCAACCAGCGGGCGACGGCGGTGTGTTCGTAGCGCAGGGCGAGACCCCGGGCCTTGCCCGCCTGGTTCACATGGGCGGCGAGACCCGCGTGGGAGATCCCGGCCTCGTCGAGGATCGCGTCGAGCAGGGTGTTGGGCTGCATGGTGCCCTCCGTGGGCTCGTTGCCGAGAAGCCTAGTACCGCCCGCTTCACACGGGGTGTGATCGGAATGCCCAACTCCGGGCGGTGTGCACTCTGTTGTGGCTGGTTTCGCACGGGTTGACTGAACTTCCTCGCAAGAGGCCGGACGGGTCGCCGGCTCCCCCTCGTACAGTGCGGCGGCCCGGTCCCGCGTCGTCCGCCCGCCTGCCTGCCCGTTCGCCCGTGGCGGGCGGACGACGCCCTGGCGTACCGGCGCGCGTCAGGGGACCCGGTGGGCGGGCCGCGGCGCGCTCTCGCCGTGCTGGGCCGGCACCCGGCCCCGGTCGTTGCGCAGGACCAGCAGGGCGGCGTCGTCGGCGGGCCGGCCCCCGACATGGCGCAGCAGCCGCCCGCACACGGACCGCACCAGCGTGCTCGGCACCAACGGCCCGCCCCCCAGACACCGCTCCAGCGTGTCCGCCAGCGGAAAGAACCGGCCATGAGCGTCCCGGGCATCCTCGATCCCGTCCGTGTGCAGGAGCAGACCCTGCCCCGGCAACACCCGGCCGCAGCGCACCGGTTCGAGCTCGGCGGGCAGCGGGAACGGGCCGAGCGGCGGCATCGGGTCGCCGCCGCTCATCGGCTCGGCGCCGCGCCGGGCGCCCGGGCACAGCAGATACGGCCAGGGATGCCCGCAGTTGAGGGCGTCGACCGTGCCGTCCTGCCGGATCTCCAGCAGCAGGACGGTGACGAACTCCTCCGCCTGCGGATGTTCGGGGGCGACGCGCGCCGCCGCCGGATGTTCGTCGCGGCAGCGCTGGCGCAGGTGGCGGGCGTGGGCACGCTCCAGCCTGCGTAACACGCGGCCGAGGTCGGGCTCGTCGTGGACGGCCTCGCGGAAACTGCCGAGGACCGCGCCGACGGTGTCCAGGGCGGCGATGCCGTGGCCGCGTACGTCCCCCATGATCACGCGCACGCCGTGCTCGGTGGCGGCGACGTCGTACAGGTCGCCGCCGACGCTCGCGCCCGGGTCGGCGCTGAGCCGGCACGCGGCGAGCGCGAGGCCGTCGAGGCGCGGCGGCAGCGGGCGCAGCAGCACCGACTCGGCGGCCCCGGCGACCGCCCGCACGGCCCGCAGTTCGCGGACGAGTCCGCGCCGGGCGTGGAGTATCAGCCCCGTCCCCACGGCGAAGAACACCACGCTGTTGACCACGCGGGCGCCGAGGGATGTCTGCTGGGCGAGCGGGCAGGTCAGCTTGTACGTGACCGCCACCGCGCCCCACACCGTGGGCAGCGCGAGCAGCAGTCCGCCCGATGGCCGGGTGCGGGGCGGTCGGCGCCGCGCGGCCCCGGCACGGAGAACCGCGGCTCGCGGAGGTCGCAGGGAACGCAGAGATCGCAGGGAACGGGGAAGGAGCGGGACGCGCCGGGCGGGCGCTCCGGTCCTGGTTCGCATCATGCCGGCGGCCCCCTCGGCCCAGAGCGGGTTCAGCGTGCCGCACCGGTCGGCCGGCGGGCCCACCGATTCTGTCCACCGCATGCCCCGAAAGGACCAGATCCCCGAAGATCCTCACCCTAACGAGTGAGCGCGCACCGGCTCTGCCTCCGCCCCGCGCGCCCGTGTCCCGGCAGCGCGAAGGGGCGCGGCCGGTCTCCCGGACACGCCCCCTCAACTGCTGTCGGGCGCGGGATCAGGCGCCGCGCAGCACCGCCCCGACGTGCTCGGCGGCGCGGGCGACCGCCGCGTCACGGGCGGCGCTGGCCTCCTCGACGGTCAGCGTCCGGTCGGGGGCGCGGAAGCGCAGCGCGTACGCGAGCGACTTCTTGCCCTCACCGAGCTGCTCGGCGTTCTCGTACACGTCGAACAGGCGCAGGTCCTCCAGGAGCGTCCCGGCGCCGAGCCGGAGCTGCTCCTCGACGGAGGCCGCGGGCACGTCCTTGCCGACGACGAGCGCGACGTCCTGGGTCGCCACCGGGAACGTGGAGATCCGCGGCGCGCGGACCGGGCCGTCGCCGGCGCGCTCCACGAGGTCGAGGTCCAGCTCCATGGCGCTGGTGCGCTCGGGCAGGTGCAGCGCCTTGACGACGCGGGGGTGCAGCTCGCCCGCGTGGCCGACGAGGGTCTTCTCCCCGTCGATCACGACGTGCAGCGCGGCGCACCGGCCGGGGTGCCAGGGCTCGTGCTGGTCCTGCTCCACGACGAGTTCGACACCGGCCTCATGGGCGACGAGCCGGGCGGCCTGGACGGCGTCCGCCCAGGACTCCGGGTAGCCCTTGCCCCACCAGCCGGCCTGCTCACGGGCGCCCGCGAGGACGACCGCGACGCGCCGCGGCTGGGCGGGCAGGGCGCTGGTCAGCTCGGCGACCTGCTCGTCGGTGGGCCGGTGGTCGACGGGCAGCCGGGCGGCCTTGTGCTCGTCGCCGGTCGGCCGGAAGACGAGGCCCGTCTCGAACAGGGCGAGGTCGTGGCTGCCGCGTCCGTCGTTGCGGCGCAGCGCGCCGAGCAGGCCCGGCAGCAGCGTCGTACGGAGCGATGGCTCCTCGTCGGAGAGCGGGTTGACCAGCTCGACGGTGGTGCGGCGCGGGTCGTCCGCCGCCAGGCCGAGCTGGTCGAGGACGGCCTGCCCCATGAACGGGTAGTTCAGCGCCTCGACGTAGCCGGCGCCGGCGAGGGCGCGGCCGACGCGGCGGTGCAGCCGCTGGCGCTCGGTCAGGCCCCGGCCCGCGGGGGGCTTGGGCAGCGTGGAGGGCAGGTTCTCGTAGCCCTCCAGGCGGATGACCTCTTCGGCCAGGTCGTTCGGGTCGGTCAGGTCGGGCCGCCACGACGGCACGGTGACGACCAGCTCGTCCTGCCCGTAGACATCACAGCCGACCTCCTGAAGGCGGCGTACGACGGTCTCGCGCCCGTAGGCGACGCCCGCGACCTTGTCGGGGTGGTCGGCCGGGATGGTGATGGTGCGCGGGGCGCCCGGGGCGATGACCTCGGTGACGCCCTCGTCGGCGGTGCCGCCGGCCAGCAGCGTGAGCAGGTCGACCGCGCGCTGGGCGGCGGCGGAGGTGGCCTGCGGGTCGACGCCGCGCTCGAAGCGCTTGGACGCCTCGGAGGCCAGCTTGTGGCGGCGCGCGGCGCGGGCGATCGTGATCGCGTCGAAGTGCGCGGCCTCGATGACGACGTCGGTGGTGCCGGACTGGGCGTCGTGGTCGGCGATCTCCGTGTCGGCGCCGCCCATGACTCCGGCGAGGCCGATGGGACCGCGCTCGTCGGTGATGACGAGGTCCTCGGCGTCCAGCGTGCGCTTGGTGCCGTCGAGGGTGGTCAGCGCCTCGCCCTGCTCGGCGCGGCGCACGCCGATGGCGCCCTGGACGAGCGAACGGTCGTACGCGTGCAGGGGCTGGCCCAGCTCCAGCATCACGTAGTTGGTGACATCGACCGCGAGCGAGATCGGGCGCATGCCGGCCTTCTGGAGCCGACGCTGGAGCCAGATCGGCGAGCGGGCCTCGGGGCTCAGGCCCGAGACGGTGCGCGCGGTGAAGCGGTCGCAGGCGAGCGGGTCGGCGACCTTGACCGGGTAGCCCGTGGCGTTGGGCGCGGGCACGTCGAGCAGGGCCGGGTCGCGCAGCGGCAGGCCGTAGGCGATGGCGGTCTCGCGGGCGATGCCGCGCATCGACAGGCAGTAGCCGCGGTCGGGCGTGACGGCGATGTCGAGGACCTCGTCGACCAGCTCGAGCAGCTCGATGGCGTCGGTGCCCGCCTCGTGCTCGGGCGGCAGCACGATGATGCCGTGCGTGCCGTCGTCGCCCATGCCCAGCTCGTCGGTGGAGCAGATCATGCCGTGCGAGACCTTGCCGTACGTCTTGCGCGCGGCGATGGCGAAGCCGCCGGGCAGCTCGGCGCCGGGCAGGACGACGACGACCTTGTCGCCGACCTGGAAGTTGCGGGCGCCGCAGACGACCTCCTGCGGCTCGCCCGTGCCGTTGGCCTGGCCGACGTCGACGGTGCAGAAGCGGATGGGCTTCTTGAAGCCCTCCAGCTCCTCGATGGTGAGCACCTGGCCGACGACCAGGGGGCCCTTGAGGTCGGCGCCGAGCTGCTCGACGGTCTCGACCTCAAGTCCGACGCCGACCAGCTTGGCCTGCACGTCGCGGCCGGTCTCGGTGGCGGGGAGGTCGACGTACTCCCGCAGCCAGGAAAGCGGGACCCGCATCAGATCTCCATCCCGAACGGTCGGGTGAACCGGACGTCACCCTCGACCATGTCTCGCATGTCTTCGACGTTGTGGCGGAACATCAGCATCCGCTCGATGCCGAACCCGAAGGCGAATCCGCTGTACTTCTCGGGGTCGACGCCGCACGCGGTGAGCACGCGCGGGTTGACCATGCCGCAGCCGCCCAGCTCGATCCAGCCCTCGCTGCCGCAGGTACGGCACGGCCGGTCCGGGTTGCCGACGGACTCGCCGCGGCACACGTAGCAGACCATGTCCATCTCGGCGGACGGCTCGGTGAAGGGGAAGAAGTTGGGGCGCAGCCGGGTCTTCATGTCCGCGCCGAACAGCGCCTGGACCATGTGGTCGAGGGTGCCCTTCAGGTCGGCCATGGTCAGGCCCTCGTCCACGGCGAGCAGCTCGATCTGGTGGAAGACCGGGGTGTGCGTGGCGTCCAGCTCGTCGGTGCGGAAGACGCGGCCGGGGCAGACCACGTAGACCGGCGGCTCACGGTCGAGCAGGGTGCGGGCCTGGACGGGCGAGGTGTGGGTGCGCAGGACGACACCGGACTCGTCGCCGGTGGTCTTGGCGCGGCCCTCGGGCCCGGCGACGAAGAACGTGTCCTGCATCTGCCGCGCCGGGTGGTCCGGCGTGAAGTTCAGGGCGTCGAAGTTGAACCACTCGGCCTCGACCTCGGGGCCCTCGGCGATCTCGTACCCCATGGAGACGAAGACGTCGGCGACGCGCTCCATCATGGTCGTCAGCGGGTGCCGGGCGCCGGGCTGCGTGCGGTCGTAGGGCAGCGTGACGTCCACGGCCTCCTCGACCAGGACGCGCGCGTCGCGCTCGGCCTCCAGCTCGGCCTGGCGGGCGGCGAGGCCCCGGCCGACGGCGGCGCGGGCCTGGCCGACGCGCTTGCCGGCCTCGGCCTTGGCCTGCGGCGGCAGCGCGCCGATCTCGCGGTTGGCGAGGGACAGCGGCGCGGTGCCGCCGGTGTGCGCGACCTTGGCCGCCTGAAGCGCGTCGAGCGAGTCCGCGGCGGCGAAGGCGGCGAGCGCCTCGTCCCGCATGCGCTCGATCTCTTCCGGTTTCAAGGCCTCGACCTCGACCGGATCGTACGACTTGTTCGGTGCCGACATCTCTTCCCGTGCTTCCGATTGGCTGGCGGGTGGCCCCATCTGCGACGCGTCCCCGGATCTGGAACGGAACGCCACTTTTTTGGTGACGCAATGTGCCAAAGGACGAGTCTAACGGGGGTGGGGTGGTCGAAGGCGCCCGTGGGGCCGCGTGCTCAGCCGGTGAGATACGCGGGTGCCGCCACGGGCAGGATAAATCGGAACTGGGCGCCGCCGCCCGGGGCCCGTCCCACGGTGATCGTCCCGCCGTGCGCCTCGACGATCCCCTTGACGATGTACAGGCCGAGCCCGGTGCCGCCGCGCTTGCTGCCCCGCCAGAAGCGGGTGAAGACGCGGTTCATGGACTCCTCCGGGATGCCGGGGCCCTCGTCGCTCACGGTGACCGAGGTGCCCGCTGGCGCGGGCTCGACATCAATGGTGACGGTTCCCTCGCCGTGCCGCACCGCGTTTTCCAGCAGGTTGCTCAGGACCTGGTCGACCTTGTCGGGGTCGGCCCACAGGTCGGGCAGCGGCTGGCGCACCCGCAGCAGGAACCGGTCGGCGGGGCGGCCGGAGGCGACGTGGGCCTGGATGTGGCGGGAGACGGCGGCGCCGATGTCGACGGGCTGCCGGCGCACTTCGAGGCGGCCTGAGTCGATGCGGGAGATGTCGAGGAGTTCGGCGATGAGCCGGGTGACGCGGTTGGCGTCGGCGTCGACGGTCTCCAGCATGAGCCGCTTCTGCTCGTCGGTGAACCGCTCCCATTTGGCGAGCAGCGTCGCCGTGAACCCTTTGACGGAGGTGAGCGGCGAGCGCAGTTCGTGGGCGACGGTGGCGATCAGCTCGGCGTGGCTGCGCTCGGTGCGGCGTCGGGCCGCGGTGTCGCGCAGGGCGACGACGACGCGGCGCACGGGACCGGTGGGGCGCTCGCGCAGATAGCGGGCGCTGACCAGGATTTCCCGGCCGCCGGGCAGCAGCAGGTTGCGCTCGGGCTGTCCGCCGCGGGTGGCGAGGCCGCCGTAGGGGTCGGTCAGCTCCCACCAGCGGCGCCCTTCGAGGTCTTCGAGGGGCAGCGCGCGCTCCAGGGGGGCGCCGAGGGCGCGCTCGGCGGGGACGGCGGTGATCCGCTCGGCCGCCGCGTTGAAACAGACGACGCGGCCGTGCTCGTCGGCGACGACCATGCCGTCGGGCAGGTCGTCGGGGTGCAGGCCGAGACCCGCGAGGTCGTCGCCCGCGGGCCGGGGCGCGACCGGTGACCACCGGCCCCGCGCACCGGGCGCATTGCTCGTGCCGACGACGCTCATCTCCCCGTATCCCGCCTCTCGGACCGTGGACCCGAGGTGGTCACCCTACTAGGGTCTTTCCTTCGGGTCAGGCCGGATCAGGGAGCGGGCTCTGGTGCCGTGCATCGCAAGGCGGAGGAGGGCGTCATGGCGGAGCCATGGCAACCGACGACAACGCCGCGAGGTGCGGTGCCAGAGCCCGCGACCCCGGCATGATCCGAAGGACAGGCCCTAGCTGGGGGTGACGGAGCGGCACCCTCCGGGGGCGCGCTGTGCACGGGCGGACGCGTAGAGGCACACGGCGGCGGCCGTGGCGAGGTTGAGGCTCTCGGCCTTGCCGTGGATGGGGACGCGCACGACGGCGTCCGCGAGCGCGCGGGTCTCCTCGGGCAGCCCCCACGCCTCGTTGCCGAAGACCCAGGCGGTGGGGGTGCCCATGGTGCCGTGGTCGAGTTCGTCGTCGAGGTCGTTCTCACCCGCGCCGTCGGCGGCGAGGATGCGCACGCCGGCGTCCTTGAGCCCGGCGACGGCGGCTTCGACGGGGACGCCGGTGGCGACGGGCAGGTGGAACAGGGAGCCGACGGAGGCGCGGACGGCCTTCGGGTTGTACAGGTCGACGGAGGCGTCGGTGAGGACGACGGCGTCGGCGCCGGCGGCGTCGGCGCAGCGCAGCACGGTTCCCGCGTTGCCGGGGTCGCGTACGTGGGCGAGGACGGCGACGAGCTTGGGGCGGGCGGCGAGGATCTCCTCGAACGGCGTGTCGAGGAAGCGGCAGACGCCGACGAGTCCCTGCGGGGTGACGGTGGTGGAGATGTCGGCGATGACGCTCTCGTCGGCGAGATGGACGCGGGCGCCCGCGGCGCGGGCCTCGCCCACGATCTCGGCGTAGCGCTCGGCGGCCTCGACGGTCGTGAACATCTCCACGAGCCCGCCGTGCGCGGCGGCCTCCCGTACGGCCTGGGGGCCCTCGGCGAGGAACAGCCGCTCCTTGCCCCGGAAGTTCCGCTTCCCGAGCCGCCGGGCCGCGGACACACGGGAGGACTTGGGAGAGATCAGTTCGGGGGCAACCATGAGGACTCACCTAGGGGCAAGCGCCCCTGCAAGGGGCGCGGGGCAGTGTCGATGTGCGGCTCCGCCGCGTGGGCGCGCTCAGCCACTGACGGCTCGCACACGGCAGACAACGGACGACGGCAGACGAGACACCGAACGCACTCGGACCCGCAAGCACTCGGCTTGCGGGTCCGAATATCACGTCCGGCTCAGCGGAGCGCTCAGGCGGCGGCCTTGGGCGCGTTCACGTCGGCCGGGAGGGCCTTCTGCGCGACCTCGACCAGCGCGGCGAACGCGTTGGAGTCGTTGACGGCCAGCTCGGCGAGGATCTTGCGGTCCACCTCGATGTTGGCGGCCTTCAGACCCTGGATGAGGCGGTTGTACGTCATGCCGTTCTGGCGGGCAGCGGCGTTGATCCGCTGGATCCAGAGCTGACGGAAGTCGCCCTTGCGCTTCTTGCGGTCGTTGTAGTTGTAGACCAGGGAGTGGGTGACCTGCTCCTTGGCCTTGCGGTACAGACGCGAACGCTGACCGCGGTAGCCGCTGGCCTGCTCGAGGATCGCCCGACGCTTCTTGTGCGCGTTCACCGCGCGCTTGACGCGTGCCACTTTTTAACTCCTTGTAGCGGGGCCGGGGTTGTCTTCACCCGACCCGAATTCGAATAGGTCCCGGTGGTGAGGGTGTGCGCGGCGCTTTCGGCGCCGGCACCTCACTTGCCGAGAAGCTTCTTGATCTTCTTGGCGTCGCCCGGGGCCATCTCGGCGTTGCCGGTGAGGCGGCGCGTCAGGCGCGACGACTTGTGCTCGAGCAGGTGGCGCTTGCCGGCGCGCTCACGGAGCACCTTGCCGGAGCCGGTGACCTTGAAGCGCTTGCTGGCACCGCTGTGCGACTTGTTCTTCGGCATAGCGCCGTTCTCTCCTCGTCAGTGGCGTTCCCGGCCGGTCCGTGCGCGAGGCCCGGACCGGCCGTGGGGGAACGTCAGTTGTGTCAGTTGGTATCCGAGGCGCACCAGCTGTGCGCCTGCGGATCATGCCTCGGCAGGAGCCTCGGCGGGGGCGTCGGCCTCGACCTCGGCCTCGGCCTCGACGTCGGCGTCGGCCTCGGCCGCGTTCTGCGACTTGCCGGGGTTGGCCTTCGCGTCGGCCTTGCGGGCGGCCTGCGCCTCACGGGCCTCGGCCATCGCCTCGGTCTTCTTCTTGTGCGGACCGAGGACCATGATCATGTTTCGGCCGTCCTGCTTCGGGTTCGACTCGACGAACCCGAGGTCCTGGACGTCCTCCGCGAGACGCTGCAGCAGCCGGAAGCCGAGCTCCGGACGGGACTGCTCACGGCCACGGAACATGATCGTGATCTTGACCTTGTCGCCCTGCTTGAGGAACCGGACGACGTGACCCTTCTTGGTGTCATAGTCGTGCGGGTCGATCTTCGGCCGGAGCTTCATCTCCTTGATGACCGTGTGCGCCTGGTTCTTGCGCGCCTCACGGGCCTTCATGGCCGACTCGTACTTGAACTTCCCGTAGTCCATGAGCTTGCAGACCGGCGGGCGCGCGTTCGCGGCAACCTCGACCAAGTCGAGGTCGTACTCCTGCGCAAGCTCCAGGGCCTTGGCAAGCGGAACAATCCCGACCTGCTCGCCGCTGGGACCGACAAGTCGCACCTCGGGAACGCGAATCCGGTCGTTGATGCGGGGCTCGGCGCTGATGGATCCTCCTCGGTAGCACCACACGACGGCCTGGCGGACCGCCGCGTTACGTCTGTTACGTAGTACCAACCGCGCCGGCGCACAAAAAATGCCCCGGACGGTACACACGGGGGGCTCCAAGAATTACCGGAGCACCGCCACGAGTGACCGCGGGGCGCTTGCTGTCCTGCGGCTTCCATCGTCCGTACGGAACGATGGCGACCGCCTGACCGGTGACCCGCCGCCCGCGAGGGCAGCCAGGTGGGAGATCGGAGCCTCCACTTGTGGGCCGGGCACTCACGTCTCGGGACGAGGGTTTCCGGCCGGTCGTCACACAAGGTTAGCAGCACTTGGCGGTGGCGCCCAACCGGGTGCGCGGCGCGAGGGGCTCCGCGGGCCGCATATCGTGGGACGCATGAGTGAGCCGACCCCTTCCACCGCCGCCGGCGTCCCCGACGCCGCCCCCGACTACGACGCGCTGGCCCGTGACATCGCGGAGGTGCCCGCCGTCGAGGTCATCGTCACGGTCGCGGTGAACCTGATGAGCGCCGCCGCCGTGAAGCTCGGCCTCACCGAGGAGGGCGACGCGCACAAGGACCTCGACGAGGCCCGCAAGCTGATCCACGCGCTCGCCGGGCTGCTCGACGGCAGCGCGACGGAGATCTCCTCGTTCCACGCGGCTCCGCTGCGCGACGGTCTCAAGTCCCTCCAGCTCGCCTTCCGCGAGGCGTCCTTCGTCCCGGACGAGCCGGGTCAGGGCCCGGGCGAGAAGTACACGGGCGCGGTCTACGGCTGACGCCTCCCGCCCCGGTCCACCGCCGCCCCCGAGTCCTTCACGGGCCGGGGGCGCTCCTGTGTCCGGCCGGCGCTCTTGCGTCCCCTGCTTCTCAGGGGCGTACGTAGAGGGGGTCGCCGGCGGGTGCGGTGCCGGCGGGGAGGAGGGCCAGGTCGAGGCCGCGTACCAGGCGGGCCCGCAGGGTCTCGTCGGCGGCGATACGGGCGGCGAGCGCCTGCGCGGTGGCCTGGACGTCGGCGTCCGCGTCCAGGACGAGGGCGAGGGTGCCGTCGGCGGTGCCCGGGCCGAGGTGGGCGCGGGCGACGGCCGGTTCGGCGGCGACGGCGGCGCGGACCGCGTCCGTGACGGCGGGGTCGGCGAGCGGGTCGGTGCTGGCGCGGCCCTCGGCGAGGGCGTACAGGGCGGCGCCGGTCAGCTCGTAGGCGACGGGGCCCGCGAGGTCGATCACGACCGTGTCGGCCTTCTCGTGCGCCGCCGCCTGGAGCGCCTGGTGCAGCGGGACAGCGACGGGGCGGGCCTCGGGGTCCCACAGGGCGAGGGAGTCCGTGGAGGTGAACGCGGGCAGCGCGGTGCGGTCGCCGGCCTTCAGCGTGGGGACGGCCATGTCGGACGTCTTCTCCCGGCGCAGGCCGTTCTCGTCCTCCTCGACCTCGCCGAGTACGGCGACGACCGGGACGAGGAGGCGGGCGTCCTTCAGGGCGGCCAGTACGCCGGCGTGGGCCGTGCGGTCCTTCGACCAGGCGGTCAGGGCGGCGGTGAGGCGGGGGTCCGCGGAGCCGTCGTCGTCGGAGAAACCGGGGTCAGGAATGTTCTTGTTCACCACGCCCTCGACCCTACCCGCGCGGTTGCCTCCGGCCCCGGCGGGGACTTCAGCACCGTCCATCTCCGGTGACTTCAAGCCCCTCCGGCGATTGAGGAGCGGGGTCCGGGGCGGAGCCCCGGGCGTCGTCGCCGGGTGCGGGTCTCGTCGTGGCTGGTCGCGCAGTTCCCCGCGCCCCTTGCGGGGCTGATCTCAGCGCCATCCATTCCCAGCCCCTCCGGCTGCCGCACCCTCAAGCCCCTCCGGCTGTCGCACCCTCAAGCCCCTCCGGCGATTGAGGAGCGGGGTCTGGGGCGGAGCCCCGGGCGTCGTCGCCGGGTGCGGGTCTCGTCGTGGCTGGTCGCGCAGTTCCCCGCGCCCCTTGCGGGGCTGGCCTCAAGGGAAACTCCCAGGCCCCCCGGGGGTCAGTGCCGGGTGCGGTAGAGGTGGGCGCCCGTCAGGAGGAGCAGCGCCCCCAAGACGTACGCCGCCGGCGTCACCCAGGGCGCGGGCCCATCCTCATCAGGCCCCACCGGCCCACCGCCGAAGTACTTCTCCCCGTACGCCGCGGAAGAAAGCCCCCGCCCCTTGAGCGCCCGCCCCGCGACGATGGCGGCGGCGGGATCGACCATGCCGTATCCCCGCGCGTCGTCCCGGCCCCCCGGCGGCGGATCCTGCGCGGTGTCCTCCATGAGCCGCTTGATCTGAGCCGGGTCGAGCCCGGGATGCGCGGCGCGGACCAGCGCCACCGCCCCCGAGACGAACGCGGACGCCGCACTCGTACCCCACGCCGAGTAGTACGTCCGGTCGGGATCCGCCGTGACGATGCCCCGCCCCGGCGCGGCGACACTCGCGTACCAGCGCCGCGTGGAGAAGGACGCACGGGCGCCGGAGGAGTCGACGGCGGTGGCGGTGAGGACGCCGGGGTAGGCCGCGGGGAAGGAGATGTGGTCGCCCTTCTCGCCGCCGTTGCCCGCGGAGGCGACGACGGAGACGCCCTTCTTCAGCGCGTACTGGACGGCCGCGTCCTCGGCCGCTTCCGGGTGCGCGGTGTCGGAGTCGTCGCCGAGGGAGAGATTGATGACGTCGGCGCCGTGGTCGGCGGCCCAGCGGATGCCCTCGGCGAGGGCGGTCCCCCGCGTGCGCCGGGCCTTGGCCCGGTCCGGGTCGCCGTCCTCCAGGATGACCCGCACGGGCAGGATCTTCGCTTCGGGGGCGATGCCGAGGACGCCCTCGGCGTTGTCCTTGCCGTGGCCGTGACCGGCGATGATCCCGGCGATGGCGGTGCCGTGGCGGGCCCAGGGCCGGTCGCCGCGCCCGGCGCCGAAGCCGACGAGGTCCTTGCCCGGCAGGACGTTCCCGGCGAGGTCGGGGTGGCGGTCGTCGACGCCGGTGTCCAGGACGGCGACGGTGATCCCGGCGCCCTTGGTGGTGCGCCACGCCTGCTGGGTGTGCAGGGCGGACAGCCCCCACTGCTGGGCGCGGATCGTGTCGGCGCCGGCGGCGGAGGGCAGCAGGGCGAGCGCGGCCGCGGCGGTGAGCACGGCGAGCCTGCGGACGGCGCTCGGGCGGTTCATGACGGCTGCTCCGTGGACTTCTGGACGGCCTTGCGCAAGGCACGCTCGACCCGGTCGGCGACGCCCCGCGCCTCATGGCCGAGGCCGGCCTGGGCGGGCGCGGCGGTGGCGCCGGGCCGCATGGCGTCGACGGCGGGCAGGGGGTCGCCGACGGTCCGTCCGTCGGCGAAGCCGGAGACGGCGTAGACGACGACGGGCGCGTCGGTGAGCACGTCGATGGCCCAGGAGGCGCGCTGGGCGTCGTGGAACCCTTCGGCGACGGTGCCTGCGGCGGCGTAGGGCCGGGGCATCAGGTCGGCGCGCCGGTCGAGGCGCTGGTCGCGGAACCGGCCGCGCAGCGCCGCCATCGCCGGGGCGTCGGCCTTGGTGAACATCAGGCCGACCGTCGTGACGCTGGACTGGGTGGCGTCGGTGTAGGTGGCGCGCAGCAGGCGCAGGCAGCCCGCGGAGCGCAGCGCCTTGCGCAGCAGCGGGTCGAAGGCGTCCCGGCAGCCGCTGTCGGGGGCGACGGCGACGCGGGTCCAGGTCCGGTCGGCGCCGCCGGGGCCCGCGCCCTCCCCGAGGAGGGTGCGCGGGAAGAGGCGGTCGACGGGTATGCCGTGCCACAGTTCCCCGGCGTCGCGGTAGGCGGCCTGCGCGGAGAGCGTGCCGCCGCCGTCCTCGCCGGTGAGCAGGGTGCCGGTGGCGGCGCCCCCGATCAGGCCGAGCCCGAGGACCAGGCACGCGGCGGCGGCCGCGACGCGCAGCCGGCGGTGCGGGGCGACCGGGCGCAGCCGGGTCGTGCTGTCGTCGTAGTGCGCGGGGCGCGCGAAACGGACGAAGGGGCGCCCGGCCGTGCGCGGGTCGGGCGTCAGGTCGACGGCGCCGACGTCCCGGCGCGGGGCGGCCGGAGGCGCGGGCGGTACCGGCGGCACGGGAGGCGCGGGCGGTACGAGAGGAGCGGCGCGGGGCGCGGAAGGGGCGGCGGCCGGGACGGGCCGCAGCCGGGTGGTCGTCTCGCTCGCCGTCCGCGGGGGCACCGGCCGGGACCCGTGGCGCTCCCCGTCTCCGGGGCGTCCGGCCTCCCGGGCCGGGCGGCGGTCCGGGAAGCGGGCCGTGGGGGGCGGTGGCGGCGGCGCCGAGGGCAACGGCGGGACGGCGGCCGGAGGTTGGGGCGGGTCCGTCGGGCGTGGGGGAACACGTCGGGCTTCGGTGCTCATGCCTCCCCGTTTCCTCAACCTGCGTGCGCGTCACTCTAACGGGCCAGTCCGCGCGCGGGGCGCCTCGCCGGGGTCGCCCGGCCGATCTGCCCGGATCGTCCCTCTACCCTGCGGTAATCGCGTCTGGCAGGCTTCGGCCATGACACCGCGCGCCGCCGACCGTGCCCGTTACGACCGGGCCACCGCACATCTCGACGCCCCCGTGGCGATCGTCGATCTGGACGCTTTCGACGCCAACGCCGACGACCTCGTCCGGCGTGCGGCGGGGAAGCCGATCCGGGTGGCGAGCAAGTCCGTACGTTCCCGGGCGCTCCTGGAGCGGGTCCTCGCGCGCGACGGGTTCGCCGGGATCATGTCGTTCACGCTGGCCGAGTCGGTCTGGCTGGCGCGTTCCGGGTTCGAGGACGTGCTGCTCGCGTACCCGTCGGCGGACCGGGCCGGTTTCGCCGAGCTGGCGCACGACCCGAAGCTGGCCGCCGCCGTCACGGTGATGGTCGACGACCCGGCGCAGCTGCGGCTGATCGACGACGCCCGCGACGGCGGCACCCAGGAGATCCGGGTCTGTCTGGAGCTGGACACGTCCTGGCAGGTCCTCGGCGGCCGGGTCAGGGTCGGCGCCCTGCGCTCCCCGCTGCGCACCCCCGACCACCTCGCGGAGCTGGCCCGCCTGGTCTCCTCGCGCCCCGGTTTCCGGGTGGTCGGGATCATGGCGTACGAGGGTCATGTCGCCGGTGTCGGGGACGACGTGGCGGGGCGCCCGGTGCGGTCGCGGGCGATCCGGCTGATGCAGGCCGCCGCGCGCAAGGAGCTGGCGGCGCGGCGGGCGGCGGTGGTGCGGGCGGTGCGGTCCGTGGTGCCGGACCTGGAGTTCGTCAACGGCGGCGGCACGGGCAGTGTGCAGCACACGGCGGCCGAGGCGGCGGTGACGGAGATCGCGGCCGGGTCGGGCCTGTACGTGCCGCGCCTGTTCGACAACTACACGTCGTTCACGGGCCGTCCGGCGGCGCTGTTCGCGCAGCCCGTCGTGCGCAGGCCCGGCGTCGGGGTGGTGACGGTGCTCGGCGGCGGCTACCCGGCGTCGGGTGTCGCGGGCCAGGACCGGCTGCCGGTGCCGTATCTGCCGGAGGGGCTGCGCTACGACCCGCAGGAAGGGCCCGGCGAGGTGCAGACACCGCTGCTGGGGTCGCCGGCGGACGATCTGCTGATCGGGGACAAGGTGTGGTTCCGGCACGCGAAGGCCGGTGAACTGTGCGAGCGGTTCGAGGTGTTGCACCTCGTGTCCGGTGACAGCGTGGCCGAGACGGTGCCGACGTACCGGGGCGAGGGCTACACGTTCCTGTGAGCCGCGCCGAAGCGTGAGCCGCGCGGCGGGCGACACCTTCCTGTGAGCCGCGCGGAGGCGTGAGCGCGGCCTCGCGGGCCGTCAGTCCGTGGGGCCGATGCTGCTGCCCACTCCCCCGCCGCCGCTGCCGCCGAGCGGGGCGATGCCCTTGACGATGCGGTCGAGGTCGGCGAGGGGGCGGGAGCCGGGCCCCGCGTCGAGCGCGCAGCGGACGGCGACGAGGGACTGCGAGCCGACGCTGGAGGGGAAGACCACGGACTGCACCCAGCCGCCGGGCCCCTTGGCGGTCCGTACCCGCCAGCGCACGAGGAATCCGGCGCGTCCGGCGACGCCGATCTGCCGGGCGGCGACGACCTTGTGGCCGGTGAGCCCGCCGAAGGGGCGCTCCCCGATGGCGTTCTTGTCGTAGGCGAGTCCCGCGGCGTCGGAGACGTCCTTGCGGGCGAGGGCGCGCAGGTCGGAGGTGTCCTCGCCGGTGACGGTGCGGGTGGCGACGGTGCCGTGCCGGCACAGGCCCTGGTCGAAGGGGCAGTCGTAGGTGCCGTGGGTGGTGAGGACGACGTCCTCGTCGGCGACGTACTGGGGTTTCTGCCAGCCGTCGACGACGGGCAGGGTGATGCCGTTCAGCTCGTCGGTGACGCGGCCCGGGTCCTCGCTCGGTGAGGGCGCGGGCGCGGGGGCCGATGTCACGGGCGTGGCCGGGGCGGCGGAGGTGGCGTCGGCGGCGGGGCCTGCCTCGGGTGCGGGGTCGCTGCCATGGCGGGTGAGGGTGACGACGAGTCCGGCGGCGACCGCGAGGACGACCGCGACGGCCGCCACGGCGACGGCGACGACGCGCCCGGGGCCGCGCCGCGTGCCGTGGCCGACGGGCGGCGGTGGCACGGTCGGCGGGGCGGGCTGCCGCCGGGCGTCGGTCCACGCGACCCCGTCCCACCAGCGTTCGGTGGTCGGGGCCTGGGGGTCCGGGTACCAGCCCGGCGGCGGCGTGTTCACCCCGGCACTGTACGGCGGGCGCCCGGCTCACGGGACCGGTCCGCTCGCAGTGCCCGACGGGTTTCGGCCGGTCGCCCGCCCGTACGCCGTCCGTGCACCGTCAGCATTCGGTACACCGTCAGTACACGGTGTCCGTCTGGTCGGGTACGGGGCTGCCGTCCGCGCGGCGCAGGGGCCCGAAGCCGCCCCCGGGCTCGTTGTGACCGGCGGTGGAGCAGGGGTAGGGGCCGGACTTGCGGGGCAGCGGCTCGATGAACATGGGGTTCACGACCCAGCGGCCGTCCTCGTCGTCGTAGGCGCGGCACATGAGTTCGGTCTTGTTGCGGTTGAGGACGAGGTGGGCGCCGGTGGCGTCGCCGACGAAGGTGACGTCGGTGTCGGCGTCCCCGCCGCCGAGCGCGATCCGCTTGCCCCAGCGCTGCTTCTCCCAGGCGGCTGCGCCCTTGACCTTGTAGATCTCCTGGTTGATCCAGCAGCGCTTGCCGTCGATGTACGGGATGGCCTCGCCCTGGGTCCGTCCGGTGCCGCCGCAGCCCTCGTTGTACGTGGTGATGCGGCCCCGCGCGTCGAGGACGGAGCGGATGGCGACGGTGTGGGCGCGGTCGATGCCGACGCCCTTGGACCAGACCTCGGTGACGGGTTCGGAGCCGGCGGAGACGATGTAGACGTCGAACCCGGCGCGCTGGAGCGTGCGGATGAGGTCGCGCTGCTGCTCGTAGTAGCGGACGTACCCGGGGATGGTGTGCGTGCCGAGCTTCCGCGTGGCCCCCACGGGCGCGGCGAGGGCCTCCTTGCGGGCGGCGGCCGCGTAGGACTCCAGCTCGGGGACGGTGTGCCCGGCGAACAGCTGGGGGACCCAGGCGTACTGGGGCACGGTGCGGCGGTGGTTCCAGTCACCGGCGAACGCGGCGGCACCGCTCATGGTTCTGCCCGACTCGCGGATGTTGAAGATCTCGTCGGTGCAGTCGGTGTCGGTGGAGGTGGGCAGGGGCGCGCCGACGGGCACGGCGGTGCCGCAGGCGGCGGTGAGCGCCTTGTCGGCCTCGTCGGTCAGCCACTTGCTGGTCTTCTTCCAGCTCGCGGGGCGCAGGATCTTGTCGTGTCGGAGGGACCAGGCGATGGTGGCGTCGGTGACGTCGTTCTTGGAGACGGTGTTGTCCCAGTCGAACGCGGCGACGGGCCGCGGGCCGTGGTGGCCCCCGCAGGTCCCGCGTTCGTCGATCATCTGCTGGAGGTGCTCGCGGTTCTCCCCGTACCAGGGCAGCTTCGTGGAGAGCTGCGGGCAGGCGCGGGTGCCGGAGGCGGTGGACGCGGACGTGGCGGCGGCCGCTGGAGAGACGAGAGCCGCGGTCACCAGGGTGGTGACCACGGCCGAAGTCCACGCGGCAACATCTCTGTTACGCATCCGGGGACCGTACACCGATCTGACGCGTCCCTTACAGAGGCGTGACGTACGCGCCCGAGATGCCTCCGTCGACGAGGAAGTCGGTGGCGTTGACGAAGGAGGAGTCGTCGCTGGCGAGGAAGGCGACGGCGGCGGCGATCTCGTCGGCCTCGGCGAACCGGCCGACGGGGATGTGCACGAGCCGGCGCGCGGCCCGCTCGGGGTCCTTGGCGAACAGCTCCTGGAGCAATGGGGTGTTGACCGGCCCGGGGCACAGGGCGTTGACGCGGATGCCCTCGCGGGCGAACTGGACGCCGAGTTCCCGGGACATGGCGAGGACGCCGCCCTTGGACGCGGTGTAGGAGATCTGGGAGGTGGCGGCGCCCATGCGGGCCACGAAGGACGCGGTGTTGATGATGGAGCCCTTGCCCTGGCGGCGCATGTAGGGCAGCGCGGCCTTGCAACACAGGTACACGGAGGTCAAGTTGACCTCCTGGACGCGCTTCCACGCGTCGAGCCCGGTGTCGAGGATGGAGTCGTCGTCGGGCGGCGAGATACCGGCGTTGTTGAAGGCGATGTCGACCGAGCCGTAGGTGTCGTACGCGGCCTTGAACAGGGCCTCCACCTGTTCGGCGTCGGTGACGTCGACGGTGACGAAGAGGCCGCCGACCTCGTCGGCGGCCTTGGCGCCCGCGCTCTCGTCGATGTCGCCGCACACGACGTGGGCGCCCTCGGCGGCCAGGCGGCGGGCGGTGGCGAGGCCGATGCCGCTGCCGGCGCCGGTGATGACGGCGGTGCGGCCGACGAGGCGGCGGCAGACGCTCTCCTGCGATGCGGTCACTGTGCGGGGCCCTCCGTGCTGATGAAGACGTTCTTGGTCTCGGTGAAGGCGGTGAGCGCGTCGGGCCCGAGTTCACGGCCGACGCCGGACTGCTTGTAGCCGCCGAACGGGGTCCAGTAGCGCACGCTGGCGTGGGAGTTGACGGACAGGTTCCCGGCGCGGACGGCGGCGGAGACGCGCAGGGCGCGGCCCACGTCCCGGGTCCAGATCGAGCCGGACAGGCCGTAGGGCGTGGCGTTGGCGAGGCGGACGGCGTCGGCCTCGTCGGTGAACGGCAGCAGCACGGCGACGGGCCCGAAGATCTCCTCGGTGGCGGCCCGCGAGCCGGGGGCCTCGCCGGTCAGGACGGTCGGCGGGAACCAGAACCCGGGCCCCTCGGGCGCGGCGCCGCGCAGCCCGGGAGCGCCGCCCGGCACGAAGTCCCGTACGCGGTCGAGCTGCTGACGGGAGATCAGGGGGCCCATCTGGGTCTTCTCGTCGGCGGGGTCGCCGACGACGACCGCCTCCAGCGCGTCGCGCAGGTGCTCGACGGCCTGGTCGTACACGGACTCGTGGACGAGGACGCGGGTACGGGCGCAGCAGTCCTGGCCCGCGTTGTCGAGGAAGGAGAACGGGTCGAGGGCGCGGGTGAGGTCGGCGTCGGCGAAGACGATGTTGGGGCTCTTGCCGCCGAGTTCGAGGGTGACGGGTTTGGTGCCGTCGGCGCAGCGCCGCATGACCTCGCGGCCGGTGCGGGTGGAGCCGGTGAAGACGACCTTGGCGGTGTCCGGGTGGTCGACGAGGGCGCGGCCGGCGACGCCGCCATGCCCGGGCACGACCTGGAACAGGCCCTCGGGCAGCCCGGCGGCCAGGGCGAGTTCGGCGAGGCGCAGGGCGGTGAGCGGGGTGGTCTCGGCGGGCTTGAGGACGACCGCGTTGCCGGCCGCGAGGGCGGGGGCGGCGCCCCAGGCGGCGATCGGCATGGGGAAGTTCCAGGGGACGATGACGCCGACCACGCCGAGCGGTTCGTGGAAGGTGACGTTCCAGCCGCCGGGGGCGGGGATCTGGGCGCCGTTGAGGCGTTCGGCGCCGCCGGCCGCGTACAGGAGCAGGTCGCGGACGTTGCCGGCCTCCCAGCGGGCGGCGCCGATCGGGTGGCCCGCCTCGCGCACTTCGAGGGCGGCCAGTTCGTCCAGGTGGTCGTCGACCTGCTGGGCGAAGCGGCGCAGCAGGCGGGCGCGGTCGGCGGGGGCGGTGGCCGCCCAGGCGTGCTGCGCCTTCGCCGCCCGGCGCACGGCGTGGTCGACGGCGGCCTCGTCGGCGGCGGGGACGGTGGCGATCGTCTCGGCGGTGGCGGGGTTCAGGACGGTCAGCGAGCCGGGGTCGCCGGGCGGGGCCGGGTCCGGGTGCGCGTCGGTGTGCGGGTGCGGGTCGGTGTTCAGGGCGTTCTCCCGGTGGGGCAAGGTCACAGCCTCTCGAATCCTCGGCGCAGCTCCCAGTCCGTGACGGCGGCGTCGAACGCGTCGAGTTCGACCCGCGCCATGGTGCGGTAGTGGGCGACGACCTCGTCGCCGAAGGCGGCCTTCGCCAGCGGGCTCGTCTCCCACAGCTCGGCGGCCTCGCGCAGCGTCGTCGGCACGTGCTCGTACGCGGCCGTGTACGCGTTCCCCGCGCAGGGCTCGGGCAGTTCGAGCCGCTGTTCGACGCCGTGCAGCCCGGCGGCGATCATGCCCGCGACCGCCAGATAGGGGTTGACGTCGCCGCCGGGGAGCCGGTTCTCGAAGCGCAGGGAGCGGCCGTGGCCGACGACGCGCAGGGCGCAGGTGCGGTTGTCGTGGCCCCAGGCGACGGCGGTCGGCGCGAAGGAGCCGGCCTGGAACCGCTTGTAGGAGTTGATGTTCGGGGCGTACAGGAGGGAGAAGTCGCGCAGGGCGGCGAGCTGTCCGGCGAGGAAGTGCCGCATGAGGTCGCTCATGGCGCCGTGGCCGCCGGGGTGGCCCTCGGGCGCCGCCATCGCGTTGCGGCCGTCCTCGTCGGTGAGCGAGAGGTGGATGTGGCAGGAGTTGCCCTCGCGCTCGTCGTACTTCGCCATGAAGGTGAGCGAGACGCCCTCCTGCGCGGCGATCTCCTTCGCGCCCGTCTTGTACAGCGCGTGCTGGTCGCAGGTGATGAGCGCTTCGTCGTAGCGGAAGACGATCTCGTGCTGGCCCGGGTTGCACTCGCCCTTGGCGGACTCGACGGTGAGGCCCGCGCCCGCCATCTCGTTGCGGATGCGGCGCAGCAGGGGCTCGATGCGGCCGGTGCCGAGGACGGAGTAGTCGATGTTGTACTGGTTCGCCGGGGTGAGTGCGCGGTAGCCCGCGTCCCACGCCTGTTCGTAGGTGTCCTTGAAGACGATGAACTCCAGCTCGGTGCCGGCCTGGGCGGTGAGCCCGAGGGCGGCCAGGCGCTCCAGCTGGCGGCGCAGGATCTGGCGGGGGGCCGCGGCGACGGGCGTGCCGTCCTCCCAGGCGAGGTCGGCGTGGACCATGGCCGTCCCCGCGTTCCAGGGGACGCGGCGCAGGGTGCCTAGGTCGGGGCGCATGGCGAAGTCGCCGTAGCCGCGGTCCCAGGACGCCATGGCGTAGCCGTCCACGGTGTTCATCTCGGTGTCGACGGCGAGGAGGTAGTTGCAGCCCTCCGTGCCGTGTTCGAGGACTTCGTCGAGGAAGAAGCGGGCGGCGAACCGCTTGCCCTGGAGGCGGCCCTGCATGTCGGGGAAGGCGAGGACGACCGTGTCGATCTCCCCGCTCCCGACGAGCGCGCGCAGTTCGTCGACGCCGAGCGGGGGTGTGCGGTCTGCCACGTCGGTGGCCTCCTCGGGTCCCTGGGAACGGCCGGTGGCCGGCCTCGCGGCCGCCCGCCATAAGGTATTGCGGAAGACCTTTGCTTGGGAAGGGGGCGGGGCGGCATGTCGCACGAGGAGACCGCGCCGGGCGCCGGGGCGGCTGTGCTGCGCCCGGTTCGCGCCGGCAACGGCTTCGAGGAGGCGCTGGAGCAGATCCTCCAGGTGGTCCGGCTCGGTCTCGTCCCGGCCGGTGAACGGCTGCCGTCGGAGCGGGAGTTGGCGGACCGGCTCGGCATCAGCCGGGTCACGCTGCGCGAGGTCCTGAAGGTCCTCCAGGACCAGGGGCTCGTGGAGTCGCGGCGCGGCCGGTACGGCGGCACGTTCGTGCTGCCGCGCCCCGGGGCGGCCGGCGAGGATGAACTGCGGCGCCGCGTCAGGGGAGTCGACGTGGAGGACGCGCTGCGCTTCCGCGAGGTGCTGGAGGTGGGCGCGGCGGGGCTGTGCGCGGCGCACGGTCTGGACGCGGGGCAGGAGCGGCGGCTGCGGGCGGCGCTCGCGGACACGCACGACGCGCCGCTCGCGGAGTACCGGCGCCGGGACACGCTGCTGCATCTGACGCTCGCCGGGCTGTGCGGCTCGCCGACGCTGGCGACGCAGTACGCGGCGGTACGAGCCACGGTGAACGAACTCCTCGACTGCATCCCGCTGTTGGTGCGCAACCTGGAGCATTCGCAGCGCCAGCACACGGCGCTGGTGGAGGCGGTCCTCGACGGCGACGCGGACGGCGCGCGGGAGATGATGCGCGAGCACTGCGCGGGCACGGCGGCCCTGCTGCGCGGCTTCCTGACCTGATCCCACGCAAAGGTCCACGGTCGTTCCTTTGGCCCAGGTGACCGCATGCTGAACGTCCCGGTGACGGGGCCCGTGATCTCGTACCCTCGTTCCTTCCATGGCGCGAAGGGGCCCGGGGCCGGGCGCACGCGGGCCACGACGCGAGGTTGGGGAGCACGGCACGATGGTGAGCAGGCCGCTGATCGGCATCAGCACGTACCTGGAGGACCGCGCGGCCTGGGGCGCCTGGGAGCTGCCCGCCGCGCTGCTGCCCGCCGGCTACCCGGCGCTCGTCCAGAGGTCCGGCGGCCTCGCCCTGATGCTGCCGCCCGACGACCCGAAGCACGCGCCGGACGTGGTGGCCCGGCTGGACGGCGTCATCGTGGCGGGCGGCCCCGACGTGGCGCCCGCCCGCTACGGCGCCGAGCGCGACCCGCGCACCGGACCCGCCGCCGACGCGCGCGACGCCTGGGAACTGGCCCTGATCCGCGCCGCGTCCACCTCCGGCACCCCGCTGCTCGGCGTGTGCCGGGGCATGCAACTGCTGAACGTGGCGCTCGGCGGGACGCTCACCCAGCACATCGAGGGGCACCTCAAGGACATCGGCGTCTTCGGCAGGCACACGGTGACGCCCGTGCCCGGCACGCGGTACGCGGATCTCGTACCGGAGGTCGCGGACGTGCCGACCTATCACCACCAGGCGGTGGACCGGCTCGGGCGCGGGCTCGTGGCGTCGGCGTACGCGGCGGACGGCACGGTCGAGGCGGTCGAACTGCCGGGCATGGCCTGGGTGATGGGCGTGCAGTGGCATCCGGAGATGGGCGAGGACACCCGCGTCACCGAGGGCCTGGTCCGCGCGGCGAGCACCCCGCACGGCTTCTGACGCCCCCCGCCCTGGAGCCGTCCCGGGCGCTCAGTTCTTGTCGCGGCCCGTGCGGGTGAGCGAGAGCAGGTCGCGGGCCGGGCCCGTCGGGCGGTGCCCGGTGGGCCAGACGGCGCGCAGGGCGCGGGTCAGGGGCGCGCCTTCCAGGGGGATGCGGACCAGGCGCCGGGAGGCCAGTTCCTCGCCGACCGCGAGTTCGCTCAGGACGGAGGGGCCCGCGCCGTCCACGGCCGCCGACTTCACGGCCGTCGTCGAGGACAGCTCGATCAGGGGCCGGGCGGGCGCGCCGAGCGCCGCCTCCAGGACCTGCCGGGTGCCCGAGCCCTCCTCGCGCAGGATGAGCGGGGTGGCGGCCAGTTCGGCGGCGGTCAGGGGGCGGCGGCGCCGGGACCAGGGGTGGCCGGGCGCGGCGACGACGACGAGCCGGTCGTGCGCGATGACCGCCGAGTCGAGGCCGGCCGGTACGGAGACGCCCTCGACGAAGCCGAGGTCGGCCTCGCCGGACAGCAGGCGGCGCGCGACCGAAGCGGAGTTCCCGGCGAGCAGCGAGACGGCCGTGTCGGGCCGGTCGGTGCGCAGCGCGACGAGCCAGCGCGGCAGCAGGTACTCGGCGATGGTCATGCTGGCGGCGACGCGCAGCCGGGAGTCGCGCCGCACCCGCAGCGCCTGCGCGCCCACGTCGAACTCCTCGGCGGCCTCCACGACGCGCCGCGCCCAGTCGGTGACGAGGGCGCCGGTCTCGGTGAGCCGGGAGCCGCGCGGGGAGCGGTCGACGAGGGCGAGGCCGAGCTGGCGTTCCATCGAGCGGACGCGGCTGCTGGCGGCGGGCTGGGTGATGCCGAGTTCGCGGGCGGCGCCGCCGAGGCTGCCGAGCCGGGCCACGGCCAGCAGGAGTTGCAGGGCGCCCAGGTCGGGGACGCGGTGGGCGAGGGTGCCCGGCGGCGGTGCCGTCCCGTCGGGTGCCTGTGCTGCCTCTCCGCGCTCGCTGCTCATAAAGGCAGCTTATGTCCCCATAGCGGAAGCGTCCCTGGTGGGGGCCGCTCCCCCGCGAGACGGTGAGGTCATGGTCACCGCCGCTCCGTCCTTGTCCCCGTCCACCGCGCCCGCGCCCGTGCGCCGCGCCGCCCTCGTCCGCCACCTCGGCCCGAACTGGTACGCCG
Source organism: Streptomyces sp. NPDC107550 (assembly GCF_055639095.1). Taxonomy (NCBI): domain Bacteria; kingdom Bacillati; phylum Actinomycetota; class Actinomycetes; order Kitasatosporales; family Streptomycetaceae; genus Streptomyces; species Streptomyces sp. NPDC107550. The sequence continues at coordinate 183,230 of NZ_JBVKBC010000009.1, forward strand.
CCGTCATGGGCACCGCCATCGTCGCCAACGCTGGCGTCACGCTGCCCTGGCAGTTCCCCGGGCAGCGGACGGCGTGCGCGGTGGTGTGGGCGCTGTCGGGCGTGCTGCTGCTGACGCTGCTCGGGGCGCGGGCGCTGCACTGGGCGCACCACCGCGATCAGGCCCGCAGGCATCTGCTCGACCCGGCGGTCGCGCCGTTCTACGGCTGCCTGTCGATGGCGCTGCTCGCGGTCGGCGCGGGCACGGTGCTGGTGGGCGCGGACTGGATCGGGCTGCCGGCGGCGGTCGCCGTGGACACCGTGCTGTTCGTCGCGGGGACGGTGATCGGGCTCGCCGCCGCGGTGGCGATCCCGTACCTGATGGTCGTACGGCATCGGATCGCGGCGCAGGAGGCGTCGCCGGTGTGGCTGCTGCCGGTGGTGGCGCCGATGGTGTCGGCGGCGGTCGGGCCGCTGCTCGTGGCGCATCTGCCCGAGGGGCAGGCGCGGCAGACGCTGCTGCTGGCGTGTTACGCGATGTTCGGCCTGAGCCTGCTGGCCACGCTCGTCATGCTGCCGGTGATCTTCGCGCGGCTGGTGACGGCCGGGCCGCTGCCGCTCGCGCTGACCCCGACGCTGTTCCTGGTGCTCGGCCCGCTCGGGCAGTCGACGACCGCCGCCAACAAGTTCGCGGACGTGGCACCGGGCGTCCTGCCCGACGCGTACGCGCACGGCTTCTCGGCGTTCGCCGTGCTGTACGGCGTGCCGGTGATGGGCTTCGCCCTGATGTGGCTGGCGCTGGCCGTGGCGATGGTCGTGCGGGCGCGGCGGCAGGGCATGGGGTTCGCCATGACGTGGTGGGCGTTCACGTTCCCCGTGGGCACGTGTGTGACGGGCGCTGAGGGGCTCGCCAAGCACACCGGGCTCGCGGTGTTCGAGGGGCTCGCGGTGCTGCTGTACGCGCTGCTCGTGGCGGCCTGGGCGGTGGCGTCGGCGCGGACGGCCCGCGGGCTGCTCGCCGGGCGTCTGCTCGCCGCCCCGCGCGCGTGAGGCACCGCGCGGCCTGACACGGCGTTCGACATGACGCGGCGCTCGGCGTGACGCGGCCGGGGAGGGCTCACGGCAGGGCGTGACCGGCCTCGCGCAAGGCCGCCGCCAGCACCCCGGGCGCCTCGGCCAGCGAAGGCCCGTACCACGTCAGATGGCGTCCGCTGACGAGCGCGGCGGGTACCTCGAAGCACTCGGGGCCGTCGTCGGCGGCGAACCGGTACGGCTCGTCGGGCAGGACCACGAGGTCACGGGCAGCGGCGCGCAGCTCCTCCAGCGGCACGCGCGGGTAGCGCTCAGCGTGTCCCGCGTACGCGTGGTCGACGCCGAGACGGGCCAGCAGGTCCCCGGCGAACGTGGCGCGGCCCAGCACCATCCAGGGGCGCCGCCAGACGGGCACGACGGCCCGTGAGCGGCGCTCGGGCGCGGGCAGGGCGCCCCAGGCCGCCTCGGCGTCGTCGAGCCAGCGGGGGCGGGTCAGGGCGCCGCACGCGCGCAGCACGCGGTCCAGCTCGCGCAGCGCCTGCGGCAGATCGCGGATCTCGGTGACGAGGACGGGCACGCCGGCCGCGCGCAGGGCGGCGAGGTCGGGCGGGCGGTTCTCCTCCTCGTTGGCGACGACGAGGTCGGGGCGCAGGGCGAGGATCGCGGGCACGTCCGGGTTCTTGGTCCCGCCGACGCGCGGCACGTCGAGCCCGGCGGGGTGGGTGCACCACTCGGTGGCGCCGACGAGGACGCCCGGCACGCTCACGGCGACGGCCTCGGTGAGCGAGGGGACCAGGGAGACGACTCGCATGGCGGCGGCTGCCCGGGGCTACTTGGGGCCGGGCTCGTCGACCGCGTCGATGTGCTCGGCGACCGCCACGACGAGGACCCGCGCCTCCGGGACCGTCGCCCGCCACCGGTGCCGTACGCCGCCGGTCAGATACAGAGTGTCGCCGCGGACCAGACGGTGGGCGCGGCCCTCCGCCTCGACCTCGACGGCGCCCTCGGTGACGTACATCAGCACGTCGTTGCGGAGCTGGAACTCGCGGCCCGGGTCGTGGTCGCCGACGAACTCCTGCGCGTGCATCTGGTGGTGCCCGCGCACCAGGGACCGTACGACGAAGCCGTCGTCGGCGCTCTCCACGTCGGTGTCGTCGGCGCGCACGAGGTCCACGGTGCGGGCGGGGTCGGCGGCGGCGAGGAGTTCGACGGCGGTCGTGCCGAGGGCGTCGGCGACCTTCTCCAGGGAGCGGCGGCTGGGTCTCGCCCGCTCGTTCTCCACCTGGCTGAGGAAGGGCACCGAGAGGCCGCTGCGGCGGGCGACGGCCGACAGTGTCAGTTCGAGCGCGCGACGGCGGCGCCGGACGGCCGCGCCGACGCGCAGCGTCTCCTTGTGTTCGTCCATGACGTCCGCTCCCTCCCGCTGTCGGGGCCTGCCGTTGGAATGCACCCTACGCAAGTCCTCAAACAGTTTCAGGTGAGCGGGCCGAGCCGTGACGCGCGGCACGCGCGCGGTGGCGCACGGCGTCCCCGGAGGGGGCGGGTCCCGTCGCGGCTCGCGCCGGACGTGACCCGCCCCCTCCGGGGACGCGGAAGGTCAGGAAGCGGTCATCCGCTTCTCGACGTCACCGTGGCTCTTGAGCCACGTCGTGACGGCCTCCTCCTCGTGCCCCTGACCGCTCTTCTTGATCTCGGCCTCCAGGCTGCCCAGCTCGTCCTCGCTCATCTTGAAGTTCTTGAACCACTTCGTGAGCTGCGGGTACTTGCTCGGGAAGTCCTTGTTGGAGATCGTGCGGATCGTGTTGCCCTCGCCGAACTTCTTCTTCGGGTCGGCGAGCTTGGTCAGGTCGTACTCGCTGTAGGCCCAGTGCGGCGACCACAGGACGACGGCGACCGGCTTCTTCTTGGCGATGGCGCGCTTCAGCTCGGCCAGCATCGCCGGCGTGGAGCCGTCGACGACCTGGTACTCCTTGTCGAGCCCGTAGCCGGGGAGCACCTGCTTCTTCAGCATGTTCATCTCGCCGGTGCCCGGCTCGATGCCGATGATCTTGCCGTCGAAGGTCTTCGCCTTGCCCTTGAGGTCGGCGAGCGACTTGATGCCCTTCACGTAGGACGGCACGGCGATCTCCAGGGACGTGGGGCTGTACCAACTGCCCAGGTCCTTGAGGTCGTTCTTGTGCTGGTCCCAGTAGTTCTTCTGCGCGTAGGGCAGCCAGGCGTCGAAGTTGACGTCCAGGTCGCCGCCGGCGAGGCCGGTGTAGACGGGGCCGACGTCCATCTGCTTGAGGTTCAGCTTGTAGCCGCGCTTCTCCAGGACGTTCTTCCACAGGTACGTCACCGCGACGTCCTCGTCCCACGGGAACCAGGCGACGTTCACCGGGTCCTTGGAGTCCGAGCCGCGCGACTGCTTCTTGACCGGGGCGACCTTGTCGACGTAGCCGGGGTGCTGCTTGAGCCACGCCTTGACGGCGTCCTGCTGCTTGCCCTTGCCGACCTTGTTGATCTCGGCTTCGAGGCTCGTCAGCTCCTTCTCGCTCATCTTGAACTTCTTGAGCCAGTCGGCGACCTCGGGGGTGTCCTTGCCGAAGCCCTTGCGGGCCAGCGAGTGCACGCCGTCGCCCTTGCCCCAGACGCCCTTGGGGTCCTTGAGCTTCTTCAGGTCGTAGTCGTTGTACGCCCAGTGCGGCGACCAGAGCGGGACCACGATGGGCTTCTTCTTGGCGATCGCGCGCTTCAGCTCGGCCAGCATCGCCGGGGTGGAGCTGTCGACGACCTTGTACTCCTTGTCGAGCCCGTACGCCTTGAGCACCTTGCTCTTGAGGAGCGCGGTCTCGCCGGCGCTGGCCTCGATGCCGGTGATCTTGCCGTCGAACTTCGCGCCCTGGCCCTTGAGGTCGGCCAGCGAGTCGATGCCCTTCATGTAGGCGGGCACCGTCAGCTCCAGGGACGTCTCGCCGTACCAGGCGCCGAGGTCCTCCAGCTGCTTGCCGTACTTCTTCCAGTACTGGGCGTGGGTCGTCGGCAGCCAGGAGTCCGTCTCGAAGTCGACGTTGCCCTGGGCGAGCGAGGTGTAGAGCGGGCCCGCGTCCATCTGCTTGGCCTCGACGTCGAAGCCGCGCTGCTCCAGGACCTCCTTCCACAGGAACGTGGAGGCGACGCCCTCGTCCCAGGGGATGTAGCCGATGGAGAGCTTCTTGCCCTTGCCCACGTCCGTGGCGTCACCGGCCGACGATGTGGCCGGGGAGCTGCCGAACATGCCCATGCCGCCGGCGACGAGCGCGAGGACGACGACGCCGACCACGGCGACGGCCGGGCGCGGCCGGTAGGACCACACCTTGAGGCCCTGCGCGGCCCGCGCCTTGGCGAGCGCGCGGCGGCCGAGCGGGGAGACCTGCTGGCCGAGCGAGCTGGTCATGCGGTCGAGGTAGATCGCCAGGATGACGATCGAGATGCCGGCCTCGGCGCCGAGACCCACGTTGAGCTGGCCGATGGCCTCGTTGACCGCGCCACCGAGACCGCCGGTGCCGACCATGCCCGCGATGGCGGCCATGGACAGACCCAGCATGATGACCTGGTTGACACCGGCCATGATCGTCGGGAGGGCGAGCGGGAGCTGGACGCGCCACAGCGTGTTGCCGGGCTTGGTGCCGAACGCGTCGGCGGCCTCCACCAGCTCCTTGTCGACCTGCCGGATGCCCAGCTCGGTCATGCGCACGCCCGGGGGCAGCGCGAAGATCAGCGTGGCGACGATGCCGGCGGGGGCGCCGGAGCCGAAGAACAGGATCGCGGGGATCAGATAGACCATCGCGGGCAGCGTCTGCATCAGGTCGAGGACCGGCCGGAACAGACCGCTGACGCGGTTGGAGCGTGCCGCCCAGATACCGAGCGGCACGGATATGACCAGGGCGATCACCGTGGAGACGAGGACGAGCGACAGCGTGAGCATCGCGTCGTCCCACAGTTCCAGGTTGTCGATGAACCAGAACCCGACGAAGGTCAGTACGGCACCGAGCGTGCCGCGCAGCCAGAACGCGATCACGGCGAAGATACCGGCCATGATCAGCGGCTCGGGGGCCTGGAGGAGGTCACTGAGACCGGTGTAGACGCTCTTGAAGATGTTCTCGAAGAACTCGAAGAACCAGCCGAGGTGGTCCAGCATCCACTGGACCGCGTCGTTGACCCAGTCGCCGAAGGGAATCCTAGGCACCGGCGTTCACCTTCTCCACCGGCTCGTCGCCCTCGCCGCGGGGGGAGACCACCGCGTCCTCGGGCCGGTCCGCGCCGCCGGTCTTCAAGGCCTTGGGCGCGGAGTCCTCCTCCACGGACTTCATCGGCTCGCCGAGCACGGCGAGCAGCCGCTCACGCGGCACGACACCGGTGAGGGTGCCGTCGGCGTCGGTGACGGCGACGGGGACCTCGCTGGTCGAGCACGGCGTGAACAGGTCGATGATCGGGGTGTCCTCGGTGACGGTCGCCGGGGCGTCCGCCGCCGTGTACCCGTCGCCGGGGGCGCCCATGATCGCGCCCGCGGTCAGCACGCGGGAGCGGTCGACGTCCTGGGTGAAGGACGCGACGTACTCGTTGGCGGGCGTGACAAGGATGTCTTCGGCGGAGCCGATCTGGACGATGCGGCCGTCACGCATGACGGCGATGCGGTCGCCCAGGCGCATGGCCTCGTTGAGGTCGTGCGTGATGAAGACGATGGTCTTCTTCAGCGTCTTCTGCAGCTCCAGGAGCTGGTCCTGCATGTCGCGCCGGATCAGCGGGTCGAGCGCGCTGAACGACTCGTCCATGAGCAGCAGGTCGGCGTCCGTGGCGAGCGCGCGGGCCAGGCCCACACGCTGCTGCATACCGCCGGACAGCTCGTCGGGGAAGGACTTCTCCCAGCCCTTGAGCCCGGCCAGCTCCAGCGCCTCGTGGGCGCGCTTCTCGCGCTCCTCGCGCGGCACCTTCTGTACTTCGAGGCCGTACGCCGCGTTCTCCAGGACGGAGCGGTGCGGGAACAGCGCGAAGTGCTGGAAGACCATGCTGATCTTCTTCGACCGGACCTCGCGCAGTTCGCGCGAGGACAGGGTCGTCAGGTCCTGGCCGTCGAAGCGGACGTGTCCCGCGGTGGGCTCCAACAGTCCGTTCAGCATGCGCAGAAGGGTGGACTTGCCGGAACCCGACAGACCCATGACGACGAAGATCTGACCGGGCTCGACCGTGAAGGTCGCATCGATCACGGCAGCCGTCGTGCCGTCCGCACGCAACTCCTCACGGTCGGCTCCGCGGCGGAGCTTCTCCACCGCCTCAGTGGGTCGTCTGCCGAACACCTTGTACAGGTCTTCGGCTTCAAGCCTGGACACATACACCTCTCGGGTCGAACCAAGACGGCCCGCCTCCCCCGCCGGCGGGCCGTGGAGCGGCGCGGGGTCTGCCCGCCTGACCGGTCAGCCGTCCAGTAGTTGAACGCGCGACCGGGTCCGCTCCGGGTCGGCGCCTGCCCCGGCCCGCCCGAAGCAAACAAAAGAGTGGCCCAGTTCACACACTGTTCACGCATGACACCGATTCCCTCACATACGGTGACGACGCTTTCCCGGCGCGCCTTACCGGGGCGACCGGACGGTGACTGTCACAGGGCTGCGGCATGATGCGGAGGGTGACGAACACAGACCTCCAGCGCCTGATGCTGCTCGACACCGCCTCGCTCTACTTCCGCGCCTACTTCGGCGTGCCCGACTCCGTACGGGCCCCGGACGGCACCCCGGTCAACGCGGTGCGCGGGCTGCTGGAATTCATCACGCGGCTCGTGCACGACCACCATCCGACGGACCTGGTGGCGTGCATGGACGCGGACTGGCGTCCGCAGTGGCGCGTCGACCTCATCCCCTCCTACAAGGCGCACCGGGTCGCCGAGGAGACCCCGGCCGGGACGCCGGACGAGGAGGAGGTGCCCGACACGCTGTCGCCGCAGGTGCCGGTCATCGAGGCCGTGCTCGACGCGGTCGGCATCGCCCGGGTGGGGGTCGCCGGGCACGAGGCGGACGACGTGATCGGCACGTTCACCGGGCGGGCGAGCGGCCCCGTCGACATCGTCACCGGCGACCGCGACCTGTTCCAGCTCGTGGACGACGCGCGGGAGCGCCGCGTGCTCTACCCGCTCAAGGGCGTCGGCACCCTCCAGATCACCGACGAGGCACTGCTGCGCGAGAAGTACGGGGTCGACGGCTCGGGGTACGCGGACATGGCGCTGCTGCGGGGCGACCCGAGCGACGGGCTGCCCGGGGTGCCAGGGGTCGGGGAGAAGACGGCGGCGAAGCTGCTGGCCCAGTTCGGTGATCTGGCGGGGATCATGGCGGCCGTCGACGACCCCGCCGCCAGACTGACGCCGACCCAGCGCAAGCGGCTCGACGAGGCACGGCCCTACCTCGCCGTGGCGCCGAAGGTCGTCCGCGTCGCCGGGGACGTCCCGCTCCCGGACGTGGCCACGGCACTGCCCCGGACGCCCCACGACCCCGAGGCGGTACGGGAGTTGGCGGCGCGGTGGGGGCTCGGCGGCTCCTTGCAGCGGCTCCTCGACACGCTCGCCGGGTGAGGTGCTAGCTTAGGCATACCTAAGTATCGTTTCGAGGGAGACCGCACATGGCCGAGCGCCCCGCACGCAAGCCCCGCAAGGCCCGCGCCGCACAGGTCGTACGGACGGAGCGGCTCACCCCGCACATGCGCCGGGTGGTGCTCGGCGGCGACGGGCTCGCGGACTTCCCCGAGACGCTGGAGTACACCGATCACTACGTGAAGCTGCTGTTCGCGCCGGAGGGCGTCAGCTACCCCGAGCCGTTCGACGTGGAGCGGGTGCGCGCCGAACTGCCGCGCGAGCAGTGGCCGGTGACGCGTACGTACACCGTCCGCGCCTGGGACCCGCGGGCGCGGGAGCTGACGCTCGACTTCGTCGTCCACGGCGACGAGGGCCTGGCCGGGCCCTGGGCGGCGCGCGTCCAGCCCGGCGAGACCATCCACTTCATGGGCCCCGGCGGCGCGTACGCCCCGTCCGCCGACGCCGACTGGCATCTCCTCGCCGGGGACGAGAGCGCGCTGCCCGCCGTGGCCGCGGCCGTGGAGGCGCTGCCCGAGGGGGCCAGGGCGCATGTCTTCCTGGAGGTCGAGGGGCCCGGGGAGGAGCAGAAGATCGACTCCCCCGTCGAGGTCACCTGGCTGCACCGGGCGGGCCGTCCGGTGGGCCAGGCGCTGGTCGAGGCGGTCGCCGCGCTGGACTTCCCGGCGGGCCGGGTCCACGCGTTCGTCCACGGCGAGGCCGGCTTCGTGAAGGAACTCCGCCGCCTGCTCCGCGTCGAACGCCAGATCCCGCGCGAGGACCTGTCGATCTCGGGGTACTGGCGACTCGGCCACGACGAGGACGGCTGGCAGGCGTCGAAGCGGGACTGGAACGCGCGGGTCGAGGCGGAACAAGAACCGGCGGCCGACCGCACCTGACCGGACACGGGGTGCCCGCGCCCCGGGTCTTCGTTCACCTTCTGCCCGGTGGAGGGCTGGTCGCGCAGTTCCCCGCGCCCCTGGAGGGCGGCTACGTCGCCACCTCCACCCTGGGGAGCTGGGCGCAGCCCGCTCTCTCAAGGGCGCGGGAAGCTGCGAAAACGGTCACGACAAGCCCCCCGCCGGACAACCCCCTCAGGGGCGCGAGGAACTGCGCGACCAGCCACGACGCACCCGCACCCAAAGAACTCAACGCCCCCCACCAAACCCCGCCCGCCCCATACCCTGACCCCGATGACCCACCGCAGACCGCCCAGACCCCCGTCCCCCCTCCCGCAGCGCGCCGGCGTAGACCCCGTCCACCTCCGCCTCCCGCAGGGACCCTGGCTCACCGTCCGCGACCACCTCGCCCAGCGCCTCGCCCCCGCCGGCGCCGCCGTGATCGACGCCATGATCGCCGCAGGCGAGTTCGTCCGCGCCGACGGCACCCCCGTCACCCCGCACACCCCGTACACCCCCGGCGACCACGTCTGGTTCCACCGGGACACCGCCCCCGAACACCCCGTACCGCACCCCGTACGCGTCGTGTACCGCGACGACCACATCCTCGTCGCCGACAAACCGCACTTCCTCGCCACGACCCCCCGCGGCAGCCACGTCACCGAGACGGCCCTCGCCCGCCTGCGCCGCGACACCGGCCTGACCACGCTCGGCCCCGCCCACCGCCTGGACCGGCTGACGGCCGGCCTCGTGCTGTTCGTCGTCAGGCCCGAGGAACGCGGCCGCTACCAGACGCTGTTCCGGGACCGGCTGGTCACGAAGGGGTACGAGGCGATCGCCCCGCACGACCCGGCCGTACCGCTGCCCGCGACCGTGCGCAGCCACATCCAGAAGGAGCGCGGCGTCCTCACCGCCGAGGAGATCCCGGGCGCCGAGCCGAACGCGGAGAGCCGCGTCGAACTCGTCGAGGCCCGCGACGGACTCGCCCGCTACCGGCTGCTCCCCCGCACGGGCCGCACCCACCAGCTCCGGGTCCATATGAACCGACTCGGCCTGCCGATCCTCGGCGACCCGCTGTATCCGCGCGTCGCCGAGGAGACCGCCCCCGGCGACTTCCGCAGGCCGCTCCAACTCCTCGCCCGTTCCCTGGAGTTCAGGGACCCGGTGACCGGCCGCACGCACCGCTTCCGCAGCGGGCGCGAGCTGGCCGCCTGGGAGTCGTACGAGCGCTGGGAGCGCGGTCAGTAGCCGCGCCACCAGCGCAGGAACCGCTGCCACGCCCCGGCGGGCGGCTCCTGCCGCCCGCCCTCGGGAGCACCGGAGTCCGCCGGACCCGACCCCGATGCCGACCCCGCCCGCCCCCACCGCGCGGCCGGGCCCTGCCCCGGGCCGGAGGCGTCAGCCGCGCCAGTCGCGTCAGGCGCGGACGCGGGCGGCGTCGGCGACCCCGAGCTGATCTGCCAGTCCGGCCGTTCCTGCGGCGGCACGATGCTCGGGGCGCCCTGCACGTCCTGCGGGGCGCGAGGCGTGAAGTCGACGGGGAGTTCCACGAGATGGCGGGAGAGGATCGTCGAACGCCACCGCAGGTCCGACTCCGCGCAGCACATCTCGGCGTCGGGCAGCCGCATGAGGAACGCGTCGACGCCGATCTCGGCGATCGTACGGCTGACGTCCTGGCCGGGGCACTCGTGCGGGCCGCCGCCGAAGGCGAGGTGCGAGCGGTTGCCCATCATGTGCTGCGTGGGGTCGGGACGGATCGCCGGGTCCACGTTGCCGGGCTGGATGCCGAAGATCAGGCCGTCGCCCGCGCGGATGTGCTGCCCGCCGAGTTCGGTGTCGGCCTTGGCGAAGTAGGCGACCATCGCGCTGAACGGCGGCTCGTCCCACAGCGACTGCTCGACCGCTTCCGGGACGGTCATCTGGCCGCCGTTGAGCTGGGCGCGGAAGCGCGGGTCGATGAGGACGACGCGCAGCACGTTGGCGATGAGGTTGGCGGTGCCCTCGTACGCGGCGATGAGCACGAGCCGGAGATGCTGGGCGACCTCCTCGTCGGTGAGGGCGGCGGGCGCGGCGACGAGAGCGCTGGTGAAGTCGCCGGAGACGGGCGAGGCGCGGCGGCGCACGGCGAGGTCCATCAGGACGCTCATGATGTACTCGTTGCTGGCGATGGCCGTGTCGGTGCCCTTGATCATGTCGCGGGCCGCCTGCACGATGCGCTCGCTGTACGCCTCGGGCGCGCCGAGGATCTCCAGCATGACCATCATCGGCAGGTGCTCGGCGAACTCGCTGACGATGTCGCAGGTGCCGCGCTCGGAGAAGCGGTTGATGATGATCTGGGTGGAGCGGTTGATGACGCGGCGCAGCGCGCGGTGCTCGATCGTGCTCATGGCGAGGGCGTTGGCCTCGCGGAGCCTGCGGTGTTCGGCGCCCTCGGTCATGGAGCAGATGGGCTGCCAGGAGAAGACCGGCGCGAGCGGGTGCGCGGGGGTGACGGTGCCGTCCTTGAGCGCGGTCCAGTTGCGGGCGTCGCGGTTGAACAGGGCGGTGTTGCTGACCATGTGCAGGTTCTCGGCGTGCCCGAGCACCGCCCACATGCGCACGTCCTCGTGGATGAGCGCGGGCGCGACGGAGCCGTGCTCGGCGCGCAGTTTCTCGTACACGGACGCGATGTCGGCGTCGGCCTCGGGCCCGTAGAGGCGGCGCAGTCCGCCGGCGCCGAAGGAGTGGGCGGGGCAGCCGGGGGGCGGGGCGAGGTCGGGGTCGCCGAGTCCGTCGTATCCGGTGGACGGCTGGGAGGGCTGGGCGGGAGGCGTCACGGTGAATCGCTCCGGTGGTGTGTCACGTGGGCTGCGAGGGAGGAGGGGCGGGCGGGCCCAGAGGGGGGCCGCGCGGGTCAGGCGCGGTGCAGCGCCATCTCGTGCAGATAGCGCATCAGCGTCATCAGGACGTCGCGGCTGGAGGCCCTGCGGCGGGCGTCGCACTCGATGATCGGCACGGCGGGGTCGAGGTCGAGGGCCTGGCGCAGTTCGTCGGTGGGGTAACGCGGGCCGTCGGGGAAGGCGTTGTTGGCGATGACGAACGGCACGCCGCGCTCCTCCAGGCGCCCGATCACGTCGAAGCTGACTTCGAGGCGCCGCGTGTCGATCAGGACGACGGCGCCGAGCGCTCCCTCGAACAGGCCGTTCCACAGGAACCAGAAGCGCTCCTGGCCCGGCGTCCCGAACAGATAGAGGACGAGTTCGTCGGTGATGCTGATCCGGCCGAAGTCCATGGCGACAGTGGTGGCGGTCTTGGTGTCGGAACCGTAGTCGTCGTCGACGCCGATGCCCGCCTGGGTCATCGTCTCCTCGGTGGTCAGCGGGCGGATCTCGCTCACCGAACCGACCATCGTGGTCTTGCCGACGCCGAACCCGCCGACGATGACGATCTTCACGGCCGAGGTGACCGTCTCCGGCATACGGTCCTCGACGCGGGGGCCGGGGATGTGCGCGGCGCCCACCGCGAGGTCCGTACCGTCAGAGCTTCTGTAGTCCATGCATCACCGCTTCGAGGAGGGAACGGTCGGCGGTGGCGCCGCGGATCACAGGGGCCCGCGCCTGCACCAGTTCGGCCGCGAGGAGTTCGCCGAGCAGCACGGTGACCACGCTGAACGGCAGGTTGAGATAGGCCGAGATCTCGGCCGTCGACAGGGGGGTCCCGCACATGCGTAAGACCGCCGCCTGCTCCGGCGGGACCGAGGGGGGCGGCGTGCCGCGCGCCACGATCAGGGTGACCAGATCGAGGGGCGCGCGGTCGCTGCCTTCGGTGCCGCCGGTGATGACATAGAGCCGTTCGGGGTCGGGGCGCTTCCCGTCGGCGGCGGGGCGCCGCTCGCGCTGCGGGGGCTGGTCCCTGAACGGCGGTTCGGGAGGGAGTGGGCTCATACGGGCGTTCCGCCTCGGCGGGGCGGGCTGGTCAGGTGGTCGCCGATGCGGATGACGAGGTCACGCATCTGGTGACTCACCAGACCGGCGTCGACGAACTGGTCGGCGAGGACCGCGAGATACGCCCCCTTGCCCGCCGCCATGAGGTAGAAGAAGCCGCCGTCGACCTCGATGATCACCATGTTCATGGTGCCGTCGCTCTGCGGGATCTCGGTGGCGACGGCCGTGGCCAGGGACTGGAGTCCGGCGCAGGCGGCGGCGATACGGTCGGCGGCGTCGGGGTCGCCGCCGTAGCGGGCGATGCGCAGACCGTCGGCGGAGAGCACCACGACCTGATGCACGTTGGGCACGCACTCGGCGAGCTCCTTGAGCATCCAGTCGAAATTGGCCCGTTGCTGGATCACTGGCGGTCTCCCTCGTCGACCTGCTGGTTGTACGTGTCGTTCTGCGGCTTGTCGGGGTCGGCGGTGCCTGCGGCGGCGTGCGCGTCGTCGGCTTCCTTGAGGCCGTTCATGAACGCCTCGACCCACAGCCCCGGTTCGCGCCGCTCGCGCTCCCCGCCGGCGGCGGGCGGGGCGGGGGCGGGGGGCGGCGGCATGGAGAGGTCGGGGTTGCGCGGGGTCACGATGATCTGGTCCTCGATGATCTTCGTGTCGTACTTCCTGCGACGCTGCGGCAGCCCGTTGGCCCGCCATTCGGTGACCACGGGGACGTCGTCCTCCAGGGGAACGAGCGGGGCTGAGGGGCGCGGGCCCGTGGTCGGGCGGCGCGTCTTCTTCAGCCGCGGCTCCTCCTGGATGAGGACGCCGTTGTGGTCGACGCGGGGCACGGCGGTGGCGCCGATGCCGTGGGCGAGGCCCGGGGCGTGCTCGGTGCTCAGCATGTCGTGCGGCACGATGAGGACCGCGCGGACGCCGCCGTAGGCGGAGCGCCGCAGCGCGATCTTCATGTGGTACATCTTGCAGAGTCGGCCGACGATGGACAGGCCGAGCCGGGGGTTCTCCCCTAGGTCGTTGAGGTCGACGCCGGCCTGGGCCTTGTCGAGCATCCCCTCGATCTTGGCCTGCGCCTCCTCGCCGAGGCTGACGCCCGCGTCCTCGATCTCGATGGCGACACCGGTCTGCACCTCGACCGCGGTGACGTGCACGCGGGTGGTGGGCGGCGAGTAGCGGGTGGCGTTGTCGAGGAGTTCGGCGCACGCGTGGATGACGGGCTCGACGAAGATGCCCTTGACCGCCGAGTCGCAGATGGCGTGCAGGTCGATGCGCGGGTACTCCAGGATGCGCGACATGGCGCCGCGCAGCACGCTGTAGAGCTTGACGGGCCGTGGCCACTGGCGGCCGGGCCGGGCGCCGCCGAGGACGGTGACGGAGTCGGCGAGACGGCCGATCAGGGCGGTGCCGTGGTCGATGCGCAGGAGGTCGTCGAAGACCTCGGGGTTGCGGCCGTGATCCTCCTCCATCTCCCGCAGTTCCTGGGCCTGTTTGTGGACGATGGCCTGGACGCGGCGGGCGACGGAGACGAACGCGCGCTGCGCCGCCTCGCGTTCGGCGTCACCGCGGTCGATCTCGTTGAGGCACTGGAACATCAGCTCGCGCTCGCCCGGCGTCACGTCGTGGAAGTACGGGTCGGAGTCGCAGGTGCGGGCGACGGCGACGTCCGGGTTGAGGCCCTTGCGCATCCGGCGCATCACCTGCGGGAACAGCTCCTTGGCGACCCGCATCGTGCGTTCTTCCTGCACGGCGATGCGGCCTTCGAGCTCGGCGACGTGGCGGGCGTAGCGGGCGCGGAGCTCGCGGGTGACCCGGCCGCGGCGGACGGCTTCGGCGGCGACGGCGAGGACGAGAACCGTGCCGAGCGCTCCGCACAGGGCGACGGCGAGCCGCGCGTCCTCGGCGACCAGGGCGGCGGCCGCCCCGGTGGCGGCCGCCATGACCATGGCGGGCAGCAACAGCACGCGTGTGTAGGGGACTTCTCGGCCACCGGGAGGCGATTGAACACTCACCATGTATGCCCTCTGAAACGGTCGGATCGGGGATGTGTGACGGTTCGCCGCGCTTCGTTCCGGGGTCGATGCGGACCTTCGGAGCACAGGGGAACAAACGCCCGAATACCTCTCAACTCGGTGCGCTGCGGGCGAGCTTAGTCCGACCGGATCAACGCCGAGTCATATTCGGCAACCCTCTGCGACGGCCCCCGTAAGAGGAATACACTCGCTCCCATTTACACGCACAGCACCGAATCGCACACATGGAGTAAGGGCGTCCGCGCATGCGTCTCCCCGCCCCGCCGCATACCGCGTAAGGGTTACGCGACCGCCCGCACCGCCCGAGGAGACGCCGAAGGGGCGGACACCTCCGGCGTCCGCCCCTCCATCGACTCGGCCCCGGTGGGGGCCAGGGCCACGGCCCCCGGCGCTCATCCCACCGACGAGTACGCCACGACGCCCCTGAGCAGCTCGTCGACCGCCTTGCGGGCGTTGCGGGCGACCGTGGAGCCCGCGGGCGCCGCCGCGGAGACCTGCCCGAGCACGTCGATGACCTGCTTGCACCAGCGCACGAAGTCACCGGCCGGCATCTCCGCCTCGCGCAGCACTTCGTCCAGGCCCTTGCCGGACGCCCACTGGTAGGCGGCCCACGCGAAGCCGAGGTCGGGCTCGCGCTGCCCGACGCCCTCCGCCTGGTTGATGCGGAAGTCCTCCTCCAGCGCGTCGAGCCGGCCCCAGATCCGCACCATCTCGCCGAGCGCGGCCTTGGCCTGCCCGGAGGGCACCTTGGGCGCCATCGCGTCGTCGGCGGCCCGGGACTCGTAGACCAACGCCGAGACGCACGCCGCCAGTTCGGCCGGGTTCAGGCCCTCCCAGACGCCGTCACGCAGACACTCGCTGGCCAGCAGGTCCAGCTCGCCGTAGAGCCGGGCGAGCCGCTTGCCGTGCTCGGTGACCTCGTCGCCGCGCAGATAGTCCAGCTCCGTCAGCAGCTTGACGATGCGGTCGAAGGTCCGCGCGATCGTGTTGGTGCGGCCCTCGATGCGCCGCTCCAGCTGCGCCGTGTCGCGGCGCAGCCGGTGATAGCGCTCGGCCCAGCGGGCGTGGTCCTCGCGCTGGTCGCAGCCGTGGCAGGGGTGGGCGCGCAGCTCGGCGCGGAGCCGGGCGATCTCGCGGTCGTCCGCCGCCGGGGAGCGGCCCTTCTTCTGGTGCCGGTCGGGCACGATGTGGCCGGCCTTCGTCCGCAGCGCGGACGCGAGATCGCGCCGGGACTGCGGGGAGCGCGGGTTGAACGACTTCGGGATGCGCATCCGCTCCAGCGCCTCCACGGGCACCGGGAAGTCGATCGAGGCGAGCCGCTTGACCTGCCGCTCGGCGGTGAGCACCAGCGGGCGCGGGCCGTCGTGCTGCTCGAAGCCGCGGTGCCCGTTGGACCGGCCCGCCGGGATGCCCGGGTCGAGCACGAGGGCGAGCCCGGCGAACTTGCCGGTCGGCACATGGATCACGTCGCCCGGCTTGAGCTTCTCCAGGGCGGCGGCGGCCTGCGCCCGGCGCTGGGCCGCGCCCTGCTTGGCCAGCTCGGTCTCGCGGTCCTTGAGTTCGCGGCGCAGGCGCGCGTACTCCTCGAAGTCGCCGAGGTGGCAGGTCATCGACTCCTGGTAGCCGGCGAGCCCCTCCTCGTTCTTCTGGACCTGGCGGGAGATCCCGACGACCGACTTGTCGGCCTGGAACTGCGCGAAGGACGTCTCCAGCAGTTCGCGCGAGCGGTGCCGCCCGAACTGCTCGACCAGGTTGACCGCCATGTTGTACGAGGGCTTGAAGCTGGAGCGCAGCGGGTACGTGCGCGTGCCGGCGAGACCCGCGAGGTGCTCGGGGCTGAAACCGCGCTGCCACAGCACGACCGCGTGGCCCTCGACGTCGATGCCCCGGCGCCCGGCGCGGCCGGTGAGCTGCGTGTACTCGCCGGGGGTGATGTCCGCGTGCTGCTCCCCGTTCCACTTGACGAGCTTCTCCAGGACGACGGACCTCGCCGGCATGTTGATGCCGAGGGCCAGCGTCTCCGTGGCGAAGACGGCCTTGACCAGACCGCGGACGAACAGCTCCTCGACGACCTCCTTGAAGGTCGGCAGCATGCCCGCGTGGTGCGCGGCGATGCCCCGCTCCAGGCCCTCCAGCCACTCGTAGTAGCCGAGGACGTGCAGATCCTCGTCCGGGATGGACGCGGTGCGCTCCTCGACGATCTCCCGGACGCGGGCCCGCGCCTCGTCGTCGTTGAGCCTGAGGCCCGCGTACAGGCACTGCTGGACGGCGGCCTCGCAGGCGGCGCGGCTGAAGATGAAGGTGATCGCGGGCAGCAGGCCCTCGGAGTCGAGCCGCTCGATGACCTCGGGGCGGCCCGGCGTCCAGATCCGCGAACGCTGTCTGCGCTCGCGCTCCCGGTCGGCCTCGCGCATGTGCCGGCCGCGCCGCCGGTCCTGGTAGGAGGGGCGGCTGGCCTCCATGCGCGCCATGCGGGTGAGGTCGGGGTTGACGGCCTTCTTGTGGCCCTCGCCCTCCTCGAAGAGGTCGTACATGCGGCGCCCGGCGAGCACGTGCTGGAACAGCGGCACGGGCCGGTGCTCGGAGACGATCACCTCGGTGTCGCCGCGCACGGTGTCGAGCCAGTCGCCGAACTCCTCCGCGTTGGACACGGTCGCGGACAGGGAGACCAGGGTCACGGACTCCTGGAGGTGGATGATCACCTCTTCCCAGACGGCGCCCCGGAAGCGGTCGGAGAGGTAGTGCACCTCGTCCATGACCACGTACCCGAGATTGATCAGCGACTGGGAGCCCGCGTACAGCATGTTGCGCAGCACCTCGGTGGTCATGACGACCACGGGCGCGTCGCTGTTCACACTGTTGTCCCCGGTGAGGAGGCCGACCTTGTCGGACCCGTACCGCTTGGCGAGGTCCTGGTACTTCTGGTTCGACAGGGCCTTGATGGGGGTCGTGTAGAAGCACTTCTTGCCCTGCTGGAGGGCGAGGTGGACGGCGAACTCGCCGACGATCGTCTTGCCGGAGCCGGTGGGCGCCGCGACCAGGACGCCCTTGCCGGCCTCCAGCGCCTGGCACGCCTCGATCTGGAAGGGGTCGAGGCCGAAGTCGTACATCTCGCGGAAGGACGCGAGTGCGGTGGCCTGCTCGGCGGCCCGCCTACGGGCTGCCGCGTACCGCTCGGCCGGTGAGAGGTCGTCTGTCATCGTGCTTTCGAGCCTACCGGCCGACACTGACATCGGACGATCATTATGCGTGGCCCGCTCACGGACCGGCCGGGACCGGGCGGGAACGGCCGGGACCGGTCAGGGCCCGAGCACCCGGACCGCGCCGGGCACGCACTCCGCGACCAGCGGCAGCGGCCCGACCGGCTCTCCGTCGGCGTAGCCGGTGATGTCGGGCGCGGCCAGCTCCACGCGGGCCGCGCGGTACACGCTGACCTTCGGGTGGCTCAGGTGGGTGCCCCGGTAGACGCGGGGGAAGACGCGCAGCAGCGTGGCGCGGGAGCAGTCGCCGACGACGGTCACGTCGAAGAGGCCGTCGTCCACGCGCGCGTCCGCGCAGATCCGCATGCCGCCGCCGTACGAGGTGCCATTGCCGACGGCGACGAGGGTCGCCGGTATCTCGCGTACGGCGCCGTCGTCGAGGGTGAGCCGGAAGGGGACGGGCTTGAAGGCGGCCAGCTCGGCGGCGATCGCCAGGTCGTACTTGAAACGGCCGAGCGGGAGCCGCATCCGGTTGCCCCGGTCGTTGACGCGGGAGTCGAAGCCGCAGGCGAGGACCGTGCCGAACCAGTGCCCGCCGATCCGCCCGAGGTCGACGTCCCGCACGCGCGCGCCCTTGAGGGCGTCCGCGACGAGGGCCCCGGCCGCGGCGGGCTCCCGTACGGGCAGGCGAAGGGCGCGGGCGAAGTCGTTGCCGGTGCCCACGGCGACGACGCCGAGCGGGGTGCGGGTGCCCGCGACGGCCTGGAGCGCGAGGTTCACGAGCCCGTCGCCGCCGACCGCGACGAGGGCGCCCGTGCCCTGTTCGGCGGCGGCACGCGCGCGTGCGAGCGCGTCGGGCGCGTCCTCGCCGATCACCGTGCGGACGTGGAAGCCGGCGGCCCGCAACGCGGAAGCGGCCGGCTGCGCGGCGTGCGCGCCCCGGCCGCGTCCCGCGGTGGGATTGACGAAGAGGGTGATCTCGCTGGTCACGGCCCGGACCCTAACAACCGCCCGGGGGCCTGCGGGGGTTGCCTCAGGTCACATCGTCGTAACCGTTGATGCGCTCCGGGTTGGTCTGCTCGGGCAGCATCCGGCTCGCGCGCACGGACTCGACCTCGTTGATGTCCTGGGGGGTGAGGTCCAGGCGCGAGGCCTCGTCGTCGTCCAGCTCGGCGTCCGGGTTGTTGCGCCGCCTGCGCCGGTCGTTGAGCAGGGAGAAGACCACGGCCGCGAAGTAGAGGACCCAGATCGGCGCCGCGAGGGCCAGCATCGACAGGGGGTCGGTGCTCGGGGTGGCGACGGCGGCGAACACCGTGATGCACATGATCATGGCGCGCCACCAGCCGAGCATGCGCTTGCCGGTGAGTGCCCCGATGAGATTGAGGAACACCAGCACCAGGGGCAGCTCGAAGGAGAGGCCGAAGACGACGACCATGCGGGTCACGAGGTCGAGGAGGTCGTCCAGGGGCAGCAGGTTCTGCGCGTTGCCCGGGGTGAAGCCGATGAGCACCTTGGCGGTGGTCGGCAGGATCGCGTACGCGAAGTAGGCGCCGGCCAGGAACAGCGGGACGCCGGTGCCCACGAAGCCGTAGGCGTACCCCTTCTCGTGCTTGTGCAGTCCGGGCGCGATGAAGCCCCACAACTGGTAGAGCCAGACCGGGGAGGAGAACACGATGCCGGCCATCAGCGAGATCTTGAGCGCCAGGGTGAACGGCGTCAGCAGACCGTTGACGGTGATCTGGGCGCAGTGCTCGGTCTTGATCTGGGCCAGTTCCGAGAACTTCTGCGGGCAGCCGACCGAGTCCAGGATCGGCTGCGTGATCACATCGATGATCTGGTTGTAGTAGAAGGCGGCGATGATCGTGATGACGACGATGCCCAGCAGCGCCTTCGCCAGCCGGTTACGAAGCTCACGCAGGTGCTCCGCGAGCGGCATCCGCCCCTCGGGGTCCTTCTCCTGCTTGCGGGCAGACTTGAGCAACCCACGTCCTCATCTCGTGCGTCAGGCCGCCATGGCGGAGGCGGCCTTAGATCTGCTCTGGATCAGCTCTTCGTCGTGTTCGTCGGCTCGCTCACCGGGCGCGAGCTGTCGACGTCGCCGGGCGCGGCCTGGATCGTGCGCGCGGCCGGGGGCTGCTCGTCGGTCTTCGGCGGGTCCGCGGGGGCGGCGGCGTTGTTGTTGCCTTCGCTCTTCATGGCCTTGGCCTCGCTCTTGAGGATGCGGGCCGACTTGCCGAGCGAGCGCGCCATGTCCGGGAGCTTCTTGGCTCCGAACAGGAGGAGGACGACCACGAGGATGATGATCAACTCGGGGGCGCCGATCTTTCCACCGAACATAAGCGTTTACCTTCTCACCGAGGCGGCAGGGGCGGGTCTGCCGGTACCGGCCGGACGTCGGAACTGATGTCCGGCCACCGTGCTGGCAGCGATCGTATCCCGCGGGGGTGAACAGGGGGCAATCCCCGTGCGTACTCCCAGTTGCGGCCCGCGCCTCGCTCCCGGGCCACCTACAGGAGCGTACCCGGCACACCTGGCGTACGGACAGGCCATGGGGGTAAAGCGCTTTCCATCCGCTTGCCGCCCGGGCCCGCGTCGGCGCCCTCGCCTGCCTGCCCCGCCCGCTGCGGCCCCCACGCGCGCGGGTCAGACCGTGTCGCCCGCCGACTTGGCCACGCCGACCGCCGCCCGCTCCAGGTCCTCGGCCGCGCGGTTGATGCGCCGGGTGGTGTCGGTGACCTGGCGGCTCAGGCGCTGGGCCTCGACGAAGACTCTGATCGCCAGGACCGCCAGCACGGCCAGTCCCACGAACCCCACGGCCACCGCCAGCATCGCCCAGAACATGCGCCGAGCCTAGACGGTCGGGTGGAGGCGGAGCGTGCTGACCCCGCCGCCGGTGAGGAGTTCGACGATGCGCTCGCCGGCGGGCTTGCGCACGGTGGCGGCGCACTCGGGACAGGTGAACGAGTAGAACGTGGTCCTGCGGCTGGCGCCGATGGCCAGCCGCAGCGCGGACGCGGCTAGTTCACAGCGCGCCCGGCAGTGCGGACACGCGGCCTTGAAGACGACGGGCGCCGGAGCGGGGACCGTGACGGTCATCCCGGCGATGTCGGTGAAACCGGTCACACCGGTCATCTCGCCCACCTCACCTCTCATTCCTCAGGCCACTTCGTCGTACGCGG
Source organism: Streptomyces sp. NPDC107550 (assembly GCF_055639095.1). Taxonomy (NCBI): domain Bacteria; kingdom Bacillati; phylum Actinomycetota; class Actinomycetes; order Kitasatosporales; family Streptomycetaceae; genus Streptomyces; species Streptomyces sp. NPDC107550. The sequence goes on from NZ_JBVKBC010000009.1 coordinate 204,041, forward strand.
CGAGCGCCTCGCGCGCGGCGTCACGGGCGCTGGCGGCGAGGTCGGCGGGCGCGACGATGTGCCCGTCGCGGCCGAGCCGCAGCGCGAGCCGGCGCAGCGAGGACGGCTCGGGCGTGCGCAGGGTGATGCGCAGTCCGCCGTCGGGCAGTTCCTCGGCGCTGTCGTGCGGGTAGTACTCGGCGACCCAGCGTCCGCCCGGACCGACCTCGATGACGACCTCGGGGTCCTCGGCGGCCGGCTGCACGAGCCCCTCGGACAGGTCGCGCAGTTCGATCTCGGGCGGCGCTGACGGCTCGTCCAGGACCTTGATCTCGGCGACCCGGTCCAGGCGGAACGTGCGCCGCGCCTCGGAGCGGCGGCACCATGCCTCGACGTACGTATGGCCCACGGAGACGAGCCGGATGGGGTCGATCTCGCGCTCGGTGACCTCGTCGCGGGCGGGCGAGTAGTAGCGGATCCACAGCCGGCGCCGCTCGGAGATCGCCCGGTCCACGTCGGCGAAGACACCGCCCTCGGACTCGAAGGTGACCGACAGGCGCGCACTGGCGCCCGCGGCCTCACCGGCCGCCGCCTCCAGCTTGGCGGTGGCGCGCAGCAGCGCGAGCCGGTCGCTCTCGCGCAGGCCGGGCAGGGTGGCGACCGCGCGGGCGGCGACCAGCAGGGCGGTGGCCTCGTCGGCGGCGATCCGCAGCGGCTCGGCGGCCTCGGCGGACAGCGCGGCGGGGTTGTGCCACCAGATGCGGTCGCCGTCGGTGTCGATGTCGAGCAGGTCGCCGCCGCGGAAGCTCGTCCCGCACAGCGGCAGCACGTCCAGGTCGGAGATCAGCTCGTCCTCGGTGATGCCGAAGGCCCGCGCGACGTCGCTGACGTGGGCGCCGGGGCGCTCGCGCAGATACGTCACCAGGGACAGCATCCGCCGGGTCTGGTCGATGGCGTTGGAAGCCATGCTCGTCCGTGCTCCTCTCGGTCCCGCGCTCAGCCCTTGGCCACGGCACGCAGCCGGTCCACGACGTCGGCCCGCAGTTCGGCCGGCTCCAGGACGACCACGTCGGGCCCGAACTCCACCAGCCAGGCGTCGAGCCCGTGCCCGTACGGGATCTCCAACTCGTCCCAGCCGTCGCCGAGTTCCCGTACGGTGACGGCCTTCGCGCGCAGCGGGAAGCCCGCGCCGGAGCGCAGCCTGATCCGGGCGGATCGGTCGGCCCGCTCCCCCGCCCAGCCGGCGACGGTCTCGCGCACGGTCACCACGTCGGGCACCGGCGCCTTGAACTGTCCGGCGCGGGAGCGCACCTTGCCGGTGATGCGGGAGAGCCGGAAGACGCGCTCGGCCTGCCGCTCGCGGTCCCAGCCGGCCAGGTACCAGTGGCCGCGCCAGCACTCCAGGGCCCAGGGCTCCACATGCCGCTGCTCGGGCCGGGCGGCGCTGGCCTTGCGGTAGTCGAAGACGACCGGGCGGCGGTCGCGGCAGGCGAGCATGAGCGGCTCGAAGGCCGCCTCGTGCGCGGGGATGCGCGGCTCCAGTGCCCAGTGACTGTCGTACGGGTCCACGTCCTCGGGCATGCCGGCGGCGCGCAGCTTCTGCAGCGCTCCGCTGGCGGCGCCCGCGAGGCGGGCCTGCTGCCAGACCTTGGCGGCGAGGCCGAGGGCGGCGGCCTCCTCGGCGTCGAGGCTGACGGGCGGCAGGCGGTTGGAGTCGCGGCGGGCGAGATAGCCGACCTCGCCGTCCAGGTTCTCGACGGTGTCGATGACGAGGCCCAGCTCGCGCAGGTCGTCCTTGTCGCGCTCGAACATGCGGTTGAAGGAGTCGTCCCCGGCGCTCGTGGGTCCGCCCGGGCCGAACGCCTCGACGTACGCCTCGATGGAACCGCGCAGTTCGCGCTTGCTGAGCGGGCGGCGCGCCCCGAGCAGGCACAGCGCCAGATTCATCAGCCGCTCGGCCTTGGCAATGGCCATCGACGCCCTTTCGTTCCCCGAGGTCTCCCCGCGCGCTCCCTGGCGCTCCCGACGGACGACCGTACCGCCCCGGGGTGTACTGGCAAAAGCCAGGGGCAAGCGGGCCGACGCGAAAGGGCCCGCGCACCGGGGCGCGGGCCCTTTCCGACCGTTTGTGGTCGCTGTGTGATCGACTCAGACGGAGACGAGGTCACACACGAAGATCAGCGTCTCGCCGGGGGCGATGCGACCGCCGCCCGCGCCGCGGTCGCCGTACGCGAGGTGCGCGGGGATGGTCAGCTCACGGCGGCCGCCGACCTTCATGCCCTGGACGCCCTGGTCCCAGCCCTGGATGACCTGGCCGGCGCCGAGCTGGAACTCCAGCGGGTTGCCGCGGTTCCAGGAGGCGTCGAACTCCTCGCCGGTGGAGAAGGCCACGCCCACGTAGTGGACCTTGACGAAGTCGCCGGCCTTGGCCACGGCGCCTTCGCCCTCCCAGATGTCCTTGATCTGGAGGTCCGTCGGCGGCTCGCCGACCGGGAAGTCGACCTCGGGCTTGTCGATGCTCACGTGAAAAGCTCCTGCTGGTTGGCTGTCGGACAACCGGGACAGTCTGCCACTCCCCCGGGTCCGCGCGGGTCAGTGGGCGGCGAGGATGTCCACGACGAAGACGAGCGTGGAGTTGGCGGGCAGGGTCTTGCCCTGGTCCTTGGCGCCGTAGGCCATGTCCGGCGGGATGACGAGCAGCACGCGGTCACCGACGTGCTTGCCGACGATGCCCTGGTCCCAGCCCTTGATGACCCGGCCCTGGCCGATGGGCGTGGTGAAGGGCTGGCCGCCGCGCTTCCAGGAGGAGTCGAACAGCTCGGCCTTGGCCTTGCCCTCGTTCAGCTTCCAGGCGGCACCGCTGTACTGCATGCTGACCGTCTGGCCGCTCTTGATCTCGGCACCCTTGCCCTTGATCAGGACCTGGTCGACGAGCTTCTTCGGCGGGTCGTTCTTCGGGACGGAGATCGTCGCCGGCTCCTCCTTGTCGGCCTTGATCTGCGGCAGGTTCGACGGGATCGGCGCCTGGGTGCCCTCGACCTTCTTCGGGATCACCTTGCCGACGTCGACGGCGAAGACGAGCGTGTCGTCGGGGCCGACACCGGCCTGCGGGTTGCCCTGGGGGCCGAAGCCGGCGGCCGGGGGCGCGACGACGAGGACCCGGCTGCCCTCCTTCTGGCCGAGCACGGCCTGCGCGAACGCGGGGAGCTGGCCGGCGCCGCCCGCGGTGACCATCTGGTCGCCGCCGCCCTGGGAGCCGTACGTGGTGCCGAGGTCCTTGCCGCCCTTCCAGACCTTGCCGGTGAAGTTCATCGACACCAGATCGTTCTTCTTCACCTCGGGGCCGCTGCCCTGGCTGAGGGTGTGCACGACGAACTTGCCGCTCGGGTCGCCCTTGGGCACCTCGATGGTGGCCTTCTTGCCGGCGTCGCCGCTGACCTTCGGCATCGGGTTCGCGCTGTCGACCGCCTTGGGGACCTCGGCCGCCTTCGGCGACGCGGACGAGGAGTCCGCCTTGTCCGCCGAGTCCTTCTTGCCGTCGTCACTGCCGCAGGCCGTCGCGGTCAGCGCCAGTGCCGGCACGATCAGTAGAGCTGCAAGTCGGCGTCGCACAGGAATCCTCAAGTCTCGCGGATACGGTCCGGCCACTCTAGGCCCTACGGCTGTCATTCCAAGCAGCCGAAGGACCCCGTACGAATGATTTGTACGGGGTCCCGGTTTGACACGTCGAACGTGTGCCTACATGCCGGCGATCAGCTTCTCCACGCGGTCGTCCACGCTGCGGAACGGGTCCTTGCACAGCACGGTGCGCTGCGCCTGGTCGTTCAGCTTGAGGTGCACCCAGTCGACCGTGAAGTCCCGGCGCTGTTCCTGTGCGCGGCGGATGAAGTCGCCGCGCAGCCGGGCGCGGGTGGTCTGCGGGGGCACGGACTTGCCCTCGAAGATCTTGAGGTCGTTGCAGATCCGGGCGGCCTGGCCCTTCTTCTCCAGGAGGTAGTAGAGCCCGCGGCGGCGGTGGATGTCGTGGTACGCGAGGTCTATCTGCGCGACCCTCGGGTGCGACATCGTCATGTTGTGCTTGGCCCGGTACCGCTCGATGAGCTTGTACTTCATGACCCAGTCGATCTCGGTGCCGATGCGGTCGAGGTCCTCGGACTCGATGGCGTCGAGCGTGCGGCCCCACAGCTCCAGGACCTGGTCGACGGTGCCGGTACGGATGCCCCGGCGCTCCACGAAGTCGACGGCCTTCTCGTAGTACTCGCGCTGGATCTCCAGGGCGGACGCCTCGCGCCCGCTGGCCAGGCGGACCTTGCGGCGGCCCGTGATGTCGTGGCTGACCTCGCGGATGGCCCGGATCGGGTTCTCCAGGGTCAGGTCGCGCATCACCGTGCCGGCCTCGATCATGCGCAGCACGAGGTCGGTGGCGCCGACCTTGAGCAGCATCGTCGTCTCCGACATGTTCGAGTCGCCGACGATGACGTGGAGCCTGCGGTAGCGCTCGGCGTCCGCGTGCGGTTCGTCGCGGGTGTTGATGATGGGACGGGAGCGCGTCGTCGCGGAGCTGACGCCCTCCCAGATGTGCTCGGCGCGCTGGCTCACGCAGTACACCGCGCCGCGCGGGGTCTGGAGCACCTTGCCCGCTCCGCACAGGAGCTGACGGGTGACCAGGAAGGGGATGAGGATGTCCGCGAGACGCGAGAACTCCCCGTGCCGCGCCACCAGATAGTTCTCGTGGCAGCCGTAGGAGTTTCCCGCCGAGTCGGTGTTGTTCTTGAAGAGATATACGTCGCCTGCGATTCCCTCCTCGTGCAGGCGTCGTTCTGCGTCGACGAGCAGGCCTTCCAGAATGCGCTCGCCCGCTTTGTCGTGCGTGACCAGTTCGGGCACGTTGTCGCATTCCGGTGTTGCGTATTCCGGATGCGATCCGACATCGAGGTAGAGGCGGGCGCCGTTCCGCAGAAAGACGTTGCTGCTGCGGCCCCATGACACGACACGGCGGAAGAGGTACCGCGCCACCTCGTCAGGAGACAGGCGTCGCTGTCCCCTGAACGTGCATGTGACGCCGTACTCGTTCTCCAGCCCGAAAATGCGGCGGTCCATGTCTGAACATTACGCCCGATCCCCCGAGCTGAAACGGGGTTCGACGGCACGGTTCGGATCATTTTCCGAAGAGAGCGCGACACGCCCGGACGCGACCGGCCGCGCCAACGCCCGTCCACCGGCGAGGAGCACGAGCAGCGCGACGCCTCCCGTGGCGGCCGGCACGGCGAATCCCCAGCGGGTGCCGCCCCACTCCACGACCGGCCCGGCGACGGCCGTCCCGACGCTCGCGCCGACCGTGAACGTCGTCACGAGCCACGAGAACGCCTCCGTCACCGTCCCGCGCGGCGCGTGCCGGTCCACGACGATGAACGCGCAGGCGATGCACGGCGCGAGGAACACCCCGGCGAGCGCGGTCAGCGCCACCATGGCCACCGGCCCGGGCACGGCGACGAGCGGTACGTAGAACACCGCGAGCAGCGCCACGAGCCACCGCAGCCGCGCCTCGGGTGCGCCGGCCCACTCGCGGGCGCCGTAGACCGCGCCGCCGAGCAGGGCGCCGAGCCCGAGGGCCGCCATGAGCCAGCCGTAGACGGCCGTGGCGTCCCGGCCGCTGTCGTCCGCGTACGAGACCCCGGCCACGGTGATCGAGCCGAGCGCGAGCCCGATGAACAGGAAGGCGGCCAGCAGGGCGAGCAGCCCCGGCGAGCGCAGCGCGCCCAGCCAGTGGGCCTCGCGGGGCGCGGAGCGCCAGGTACGGGACGGCTGCGAGAGGACGACGGACAGGGCGCCCAGCACACCGACCACGTTCAGGGCGATCAGCGCGGTCTGCGTCGACCACAGGGCCACGCACACGGTGACCAGCAGCGGCCCGACGGTGAACATGACTTCCTGGGCGATGGCGTCCATGGCGTAGGCGGTGTGGACCTGCTCCTCGCGTGGCAGCACGCTGGGCCACAGCGCCCGTAGGCCGCCCTCCAGGGGCGGGGTGAACAGTCCGGCGGCGCCGACGGCCACGTACGCGAGCGGCAGGGAGGCGGTGCCGGTGAGGGCGAAGACGGTCATGGCGAGCGCGGACGCGACCGCCGCCGGGAGCTGCACGCGGGGCTGGCCGCGCAGGTCCACGAGGCGGCCGAGGAGGGGCTGGCCGATGGCGTTCGCCACGCCGTAGACGGCCGCGAGGGCGCCGGCGAGGCTGTAGGTGCCGCCCTCCGCTCGGATGAACAGCACGATGGCGATGGCCGCCGTCGCGTTCGGCAGCCGGCCCACCAGCGTCCCCGTGAGCAGCCGCATCGCGTGCCGCGCTCTGAGGATCTCCACATACCGCGCGGCCATGGGCCCCCGCCTCACCTGAAGTTTTACGTATAACGTCTGGCGTTATACGTACCACGTGCGGGCTCTCGGGAGCCACCCCGCTAACGTCGGGGATTCGGGGGCACGCGACACACGGAGGCAGAAGTGACCAGCGGTACGGACGGGCCGGCCGTCGCCCGGCCCACCAGCCGGGACGTGGCGCGCGCCGCGGGGGTCTCGCAGGCCGCCGTCTCCCTCGTCATGGGCGACAAGTGGCGCGGCCGGGTCTCCCCCGCCACCGCCGACCGGGTCCGCGACGCGGCCCGCAGGCTCGGCTACCGGCCGAACCTCGCCGCCCGCAATCTGCGCCTCGGCCGCACCCGTACGGCCCTGCTGGTCGTCCCGGCGCTCACGAACGAGTTCTTCGCCGGGGTCTACACGGGTGCCGCCCGGGTCGCCGCGCGGCACGACGTCGGGCTCGTCCTGTACCCGTCGCCCACCGGGATCGGCCCCGCCCCCGACCCGTTCCCCTCGGCCCGCGCCGCCCTCGACGGCATCCTCGCCTCCTCGATGGCGGCCGACGCGGTCGCCACCCTGCGCGGCGACGACCTGCCGCTCGTCATGCTGGACAGCGACCCGGACGGCAACCCCGGCGCGACGACCGTCAACCTCGATCTCACGGACGGGGTGCGGCGGCTGACGGGGCATCTGCTCGGCCTCGGCCACCGGCACTTCCTGCATCTGGCGTCGGCGGTCCCGTCCTGGACGTTCGATGTGCGGGCCCGCGAACTCGCCGCCCGTACCGCCGCCGCGCCCGGCACCACCCTGCGCACGGTCCGCGCCGACCTCACCGTCGAGGACGCGCTGTGGGCGACGGAGCGGGCGCTGCGCACCTCCGGGCTCACCGAGCCGACCGCGATCGTGTGCGACGACGACAAGCTCGCCGCCGGTGCCTACAAGGCCGCCCGGCGCCTCGGCCTGCGCGTGCCCGACCAGCTCTCCGTCACCGGCTTCGACGACCTCTCCCTGGCCACCGCCATCGAGCCGGAGCTGACCACCGTGCGGCTGCCCGCCGAGGAGTTCGGGGAGCGGGGCATGGCGGCGCTCATCGCCGTGCTGGAGGGCCGCGCACCCGTCACGGACCCGCTCCCCGTCGAACTGGTCGTCCGCGGCTCCACGGCCCGCGCGCCCCACACCCGGGACCTCTGAGCCCGGGCCCGAGCCTGCCCCTGCGCCCGCACCGCGCGCCCCGTACCCCGCGCCCGGACGCAGGTGTGCCCCGGCCGGTACGGGACCGGCCGGGGCACATCCGGGACGGATCAGGGGCGGTGGCCCCCGTCACGACTCGTCGTCGGAGGACTCCTCGTCGGAGACCGCTTCGGAGGCCGCCTTGGAGACCTCGGCCGCGCTCTCCGCGGTCAGCAGCCGTTCGAGCTGGCGCCCGGCGATCCGCTTGAACTTGCGCTTCTGCGGCCGCGTACGGTCGAGGACCGCCACTTCGAGGCGCTCGGCGGGGATCTCCCGCTCGCTGCCGTTGGTGTCGCGGGAGAGGGCCTGCACGGCGAGCTTGAGCGCCTCGGAGAGCGTCATGCCGTCCTGGTGGCGCTGGTCCAGGTAGCTACTGATCTGCTCCGCGTTGCCGCCGACCGCAACCGAGCCGTGCTCGTCGACGATCGAGCCGTCGTGCGGCAGCCGGTAGATCTGGTCGCCCTCGGCGCTCTCGCCGACCTCGGCGACGACCAGCTCGACCTCGTAGGGCTTCTCGCCGGCGCTGGAGAAGATCGTGCCGAGCGTCTGCGCGTACACGTTCGCCAGGCCCCGGGCCGTGACGTCGGCCCGGTCGTAGGTGTAGCCGCGCAGGTCCGCGTAGCGCACACCGCCGATGCGGAGGTTCTCGTACTCGTTGTACTTGCCGGCGGCGGCGAAGCCGATCCGGTCGTAGATCTCGCTGAACTTGTGCAGGGCACGGGACGGGTTCTCGCCGACGAAGACGATGCCGTCGGCGTACTGCAGCACGACCAGGCTGCGACCGCGTGCGATGCCCTTGCGCGCGTACTCCGCGCGGTCGGCCATCGCCTGCTGGGGAGAGACATAGAACGGTGTCGACACCGGCTATCCGTCCCTTTCTGTCAGTGGAGCGTCAGTGGGGAACCAGGGCGCGGGAGTTGCCTGCCGCGGGCCCGTCACAGCAGGTCGGCGCGCGGTCCGTCCGGCTGCTCCAGACGCCGCTCCAGCACCGAGCGGGCCAGCGCGGACGCCTCGTCCTCGCTCAGCCTGCGGAACCCGTCCTCCGTGATCACCGTGATGATCGGGTAAATGCGGCGCGCCACGTCCGGCCCGCCGGTCGCCGAGTCGTCGTCGGCGGCGTCGTAGAGCGCCTGGACGACCAGGGTCGTCGCCTGCTCCTCCGTCAGATCCTCGCGGTAGAGCTTCTTCATGGCGCCGCGGGCGAAGACCGAGCCGGAGCCCGTGGCCGCGTAGCCGTGCTCCTTGCTGCGGCCGCCGGTGACGTCGTAGGAGAAGATGCGGCCCTTCCCCTGGTCCACGTCGTACCCGGCGAACAGCGGGACGACGGCGAGGCCCTGCATGGCCATGCCGAGGTTCGAGCGGATCATCGTCGAGAGCCGGTTGGCCTTGCCCTCCAGGGAGAGCTGGGCACCCTCGACCTTCTCGAAGTGCTCCAGCTCCAGCTGGAACAGCTTGACCATCTCGACGGCCAGACCGGCGGTGCCGGCGATGCCGACGGCCGAATACTCGTCCGCCGGGAAGACCTTCTCGATGTCGCGCTGCGCGATCACATTGCCCATCGTCGCGCGGCGGTCGCCGGCGAGGACGACACCGCCGGGGAACGTCACGGCGACGATGGTGGTGCCGTGCGGAGCCTCGATGACGCCCTGCGTCGGGGGCAACTGCCGGTTGCCGGGCAGGATTTCGGGCTGGTGCTCGGACAGGAAGTCCATGAAGGACGAGGAACCGGGCGTCAGGAAGGCCGCCGGCAGACGCCCGGTGCTACGAGGGTTGGCTTCCACGCGTTTCCTTCCACGTAAATGCAGTTGAAGCACAGTACGCCACGGACCCTACCCGGCTCGTGGCGGTGATCCACATGTGCGGCCGAGGCCGTGCGGCCGGGGCCTCGCGGCCTCGGCGCGCACAGGGGGACGTCCCGGCCGGGGCCGCGGTGCCGGTGGCCTACTGGCCGCCCTTCTGCACGAACGAGCGCACGAAGTCCTCGGCGTTCTCCTCCAGCACGTCGTCGATCTCGTCCAGTACCGAGTCGACGTCGTCGCTCAGCTTCTCCTGGCGCTCCTTGAGGTCGTCGGTCGCCTGCGCGTCCTGCGTCTGCTCCTCGACCTCCTCGGTGGAACGCGTCGCCTTCTGCTGCCCGCCGCCGGTGTCCTTGGTTGCCATGTCCAGCTCACCCCGCTCGGTTCGACATCCACGTCATGCGTGTCGTTCAGGTCGTTCGTGATCAGAACCCTACAAGTCGGGTCCGACATCGGCCCCGCAGTTTCCTCAACGTGCGGAGCCCACCTCTGTGATTCCCCTGCCACAGGCTTTTCAGCCGCCGGAGAGCACCCGGACCAGATCTTCCGCCGTACGGCAGCGGTCGAGCAGCTCCTTGACATGGTTGCGTGTACCACGCAGGGGTTCGAGCGTCGGCACTCGTTGCAGAGAGTCACGGCCGGGCAGGTCGAAGATCACGGAGTCCCAGGAGGCCGCGGCGACGTCGTCGGCGTACTGCTCGAGGCAGCGGCCCCGGAAATAGGCGCGCGTGTCCTCCGGAGGCTGCGTACGGGCCCGCTCGACCTCGGACTCGTCCAGGAGCCGCTTCATCTTGCCGCGGGCCGCCAGGCGGTTGTACAGGCCCTTCTCGGCCCGTACGTCGGCGTACTGGAGGTCGAGCAGATGCAGCTTCGCCGCGTCCCACTCCAGGCCGTCACGGCGCCGGTAGCCCTCCATCAGCTCGCGCTTGGCGACCCAGTCCAGCTCGCCGGAGAGGCTCATCGGGTCGGTCTCCAGGCGCCCGAGCACGTCCTCCCAGCGGGTGAGCACGTCCTTGGTCTGCTCGTCCGCGTCGGCCCCGAAGCGCTCCTCGACGTACTTGCGGGCCAGCTCGAAGTACTCCATCTGGAGCTGTACGGCCGTCAGCGTGCGCCCGCTGCGCAGCTCGATGAGGTGCTGGAGCGTCGGGTCGTGGGAGACCTGGTGCAGGGTGCGCACCGGCTGGTCGACGGCCAGGTCGACCGTGATGAAGCCGTCCTCGATCATGGAGAGCACGAGGGAGGTGGTGCCGAGCTTGAGGTAGGTCGAGATCTCCGAGAGGTTCGCGTCGCCGATGATCACGTGCAGGCGGCGGTAGCGCTCCGCGTCCGCGTGCGGCTCGTCCCGCGTGTTGATGATCGGCCGCTTGAGCGTCGTCTCCAGGCCGACCTCGACCTCGAAGTAGTCCGCGCGCTGGCTGATCTGGAAGCCGTGCTCGTGGCCGTCCTGCCCGATACCGACGCGGCCGGCGCCGGTGACGACCTGCCGGGACACGAAGAACGGCGTCAGATGGCGCACGATGTCCGAGAACGGGGTCTCCCGCTTCATCAGGTAGTTCTCGTGCGTCCCGTAGGAGGCGCCCTTGTTGTCCGTGTTGTTCTTGTAGAGGTGGATCGGCTGGGCGCCGGGGATCTGCGCGGCCCGCTCCGCCGCCTCGGCCATGATCCGCTCGCCGGCCTTGTCCCACAGGACGGCGTCGCGCGGATTGGTGATCTCCGGGGAGCTGTACTCCGGGTGGGCGTGGTCGACGTAGAGGCGCGCGCCGTTGGTCAGGATGACGTTGGCCAGGCCGATGTCCTCGTCGGTGAGCTGGCTGGAGTCGGCGGTCTCCCGGGCGAGGTCGAAGCCCCGGGCGTCACGCAGCGGGTTCTCTTCCTCGAAGTCCCAGCGGGCCCGGCGGGCCCGGTGCATCGCCGCGGCGTAGGCGTTGACGATCTGGGACGAGGTGAGCATGGCATTGGCGTTGGGGTGGCCGGGGACGGAGATCCCGTACTCGGTCTCGATGCCCATTACTCGCCGTACGGTCATGCGGCCCTCCTTGCCCGGCGGCGCCCCCGGTCGGGAGCGGCGCTCAAGTACCGCTGGTTCTCCGATGCGTGTGCGGTGCCCGTCCCCGCACCGCGCGAATCGGCGGCATGAAAGAGCCTAGAACGCCTTTGCGCTGGTGGGGAGATCATTTGCGTCATTGCTTGGCTCCGGCGTCGAGCGACGGGTGGCGAGGTCGTTTCCTGGAAAAACAGTCGGCTGCGGGTACCCGCATCGGGCACCCGCAGCCACCTGACTTTTACAGGTACTGACCGGTGTTCGCCACCGTGTCGATGGAGCGTCCGGTGTCCGCGCCCTGCTTTCCGGTGACGAGGGTGCGGATATAGACGATCCGCTCGCCCTTCTTTCCGGAGATGCGGGCCCAGTCGTCCGGGTTCGTGGTGTTGGGCAGGTCCTCGTTCTCCTTGAACTCGTCGATGCAAGCCTGGAGGAGGTGAGAGACCCTGAGACCCTTCTGCTTCTGGTCGAGGAACGCCTTGATGGCCATCTTCTTCGCGCGGCCGACGATGTTCTCGATCATGGCGCCGGAGTTGAAGTCCTTGAAGTACAGGACTTCCTTGTCGCCATTGGCGTACGTGACCTCCAGGAAGCGGTTCTCCTCGGATTCCGCGTACATGTGCTCCACGGCCGTCTGGATCATGGCGTGGACCGTGGCGACCTTGTCGCTGCCGTGCTCGCTGAGGTCGTCGGCGTGCAGCGGCAGCCGCTCGGTGAGGTACTTGCCGAAGATGTCCTTGGCCGCCTCGGCGTCCGGCCGCTCGATCTTGATCTTCACGTCGAGCCGGCCGGGGCGCAGGATGGCCGGGTCGATCATGTCCTCACGGTTGGAGGCGCCGATCACGACCACGTTCTGCAGGCCCTCCACACCGTCGATCTCGGCGAGGAGCTGCGGGACGATGGTGTTCTCCACGTCCGAGCTGACACCGGAGCCGCGGGTGCGGAAGAGGGACTCCATCTCGTCGAAGAAGACGATGACGGGGGTGCCCTCGCTGGCCTTCTCGCGGGCCCGCTGGAAGACGAGCCGGATCTGCCGCTCGGTCTCACCGACGTACTTGTTGAGAAGCTCGGGGCCCTTGATGTTCAGGAAGTAGCTCTTGCCCTGCGCCTGCCCGGTCACCTCGGCGACCTTCTTGGCGAGGGAGTTGGCGACCGCCTTGGCGATGAGCGTCTTGCCGCATCCGGGCGGTCCGTAGAGCAGGACGCCCTTGGGCGGGCGCAGCTCGTGCTCCTTGTAGAGGTCCGGGTAGAGGTACGGGAGCTCGACCGCGTCCCGGATCAGTTCGATCTGGTTGCCCAGGCCGCCGATCTGGTCGTAGCCGATGTCCGGGACCTCTTCGAGGACCAGTTCCTCTACTTCGCTCTTGGGTACGACTTCGTAGACATAGCCGGATCGGGGTTCGAGCAGCAGGGCGTCGCCGGGGCGGATGGTGACGTCCAGCAGCGGCTCGGCGAGCCGTACCACCCGTTCCTCGTCGGTGTGCCCGGTCACGAGGGCGCGCTCGCCGTCCTCCAGGATCTCCTTGAGGGTGACGATGTCGCCGACGCTCTCGAACTCCATGGCCTCGACCACGTTGAGCGCTTCGTTCAGCATTAGTTCCTGGCCGCGCCGTAGCTCGTCGAGCTCGACGCTGGGGCTCACGTTGACGCGGAGCTTGCGACCGCCGGTGAAGATGTCGGCGGTGCCGTCCTCGTTCGCCGTGAGGAAGACCCCGAAGCCGGCCGGCGGCTGTGCGAGCCGGTCGACCTCCTCCTTGAGGGCCACGATCTGGTCGCGGGCCTCACGGAGCGTGTTGGCGAGCCGCTCGTTCTGCGCGGACACGCCGGCCAGGTTGGTCTGCAGCTCGACGATCCGCTCTTCGAGAATCCTCGTATGACGCGGAGAGTCGGCGAGCTTGCGCCGCAGGACGGCGATTTCCTGCTCGAGATAGGCAACCTGCCCGGCCGGGTCGTCAGACCCTCGTCCCGGGCGGATGCCGCGGTTGATGTCGTCGTCGTGGGCTGCCACGGTCCTCACCTCCTCCAAGGGGAGCTGGACGCTTCCAGACCCTACCTGGGCGGGTGTCGATTGAAACCCCTAGATCAAAAAGACGGTCGGGGTGTGTCCGATCTTCACCCTTGCGCTCTCCCTCACGCGAGGTGAATACCCAGTGGACACCATCGGAAAGCGGCCGGTTGTAGGGTCGATATGTTCAACACCCGTCAGGCCCGGCCCGACTTGCTCCCGGCGAGCGCCGGCCGGTGGCCGCGACGAAGGAAACGGCAGGAGACATGAGCGTGCAGCAAGAGGCCGGATCCGGCACCGACACCGGCGTTCCGCTGGAGGTGTGGATCGACCAGGACCTGTGCACCGGCGACGGCATCTGCGCCCAGTACGCGCCGGAGGTCTTCGAGCTGGACATCGACGGTCTCGCGTACGTCAAGAGCGGCGACGACGAACTGCTCCAGGAGCCCGGCGCGTCGGCGCCGGTGCCGCTTCCGCTTCTCACCGACGTGGTGGCGTCGGCGAAGGAGTGCCCGGGCGACTGCATCCATGTGCGCCGCGTTTCGGACAGGGTCGAGGTGTACGGACCCGACGCCGACGCCGACTGAGACGGCTCCCCCACACGCGTGAAGGGCCCTGTCCGCCGGAGCGAGTCCGGCGGACAGGGCCCTTCACGTACGTGCTCCCCCGCGCGCGGGTCACACGCCCCGGGCCTCGGCGGGCCGGGAGCGGACGAACGCCCCCTCGCGCCACTGCCACTTGGCCTTGTCGTGGACGTCGGGCTTGTAGCGCGGCACGCTCGGCGACGAGTAGCCCTCCAGGGTGGCGAGGACGGCTCCGTCGCGTACGGCGAAGTCGGTGACCGAGTAGGAGTCCTTCGGGTCGACGAGGGTGGCGACGACACGCGGCTCGGCACCGGCCGGCTGGGTGAGGACATAGACGCCGTTCGGCGGGGTACCTGAGCCGGCGTCGCAGCGCACGACCGCCACGGTCTCGGGTCTGCCGTCGCCGTCGAGGTCGCCGCTGGCCTTCTTCTGGACGAGGACGCCGACGGGTCCGCAGTCGATCGGGAAGGAGACCGCGGCCGGGTCGGGCGGGGCGACGGCGCGCGTCTTGGTGGTGACCGGCGCCTCGGCGGCGGTCTGGGCGGCGGTGGCGGAGTCCGGCTGGAGGAAGCCGGAGGCGGCGACGACCGCGGCGACGGCTGCCGCGGTGGCCAGCCAGTGGATGGGACGGGTGGTGGTGTGCGCCAGTTCCGGGACGGCGGATTGCTGCACTAGGAGCGTCTCCTGTGAGGGCTGTGCCGGTGGGGGTGGCCAGCATCGTGCCATACGTCACAGTGCGGGGGAACGCCGGGGTACGAGGTTTCCGCGGACGCCGTGGGACAGGTGCCGCCGTACGGTCAACGGACGAAAGCCGCCGCCGAGTTCCCGGTGTGCCGGGGGAACTCGGCGGCGGCGTGCGTGCGTTGTACGGGTCGGACGGGCCGGCCCTGCCTCGGGGGCGGCGGGGTCAGCGGCCTCGGCTGCCGCCGTCCGCGTTCGGACCGTCGTAGTCCTCGCCGTAGGCGCCCTTGGCGGGGCGGCGGCGGCGCATGGGCGGCTCGACGCCGTCCGCGAGGCGGCGGGCGGTCAGCAGGAAGCCGGTGTGGCCGATCATCCGGTGGTCGGGGCGGACGGCGAGGCCCTCCACGTGCCAGTTGCGGATCATCGTCTCCCAGGAGGTCGGCTCGTTGAAGCAGCCGATCTCGCGGATGGACTCGACGGTGCGGGCGAGCTGCGTGGTCGTGGCCACGTAGCAGCACAGGATGCCGCCGGGGACGAGCGCCTTCTTGACGACGTCCAGGCACTCCCAGGGGGCCAGCATGTCGAGGATGACGCGGTCGACGTCCGCGTCGGACAGGTTGTCCTGGAGGTCGCCGACGGTGAGCTGCCAGGCGGGGTGCGGGCCGCCGAAGTAGCGCTCGACGTTCCCCTTGGCGATCTCGGCGAAGTCCTCGCGGCGCTCGTAGGAGTGCAGCATGCCCTCGTCGCCGATGGCGCGGAGCAGGAAGCTGCTGAGCGAGCCGGAGCCCACGCCCGCCTCCACGACGCGGGCGCCGGGGAAGATGTCGGCGAAGGCGAGGATCTGCCCCGCGTCCTTCGGGTAGACCACGGCGGCGCCGCGGGGCATGGACAGGACGTAGTCGGGGAGCAGGGGGCGCAGCGCGAGATAGGCGACGTTTCCGGTGGTGCGGACAACGCTTCCCTCGGGGGCGCCGATCAGCTCGTCGTGCGGGAAAGAACCCTTGTGGGTGTGGAAGTTCTTTCCCTCTTCGAGCGTGAACGTGTAGTGGCGGCCCTTGGGGTCGGTGAGCTGTACCTGATCCCCGACCTTGAAGGGCCCGCGCCTGCGGGCGGCACCGGTCGGTTCGGACATGTGACCAGCCTACCGGGCCCGCCGGGGGTCGCCGACCAGTGCGGGCGGCTCCCGGCGGACTGGCTCAGCGCCAACACCCAGCCCCTCCGGCGATTGAGGAGCGGGGCCTGGGGCAGCGCCCCAGAGTGCCGGGTACGTCGTGGCCGCTCGCGCAGTTCCCCGCGCCCCTTATGGGGCTGACCTGAACGCCCGTTCCCAGCGGCAGCGCGCCCGCGCCCCTGGCGGGGCTCACCTCAACGCCCGTTCCCAGCGCCAGCGTGCCCGCGCCCCTGCCGGGGCTGACCTCAGCGCACGTTCCCAGCGGCAGCGCCCCCGCAACTGGCCGCAGAACTGACCGAGTTGTGGCCGGATCGGCACCGTGGGCAACGGGGCTCCCTGGTGTCCTGCCGCCTATCCTTGGACACCATGGAGGGGGACTCCTCGGGGCCGTTGATCGTCATGCCGCTGCCGGACGCGCCGCGTGACGCCGATGTCGTCCTGCCCGCCGAAGGGCCGGACGTGACCGCGCTGCCCGAGATCAGGCCGCGCGAGCCGGTGGACGGCCCGCCGGACGACGGGCGGGACGGGCTGGCGCCGGGCGACATGCTGTCCGGCCAGTACAAGGTGGTGCGGCGGCTCGGGCTCGGCGGGATGGGCGATGTGTATCTGGCGCGGGACGAGAAGGTCGACGGGCGGGACGTCGCCGTCAAGACGCTGCGCCCGGGGCAGGTCCCGTACGCGAGTCAGGGGCTGGCCGAGGAGCGGCAGGCGTTCGCGGACCTCAACCACGAGGGCATCATCCCGGTGTTCAACTACGGCACGCACGAGAAGGTCGGCGGCTTCCTCGTCCTGCCGTACGTCGACGGCCTGAACCTCGCGGAGGTGCGCGCGCTGGCCCGCCGCGACCCGGACCGCTTCGGCGGCTCCCGCTTCCACGAGTTCGTCCTCGCGTACGGGGTGCGCGTGCTGTCCGCCCTGGAGCATCTGCACGACCGGCCGGGCCGCGTCGCGCTGGTCTACGGCGATCTCAAGCCGCACAACGTCATGCACGACGGCGCCTCGATCAAGGTCGTCGACGTCGGTTCGATCCGCCCGGCCGGCGCCCCGGGCCTGACGACGAGCGGGTTCCGCGCGCCGAACGTACCGCTCGGCCCCGCGTCGAGGACCGGCGCGAGCATGCCGCAGGACGACCTGTTCAGCCTCGGCGCGACCCTGCGCGTCCTGTGCGGGCTCGGCGAGGCGCACCAGGACCTCGGGGCGCTCGGCGCGCTGGCCCGGCTGCGGGAGGGGCCCGCGCTCGCCGTGCCGGCCACGACGCCCCCGCCGGCCGGCCTCGGCCTGCTGTCGCTGGCCCGGGTGCTGCGCCGGGCGACGCGCGCGGTACCGGCCGACCGGTACGCCGACGCCCGCGAGATGCAGGACCAACTGCGGGGAGTATGGCGGGAGTTACGTTCCCTGCGCACCCGGGACGAGACGTTCGAGCCGTCGCCGCTGTTCCTGCAGTCCCCGTACGCGCTCGACGCCGGTCTCGGTACCCCGCCCGCGCTGCCCCGCTGGGCCGCGCCGCCGGGCGGGGAGCCGCCGGGCCCGCTGCACGAGCCGCCCGCCGCCGCCGACGCCTGCGCCCGGCTGCCCGTGCCGCGCCCCGACCCGCACGACGAGCGGCACGCGGAGCTGAGCCGGCTCACCGACGCCGACCCGGCGGCCCTGCTCCAGCACACCGCCGACTGGCGCGACTCCGCCGAGGTCCATCTGCTGCGCTGCCGGCTGCGGCTGCGGGTGGCGCTGCGCACCGACCCCGACGACGCCTATCTGGCCCTGGCCGAACGGGAGTTGGACGCGGCGACCGCGGCGATCGGGCGGGAGCGGGCCCGGCACGACTGGCGGGTGGACTGGCATCAGGGGCTGCTCGCGCTGGCCCGGGGCGAGGCGGACGCGGCCCGCGACCAATTCGACCAGGTCTATGCCGCGATCCCCGGCGAGTACGCGCCGAAGCTCGCCCTCGGCCACTGCGCCGAGCGCCTCGCCCGCGCGGCGGAACAGCAGCCTCCGTACGAGAACGAGAACGAGGGCGAGGGCGGGAGCGAGGGCGAGCACGGAGAGGCCGTCGCGGCCGGTGGGGAGGCTCGGGGCGCGGGCGAGAGCGCCGCCGGGTACTGGCGGGAGGCGCTCGGCCTCTACGAAGCGGTGCGGCTGCGCAACCCGTCCCTCGGCAGCGCCGCGTTCGGCGCGGCCCGCACCCGTCTCGCGCTCGGCGGCCCGCGCGCAGCGGCCGCCGCGATCGACGCGCTCGACGCCGTGCCGCAGCACTCCCGGCACCGCACGGCCGCCCGTACCGCCACCGTCAGGATCGCCGTCGCGCACGCCGATGGACCGGCCACGCTCGGCGCGGCCCTCGTCCGCCTCGCCCGGCTGTGCAATGAGCACGGGCTCACCGACGAGATCGGCCGCACCCGGATGAAGGCCGAGGTGTGGGAGGCGGCCCAGCGGCTCGTCGCGCGCGGCGCGGTGGACGCGGCGGCGCTGCGCGAGCTGGCCCGGGACGCGGCCCGCCGCGACGACGAGGCCCGGGACGCGGGCGCCCGGCTCGGCTTCCCGGACAGCGGCCGGGCGCTCGGCCGGGACCTGTCCGCGTTCTATCTGCTGCTCGCCCGCCAGACCGCCCGCGCCGCCGACGTCCCGCACGCCGACGAGGTCGCCGAACGGCTCCTCGACCGCGCCTACGCCGTCCGCCCGCTCGCCTGGCGCCACCACCGCGACCGCCGCCCGCCCGCCCTGTGGCGGCGCCCCACACCGCGGCGCGACGCATGACCCGTACAAAACCGGGCGGGGAAGCCCGGCGGCAGACGCGCCCCGAAGGCCCCGGCGCGCGCGCCCGCCGGGTGTGGGGCGGCCGGGCGGCGGAGGCGGTGCGCGCCCTGGACCGGGCGCGCACCGGAGCGCGGGCGCGGGCGCTCGCCGACCGTCTCGCCCTGCTGCGGCGGCTGTTGTGGCCGCCCGCGACGCCCGCGACGCCCACCGCCGACAGCCCGGCCCCCCGCAACCGCACCTATCTGCGCGACCGGCTGATCGCGCTGCCGCTGCTCGCGGCCGTCGGGTTCGCCGCGCTCGGCTGGGCGTACGCGCAGGTCCGTGACGATTCCACCGCCGTACGGGAGAGCATCGCGCCCGCGCTCGCGGACCTCGCCGACGCGAAGACGTCCCTGCGCATCGCGCAGCGGGAGGCGGAGGTGGGCCTCGACGCGGGCCGGGCGGTGGAGCTGTCGGGGCTCGGGCCGCGCTACACCGCGCGGACCGGGGCCGCCGCGCAGGACATCGCCCGCCTCGCGCGCGGCGGCGCGCTCGGGCCGGGGCAGCGCCAGGAACTCGACGTCATCTCGGGCCTGATCGACGGCTACGAGGAGTGGATCGCGTGGGCCCGCACCAACGTCGGCGACCCCTCGCTGCGCAAGGCGGGACTCGCGTACGCGGCGAGCATGCTGTGCGGCGGCCCGGCGCCCGCCCCCGCCACCGACCGGCACGCCCCCTACCCGCCGTGCGCGCCCGCCGCGAAGCCGTCCGACGCGACGACCGTCGTCGACCGCATCACCTCCCTGGAGCGCGAGCTGCGCGCCCGCCTCACCGCCCGCGCCGCGCTCGGCCCCGGGGTCCTGCTCGCCGTCGCGGTCGCCGCCGTGAGCCTGACGCTGCTCGCGGTGGGGCTGTGGCGCACGGCGGTGCATCTGCGGCGCCGGATGCGGCTGCGGATCAGCGTGCCGCTGGCGGCCGCCGCGCTGCCGCTGCTGCTGGTGCCGTGGGTGGTGGCCGACGGCGTCCTCGCCTGGAACGCGCAGCGGGCGGCCCTGCCGTACGCGGACGTGCTGGCCCGGCGCGCCGACCCGCGCGTCGAGACGGCCCTGGACGACGACCCGCTGGCCACGCCCGCCGCCGCGGCGATCCACCCGGCGGCCGACCGGATGCGGGCGGTCGTCGCGCACGGCGCGCTCGGCGGCGTCGACGTCTTCGCGCACGCCCTCGCCCCGGCCGGCCTGGCCGTCGCCGGACTGATCGGCGCGAGTGTGCACGGCTACCGGCGCGAGTATCTGACCATCGGGCGCGGCAGGAGCGGCACATGAGGGCGGCGGCGGGGCGGGCGCGCGGGCTGGTGCGGGCGGTGCTCGCGGGCTGTCTGCTGGCGGTGGCCGCGCTCGGCGGCGGGTGCGCGGCGCCCCGGGGCGAGCCGGTCGTCGTGCTCGGGCCGTGGACGGGCCCGGAGGGCGCCGCGTTCGAGACGGTGCTGCGCGACCTGTCTCGCGGCTCCGGCCACACGTACGTGTACAAGGGGACCCGGTCGCTGCGCGAGACGCTGGTCGCGCAGCTCGCCGCCGACGCCCCGCCGGACGTGGCGATCCTCAACAGCATCGGCGAGCTGACCGAGTACGCGGCGCGCGGCCGGCTCAAGCCGCTGGAGCCGCAGGCCGCCGAGCGCGCCTATCCGCCGTGGTCGCCGACGCTGATGGTGGAGGGGCGCAGGCGCACGTACTGGGTGCCGCTGAAGGTGGACCTCAAGAGCCTCGTGTGGAGCAGGAAGGGCGGCGGCGCGGGCCCGGCGGCGGCCCGCTGGTGCGTGGCGATGGCGGCGCAGGCCACGTCCGGGTGGCCCGGCACGGACTGGGTGGAGGACATCCTGCTGCACCAGGCGGGCCCGGACACGTACACGCGGTGGGCGACCGGCCAGTTGAACTGGGCGACCTCCCCCGAGCTGCGGCGCGCGTTCACGACGTGGGCGGCGCTGCTCGCGGCGGGCGGCCCGCGCACCCCGCGCGCGGTGGAGTCGGCGCTGACCATGTCGTTCTGGGGCACGCCCGACCCGCGCCGGCCGGGCGGCGACCCGCGCGGCCTGCTCGGCGGTTCGCAGCGCGGCTGCGCGCGCGAGCACCAGGCGTCGTTCCTGCGGTACGTGTACGCGGCCCGCGGCGATGTCCGCGTGGAGCCCGCGGCCCGCTTCCTGCGCGGCTCGGCCCGGTACGCGGACAGTTTCGAGGTGTCCGGCGACATGGCGGCCGTCCTCACCGACAACCCGGGCGCGCAGGAGCTGGTGCGGCGGCTGACCAGCGAGGACGGGCGGCGGGCCTGGTCGCGGGAGGCGCGGGCGTACCTGCGGCCGTTCTTCCCCGACGCGAGCGACCCGCAGCCCGGCGAGAACGCGACGGCGCGCAGAATCGCCCGCCTGCTCACCCAGGGCTCCCGCACGCTCTGCTTCGACGCGTCCGACGTGCTGCCGCCGGTGCTGCGCGACGCGTTCTACCGGGCGGTCCTGGAGTACTTCCGCTCCCCGGCCCCGGCGACCCTGGACCGCATCCTCAACCGCCTGGAGACGGTCCGTACGCGGATCGCGGGCCCGCCGACCCCGCCCGGGATCACCCCGCCCACCGACATCTGCCGCGCCGCCGGACCGACCGGCGACTGAGCGGCGGCCGGGTCAGGCGCGCGGGGTCACTTCAGCTCGTCGGGGCAGGGCGTGCCGCGTGACCACTTGTAGGGGGCGCCCAGGTGGTAGGTGCCGGCGCGGGGGGCGAGCAGCACGGTCCAGCGGTCGCCGGCCGCGTCCTCGTCGGTCTCCCTCAGGCAGCCGTGCACGTTGGTGAACCGGCGGGGCAGCGTCTCGTCGCTCTCCCTGGCCCGCTTGGACGCCTCGGTCTCCCGCGGCGCGTCCAGGCTCTTGCCGTCGGCGTCGACGACCGAAAGCCACGGCGAGTAGGGGACGCGGATGAGGATGCGGCCGGGGCGGCTGACCTCGATGGTGAGCTGCGCCTGCTCGGCGGCGTCCACGGTGGCGTGCGGCTCGGCCATCGGGGTCGGGTCGGTGACGGAGAACAGCTGCCAGTTCGCGTCGCCCCACACCTGCTTCAGATACGGCAGGCCGCGCCGCACGAGTTGCCGCTCGCGCTGGCCGCCGGTGCCGTCCGGCTCGCCCTTGGGCAGGACGACGTAGTGCACGGCCCAGCGCTTGAGCCAGGCGTGGTAGTTCGCCGAGTTGAGCGTGTCGTCGTAGAACAGCGGGTTGCGCTTCATGTCGGCCTGCCGCGTCCAGCCGCGCGCCAGGTTCACGTACGGGGCGAGCGCGGACGCCTCCCGGTGGGAGCGGGCGGGGACGACCTCGACGCGGCCCCGGCCGGCGCCGACCTGCTGGAGCTCGTTGACGAGGGGGGCCAGCTCGCGGGCCCAGGACGCGGCGGGCGTGGTGTGGATGATGTCGTCGACGGACTTGAAGCCGATCCACGCGTTCAGTCCGGCGAACGCGACGACGGTGACGTACCACTTGCGGGTGCGCGGCCGGGTGAAGGGCAGCGCGGCGAGCAGCGCGACGCCCGCGAACAGCATCGGCAGCCGCGTGATGTTGGAGCCGATCTGCGAGCTGATCAGCCAGACGAGCAGCACGGACAGGGTGTAGACGGCGGCGGTGATGCGGACCGTCAGCCACTCCTTGGGCACGAGCACGTAGACGAGGACGCCGAAGGCGAGCGGCAGGACCGACGACCAGAACGACATGGGCTGCGTGCCGGAGAACGGGAACAGCAGCGCCGACAGGCCGACGACGGCGGCGGGCGCGAGCCCGAGCGCGTAGGCCCCCGGCCGGCGTTTCTGGAGGAAAAGGGCGACCGCGACCAGCCCCACGAACAGGCCCGCGACCGGCGAGGCCGCGGTGGCGAGCCCGGCGAGCGGCGCGGCGACGGCGGCTTTGGCCCACCGCTTGTGGCGCCAGCGGTAGGGCCAGCAGAACACGGCGGCGACCGCGGCGAGCCCGAACATCATGCCGAGCCCGAAGGTGACCCGGCCCGACACCGCGTTGCACAGCAGCGCGAAGACCCCGGCGAACGCGGGCCCCAGCGGATCGGCGACGGCCCGGGTGCGCACAAGGAGCAGGGTCAGCAGCCCGGCGGAGAGCGTGCCCGCGATCATCATCGTGGTCCGCACACCGAGCACGGACATCAGATACGGCGACACCACGCTGTACGACACCGGGTGCATACCGCCGTACCAGGCGAGGTTGTACGCGGAGTCGGGGTGCCGCCCGACGAACTCGGCCCACGCGTCCTGCGCGGCCAGGTCACCGCCACTGTTCGCAAAAGTGAAGAACCACAGGAGGTGGAGGAGTCCGGCGGTCACGGTGACGAAGGCGACCGGACGCTCCCGCGCCACCCGTCCGAGCCACGCCCTGACGACGGCGCGCGCGCCGTCCCGCTCCCCGTCGCCGCCCCCGGCCGCGTCCCCCGCCTTCGAGGGGGCCGCCGGGGTGGTCCGTATGAGGGACGGCTGGTCGCGGTCCGCGGCGGCGGCCCGCTCCCGGCCCGGCTCCGCGTTGTCGGCGCGCGTCGGCTCCGCTGTGGCCACTGCTGACTCCCGTAGGTACCGACGTGGACGGCCTGGGCGGCCGGGGATCGCCCACCGGCCCGATCCGAACGAAAGGCCCTGGCGACGCTAGCACGGGCAGGGCGAGGGGGCGCCGCGGGAGGCGGGGCGTACCCGCCTCCCGCGCGCGGGGTCAGCCGACGCGCTTCAGCTTCGCGCCGAGGCCCGGCTCGCTGAGGTCCTCGGCGAGCGCGACGGGCACCTCGACCGCGTCGTTCTTGCCGTCGCCGACGCTGAGCACACCGACCTCGGTGCCCTTCTTCGCCTGGTGGGGCACGCTCTGGCCCTTGCGGTCGTTCAGGGCCAGCTTGACCGTCAGGCCGGACCAGCCGACGGCGGAGACGTCCTTGGTGGCGACCACCGGGGTGGTGCCGCCGAGCCCGTCGTCGACCTGGCCGACGACATCGCCCTTCTTGACGATCGTCTTGGCCTTCAGCGCGTCCTGACCTGCGGCGATGAGCCTGCGGACGACGGCGGTGACCTCGTCGATGTTGGCGACGCCGTTCCTGCCGAACTGGCCGAGCGCCGCACCGATGATGGTCTGCTTCTTGCCGTCGACCGTCTTCTCGGCGGCGAACAGGATGTTACCGCCGGCCGCCGTGGACGTGCCGGTCTTGATACCGACGGCGACCGTGGGGACGAGCCCGAGGAAGTTCTTCTGCTTGTCGCCGTTGAGGTCGACGTAGCCGGGCTGCTTGGAGATCTCCGCGAACACGGGGTTCTCCATCGCGGCACGGCCGAGCTTCACCAGGTCGCCGGCGGTGGACACGGTGGTCTTGTCCAGGCCGCTGGGGTCGGTGTACCGCGTGTTCTTCATGCCCAGCTCGGCGGCCGTCTTGTTCATCTTGGCGACGAACTCGTCCTCGGAGTTGCTGCCGGAGTCCCAGCGGGCGAGGAGCTTCGCGATGTTGTTCGCGGACGGCAGCATGACCGCCTGGAGCGCCTCGTACTCGCTGAGCTTCTGGCCCTCGGTGACCTTGACGACCGACTCCTGCTCCGCCTTGCCGCTCTCGTAGTGCTTCTGCGCGGCGGCGTCCACGGTGATCTTCGGCCCGTGCTCGCCCGGCTTGAGGGGGTGGTCGCGCAGGATCAGGTACACCGTCATGACCTTGGCGATGCTGGCGATCGGTACGGGCTTCTGCGCGCCGGACGTGCCGAACGTGCCGATGCCGTTCACATCCATCGCGGCCTGACCCTGCCCGGGCCACGGCACGGAAGGCTTGCCGCCCTCGAACGCCACGGACTCCCGCGCCGTGAGCTGGAGCGTCGGCGTCGGCAGCGGACGCACCGCCTGCACGATCGCGAACACCAGCACCAGGAGCAGCACCAGCGGCGTCCAGATCTTGACCCGGCGCACGGCGGTGCGGACGGTGGTCTCCGGCGGCGGCGGCGTGTTCGTCAGCTCGGCGAGCAGGTCCAGCGGCGGCTTCGGCGGCAGCGGCTGCTGCGTGGTCCGCTCCGGCGCGGGGACCTGGGCGGCCTCCTCGGCGGGCGCCGCGCTCTTGGGCGCGGGGGTCGCGGGGGCGGGCGGAGGCGTGGGCGTGGGCGTCTTGGCGGGTACGTCCTTGCCGGCGCCGTCGTCGAGCGGCTTCAGCGGCACGAACTTGCTGGTCCGCTCGGCGTCGGTCTCCGGCGCCTTCAGCGTGGTCGTCGGCTGGTCGACGGGCGGCGCGACGGCCTTGAACACGGCGGTGGGCTGATCAACGGGCTTGCCATCACCCTTGGCGGGCTTGTCGCCGGTGCCGGCCTCGGCGGGCTTGGCGTCGGTGGCCTTGTCGTCGCCCTTGGCCTTGTCGTCATCCTTGGCGGGCTTGGCGTCGGCGGCCTTGTCGTCGTCCTTGGCGCCAGTGTCGGCCTCGGCCTTGTCGTCGCCCTTGGCGGGCTTGGCGTCGGCGGCGGGCTTGGCCTTGTCGTCGCCCTTGGCGGGCGCTACGACTGGCGCCTTGAACACAGCGGTCGGCTGATCAACGGGCTTCTCATCAGCCGCATCGTCCGCAGCCTTGTCATCGCCGCCGGAGCGGGCGGCCTCGCCGTCAGCCGCATCCCGGGCAGGCTTGTCCTCGCCCTCGGAGGCAACGGGCTCATCGTCAGCCGCATCGCCAGCAGGCTTGTCATCGCCGCCGGAGCGGGCGGGCTCATCGTCAGCCGCATCCTCGGCAGGCTTGTCCGCGCCCTCGGAGGCAACGGGCTCATCGCCGGCCGCGTCACCGGCAGGCTCGTCATCGCCGCCGTCCGCAACGGGCTCGTCGGGGCTGGTCCCAGCCCCCCGGGGCTCATCCTCACCCTCCCGGGGGGGCTGGGGGGCGGAGCCCCCCGTGCCCTTTTTTGGGCGGGTGGGCGGGGAACCGGCGTCGCCCCCGGCGTCACCAGAACCCTCACCCCCGGCGACCCAGGCCGCGACGGCAGCCCGAAGCCGCTCGTCCCGCGCCCCCTCAGGCGCCGCCCCCGCACCCAAGGCGCCCTGAGCCTCAGACTCCGTACCCGAGCCGGAGGCACCCGTACCGGAGGTCATGGCGACCCGCGGATCCCCCTCCTGGGGTGCCGGTCCGCCCGACGCCTTCCGCTTGTCCGACCTGTCGGGGGTCCCCGCCACCGATGCCTCCTCGACCGCTCAACCGCTCAACCGCTGAAAAACCACTGTGCCGTACAGCCGGTGCTGTCCGAACCATCTACCAGTGTCCTGTGTGGACCCCTCGGCCCCCGTGGTAGACGAGAACGACATACCTACCGGTTCCCTCCCAAAGCCCCCACGCGCTCTCGACAGACCAATGTGAGAGGGGTCACCCTGTCAGACATCCACGCGGGGAGGCATGGATGGGCAGGAGCCGCAGAACACTTCCGGAGGAGCTTCTGCTGCTCGCTCTGGACCCGGCCACGGGTACCACAGCGCAGCCGCAGTCGCTCGACCTCGGTCTGGCCGGTGCACAGCTAGTGGAGCTGGCGCTGGCCGGACGGATAGCCCCAGACGGGGATCGTATCGCCGTGGTGGTGCCACGGCCGACTGGAGATCCGACACTGGACTGCGCACTGGAGTTGCTGCGAAGGCGTGGCGCTCCCGTACGGGCGGTCCACTGGATCGGCGGACCCCGGCTGGGGCTCCGCCAGACCTACCTCTCGCATCTGGAGAGGTGCGGCATGGTGCATGCCGTGGCCGGCCAGATGTGCGGGGTGCTGCCGACGACTCGCTACCAGGCGACGGACACGGCGATCAGCCGGGAGATCAGGGCCCGGCTGGACAGCGCGATCCGCACCGGGGTCCCACCGGACCCCCGGACCGCGGCGCTCGCCGCACTGGCCCACGCGGTCGGTCTCGGCAAGCACCTGTACCCGGGCAACGAGGGCCGCTCGTCGCGTTCCCGGCTGCGGGACCTGATCCGGCACGACCCGATGGGCGGACTCGTGGCGCACGCCGTGATGGACGTCCAGAACGGGGTGGCCGCGCAGCCACGCCGTTCGCCCGCCGCCCCGGCGGGCCGAGGCGCGCCGGAGCCGGCCAGGGGCGTACCGATGCAGCCGCACCGCGGCCAGATGGCCAGGGCCGTGGCCCACTAGCCGGCGCCCGACGGACACCGGCACCACAACCACGACCCGCACCACAGGCAAGACGAGCACCACAAGCACCACCCGCACCACCCGCACCGCAGTCCCCAGACCCGGTCCGGGAGCCGCGACAGCGCGCGGGGCGGGACCGTACGGCCGGACGACGGCCGCGGTCCCGCCCCGCGCGTCGGCGTTTGCGCTGCGTATCGCACGTA
This sequence comes from Streptomyces sp. NPDC107550, assembly GCF_055639095.1. Classification (NCBI taxonomy): domain Bacteria; kingdom Bacillati; phylum Actinomycetota; class Actinomycetes; order Kitasatosporales; family Streptomycetaceae; genus Streptomyces; species Streptomyces sp. NPDC107550. Next base: position 230,966 of record NZ_JBVKBC010000009.1, read on the forward strand.
TATCCGCCGTTTGCCAGCGCTGGGCCGCACCGGAGTGGCAATCTGCTCAACAGCAGATACGCAGGGGCCGCGGCGCGCCGCGGCAGAACAAGAAAATGCACGTAGCCGGAGGTGCACGTCCCGTGGCGTCCAACGTCAATCCCACTGTCAGGCGACGCCGGTTGGGCCAGGAGCTGCGCCGGCTCCGCGAGCTCAAGGGCATGACGGCCGAGGAGGTCGCCGAGCGCCTTCTGGTCTCCCAGTCGAAGATCAGCCGCTTGGAGAACGGGCGGCGCAGCATCAGCCAGCGCGACGTCCGCGACCTGTGCGGGGTCTACGAGGTGGAGGACCACCGGATCGTCGACTCGCTTATGCAGATGGCCAAGGACAGCAGGCAGCAGGGCTGGTGGCACTCCTTCGGCGACATCCCGTACAGCGTGTACATCGGTCTGGAGACGGACGCGGCGTCGCTGCGCGTCTACGATCCGCAGGTCGTGCCGGGGCTGCTCCAGACGCGCGGCTACGCGGAGGCGCTGATCCACGGCGCGCTGCCGGAGACGACGCAGCAGGACATCGAGAAGCGTGTGCAGGTGCGTATGCGCCGCCAGGAGCGCATCCAGGCGCCGGAGAACCCGCTGCGGCTGTGGACCGTGCTCGACGAGGCCGCGCTGCACCGGGTGGTGGGCAGCAAGGACATCATGCGCGAGCAGTTGGAGCACCTGGTGGAGCAGTCGCAGCTCCCGCACGTGACGGTCCAGGTGATCCCGTTCCACATGGGCGCGCACCCCGGACTGAACGGGCAGTACGCGATCCTGGAGTTCCCCGACGCGGCGGATTCCAGCGTGGTCTACATCGAGGGCGTCACCAGCGACCTCTATCTGGAGAAGGCCAACGACGTGGGCAAGTACAGCGTCATGTACGAGCATCTGCGGGCACAGGCGCTGAATGTGGAACAATCCCGACACTTCATCTCCGAGATCGCCAAGACCTACGCCCCCTGACGATCTCCGGGCGATCTCCGGACGTTTTCCGGAATCCCTGGTTCCGCACCGGATTTCCCGCCTCCGAGGCAAAAGCGCCGCACGGTACACCCTCACCTCGGAGAAACGGAAGACCCCCATGGAATATGCCATCCGGTCGGGTGAATGGCCGCTTCACGGCCGCCAGTTGGCGAGTAGCGTCGATCACGCCATCAAGACAGCACCGTTGGCGAGAACCGCTCTGGGCCTCCAGGCGGGGATGCAATTCGACCACTGGCAAAACCGGAGCAGACATGGCTATTCAGCAGGGCGCCACGAATTCCTGGACCAAGTCCTCGTATTCCACGGGCAACGGCGCGTGCGTCGAGGTCAAGTCCCCCGTCGTGCACGCCATCGCGGTACGGGACTCGAAGGTCACGGAAGGCCCCTCCATCGGCTTCACCCCCGCCTCGTGGAACGCGTTCGTGCACAAGGTCAGCACGGGTTCCATCTGAGCGCAGAACGGCACAACAACCACATATGCACCACTTAGCACCACAGAGCACCACTGAAGGAGCCCTCTCGACCGGTTCGCCGTCCTGGCCGAGGGGGCTCGGCCTTTTCTCCCCGCGTCCCTCCCCGCGCCCCTCCCCGCGTCAGCGAAGCTGATCCACGTACCGGTCGGTGCCCGGCACGGTCGGCACGAACGGCGCCAGCAACTCCGTACGCGCCCCGAACCCGGCCTGCGCGACCTGCTCCCCGAGGCCCGCGAAGTGCTCCTGCCAACAGGCCCGGGGATCCGCCTCCAGGAACCACAGCAGCGTCAGCCGCGTGTCGACGCCCTCGACCTGCTTCACGTACGTCATCCGGTCCCCCGGCAGCGGTGTCGGGCGGAACACCGTGACCATCGCGGCCGGCGATCCGGCGAGCGCCCGCGGCAGGCGCCGCGCGCACAGCCACTCCAGCAGGTCCGGGCGCCGCTCCGGCTCCGCCACGTCGATCACCTCGAGGACCAGGCCCGCGTACGGGTGGTCGAGGGCGTGGAAGTCGCGGGGTCCGGACGCGCCGTCGCGGTAGACGGTCGCCTCGTGGTCCTGGAACGCGGTGAAGACGTGCGTACGGTTCTGATGGACGCGGCCGTCGCGGTTGAGCCGCTTGTTGATGCCGACGGTCCACTTCATGTGCTCGTCGTAGCGGCCCTCGGTGACCCAGTACGTGGACAGGTAGCAGCCCGCGGTGACGGGCTCGGCGACCGCCGACTTCTCGGGCAGGCGCAGCAGTTGGAGATCGCGGGTGGCGACCCAGCGGCGCCCGGCGAACATCCACGGCATGGCCATCGCGCCGGCGTAGTAGTGATCGTCCTCGTACCAGCGGTTGTACGCGTACTCGTGCCCCGGGTGCGGTTCCACCATGGTGATCAGGGCGTGCCCGGGGCGTACGCCGTAGGGGCCGACCGCCGCCAGTTCCGCGTACGTCTCGCTGTGTGTGTCCATCCGTACCGTCCCTTCCCTGCCTCTGCCGAACCTGCCTCTTCCGACTCCGCCTCTTCCAACCTCCGTCCGAGGCCCATACTCTGACGCCCCGTCAGACAGAAGGCCAGTGCCGGGAGGCGTCCGATGAGCCAGGGTGAACTGCTCGCCGACAAGACCGTGATCGTCTCCGGGGTGGGCGCCGGGCTCGGGTACCAGGTCGCGGCGGCCGTGCTGCGCGACGGGGGCAACGCGGTGCTCGGGGCGCGGACCGAGGCGCAGCTCGCCAAGGCCGCCGCCGAACTCGACCCCGGCGGCGGCCGGACCGCGTACCGCTCCACCGACATCGGCGACGAGGAGCAGTGCGGGGCGCTCGTGGCGCTGGCCAGAAAGCGGTTCGGCGGGGTCGACGCGGTGGTCCATGTCGCCGCGTGGGACAGCTACTTCGGGGGGCTTGAGGACGCGGACTTCGGCACGTGGCGCTCCGTGCTCGACGTGAACCTGCTCGGCACGCTGCGGATGACGCGGGCCGCTCTGCCCGCCCTCAAGGAGCGCGGGGGCGGGTCGGTCGTCATCATCGGCACGCAGTCGGCCGTCGCCGCGCCGACGCAGGTGCAGCAGGCCGCGTACGCGGCGTCCAAAGGGGCGCTGACCAGTGCGATGTACTCGCTGGCGCGGGAGCTCGGGCCGTATCGGATACGGGTCAACACCGTGTTGCCGGGGTGGATGTGGGGGCCGCCGGTGCGGGCGTTCGTGCGGTTCTCCGCGGATGCGGAGGGGGTGTCGGAGGGGGAGGTGCTGGCGCGGCTCACCTCGCGGATGGCGTTGCCGGAGCTGGCGACGGACGGGGACGTCGCCGACGCGGCCATCTTCTTCGCGTCCCCCCGCGCCCGCGCGATCACCGGCCAACAACTCTTGGTGAACGCGGGCGAACTAATGAGGTGACCCGAGTCCGATCCTCCGGTGGCTCCCGCCGGTGGACACCCTCCGACTCTCGTCGTGGCCGCTCGCGCAGTTCCCCGCGCCCCTGGAGGGGCGGCTTCGCCGCACCCTCCCCCGATGGAGGTAGCGCACGAAGTGCGCACCGAAGGGGCGCGGGGAACTGCGCGAGAAGCCCCACCCACCGTCAGACAACGAACCACGGGCAGCCCCACCCCCCAGGGGCGCGGGGAACTGCGCGACCAGCCCACCACCCACCCGCAGGCGAGGTACCCCCCTACAGCCCCGGCGCCCGGCCAACCCCCGCAGCACAAACCCGCCCCAGGGGAACCTCAAGCTCGGGGATACCGGGAGAGCCACGCCGCTGACGCCGGCGTAGCCGGGTTGTGCAGGGCCGCCCCCTGCGTCATCTCCATGGCGAAATCATCCGCCAGTTCAAGCACCGTCGCCCGCCCCTCAAGCTCCACCACCCACGCCGGAGGCAACGCCGTCTCCCCGTGCACCGCCCCCAACAACCCCCCGCACAACGCCCCCACCAGCGCCGAAGGCCCCCCGTGCCGCACGGCGAGCCCCAGCCCGTGCCGGATGTCCTCGCCGACCAGCGCGCAGTACACCGCCGCCGCCAGCACCCCCGGCGCCTCGCCCTCCCCGAGGAGTTCCTCGACCCGCGCCGCCCCGGGCAGCCCCTGCCGCACCCCGCCGAGCGCCTGCTGCAACGCGTCCGTGACGGCCTGGTGCCCGGGGCGGACGGCGAGCAGCGCCAGCGCCTTCTGCACGGCCGTGTCCAGGGAGTCGCCCCGCGCCAGCGCGTGGACGAGGACCGCGTACGCCCCGGCGCTCAGATACGCCTCCGGCGCCCCGTGCGTATGGACGGCGCACTCGACGGCGAGCTGGAGCACGAGCTGCGGCTCCCAGCCGACGAGGAGTCCGAACGGCGCGGAGCGGGCGGCCGCGTCGGCGCCCTTCTCGTCGGGGTTCTTGGGCCGGTCCAGGGTGCCCATGACGTCGTTGCCGAGCCCGAGCAGACAGGCCGCGGGGGCTCCGCGCCGGGAGTACAGCCACTCCTCGCGGGCGAGCCAGCCGTCCTCCTTGCGCCGCTCGTCGGGCCCCCAGTCCCGCTGCGTGGCGATCCAGCGCAGGTACGCGCGGTGCACGTCGGTCGGCGGATGCCAGGCGCCGGTGTCGCGGCGGACCTGGGCGCGGATGAGCCCGTCCACGGTGAACAGGGAGAGCTGGGTGGCGGCGGTGATCGCGCCGGTGCGCCCGTACGCGGTGCCGAGGACCAGCTCGGCGGAGGCGGCGGGCGGGGCGTCCTTGTCGGAGGTGAGGTCGAGCGGGGCCCCGAGGGTGTCACCGAGCGCGCCGCCCAACAGGGTGCCACGCACCCGGCTGCGGAAGTCCTGCTGCTCGGCCCGGCCCCAGACGGCCGCGGCGCCGGAGGCCGTGTTCATGCCTCTCCTCACTCCTCCCGCTCAGCGGGAACTGTAGACGACCGGACCTGTCGCCTTGTAGCCCGCGCTGCTACTTCTCCGTTACCTCTTCGGATCCTCACAAGATCCCCAGAGGCGCACTTCGGAACGCATCCGACCATTACTGACCGTTTCACCGGAAAGGGTCGCCAGGTGACGCCCGACATACGTCCCGCAAGCCGTATACGTCCCCCGAACCGTCCACGCCGCCTCCGCCTCCCGCTCGCGGCGGCGGCCGCCCTCGCCACCGCCCTCACCGCCCTGACGGGCACCGCCGCCCCCGCGGCCGTGGCAGCACCCCACCACACCCGCGCCGCCCCCCGCATCCCGTTCACGGAAGCCACCGTCACCGCCGCGCCCACCCCGGGCACGTACACGATCCGCTGGCGCGCCCCCGGCACCCGGCACGTCGCCGTGACCGCGGACGGCCGCACGCTCGCCCGGGGCGGCCCCACCGGCACCGTCACCCTCACCGGGCTGCCCGCGGACGCGGACCGGCAGTGGTTCGGCCTCGTGCCCGACCACGGCGGCTCCCTGCGCCTGGCCGACCGCCTGATCCGCCTCACCGGCACCGACAACCTCCGCGACGCCGGCGGCTACCGCACCCGCGACGGCCGCTGGGTCCGCATGGGCGCCCTCTACCGTTCCGACTCGCTCGACCGGCTGACCCCCGCCGACCAGGCGAAACTGCGCCGCCTCGGCATCACCACCGCCGTCGACCTGCGCGACGCGGGCGAACGCGCCGCCGCCCCCGACCGCCTCCCGCCCGGCATCACGTACACCGTCGCGGACGTCTTCGGCGACTCCGGCCTCTTCCACACGATGCCCACCGGCGCCGGCGCGGCCGAGGCGCTGATGCGGGACGCCGAGCGGTTCATGGTCTCCGGCGCCCCCGCCCGCCGGGCCTACGCCTCGCTCGCCGCCCTCGCGCCGCGCGGCGGTGTCCTCTTCCACTGCACGGCCGGCAAGGACCGTACGGGCTGGGCCGCCGTCGCGCTGCTCACCGCGCTCGGCGTCCCGCCCGCCACGGTCCGCGCCGACTACCTCGCCTCCAACACCTACCGCGCCGAGGCCAACGCCCGTGTCCTCGCCTCGCTGCCCCCGGAGCGGGCGGCCGTCTACCGTCCGCTCCTCGACGTCCGCGACGACTACCTCGACGCGGGCTACGCCGAACTCGGCGCCCGCTACGGCTCGTTCCGCGTGTACGAACGCCAGGCACTCGGCCTGACGTCACGTCAACTCCGTACGCTGCGAAGGGCGTTGCTGCTCGGATAGGTGCCGGCTCAGTTCTCCAGGACGGGAAGGAGTTCCGGGAGGTGGCCGTCGGAGGCGCGGGCGGCGGCCACCCGCTCCGCCGGCACCTCCCCGTACAGCGTCGTACGGGGGCGGGCCGGGCGGCCGGCCGCGTCCGCGACGGCGATCAGGTCCTTGACCGACTTGTACGAGCCGTAGGACGAGCCCGCCATCCGGGAGATGGTCTCCTCCATGAGCGTGCCGCCCAGATCGTTCGCGCCGGAGCGCAGCATCTCGGCGGCGCCCTCGGTGCCGAGCTTGACCCAGCTCGTCTGGATGTTGCGGATGTGCGGGTGGAGCAGGACGCGGGCCATCGCCGTGACCGCGCGGTTGTCGCGGGTGGTGGGGCCGGGGCGGGCGATGCCGGCGAGGTAGACCGGCGCGTTGGTGTGGATGAAGGGCAGCGTCACGAACTCCGTGAAGCCGCCGGTCTCCTGCTGGATCGCGGCCAGCGTGCGCAGGTGCCCGAGCCAGTGGCGGGGCTGGTCCACATGCCCGTACATCATCGTGGACGAGGAGCGCAGGCCCAGTTCGTGGGCCGTCTTGACGACCTCGATCCAGGTGGCGGCGGGCAGTTTGCCCTTGGTGAGGATCCAGCGGACCTCGTCGTCGAGGATCTCGGCGGCCGTGCCGGGGATCGAGTCGAGGCCCGCCTCCTTCGCCGCCGTCAGCCACTCGCGCACGGACAGGCCGGTGCGGCTCGCGCCGTTGACGACCTCCATCGGGGAGAAGGCGTGGACGTGCATGCCGGGCACGCGTTCCTTCACGGCGCGCGCGATGTCGAAGTACGCGGTGCCGGGCAGGTCGGGGTGGATGCCGCCCTGCATGCACACCTCGACGGCGCCGACCTCCCACGCCTGCTGCGCCCGGTCCGCGACCTGGTCGAGGGAGAGGGTGTAGGCGTCGGCGTCGGTGCGGCGCTGGGCGAACGCGCAGAAGCGGCAGCCGGTGTAGCAGACGTTGGTGAAGTTGATGTTCCGCGTGACGATGTACGTGACGTCGTCGCCGACCGCCGCCTTGCGGATGTCGTCGGCGATGCCGCACAGCGCGTCGAGCGCGGGCCCGTCGGCGTGCAACAGGGCGAGGGCCTCGTCGTCGGTGAGCCGGGTCGGGTCGTCGGCGGCCTGCCGCAGCGCGGCCCGTACGTCGCCGTCGATGCGCTCGGGCGCCATGCCGGGCGCCGCCTGCTCGCGCAGCGCCTCCCAGTCGCCGTACACGGCGTCGAAGTCGGCGCGGCGGTCGCCGGTGCGGCCCTCAGTGTCGATCGTGCGGTGCAGGTCGGTGCGGCCGGTCGCGGTGAACCCCTCGTCGGGCTCCTGCCAGGGGCGGCCGACGACCGGCGCCTCCGGCACCGCGAGCCCGGTGGCGGGGTCGGCGAGCGCGGTGACGTGCGGCAGCAGCCGGGGGTCGAGCCAGGGCTCGCCGCGCGTGACGAACTCCGGGTACACGCACAGCCGTTCGCGCAGCTCGAAGCCGGCCGCCGCCGAGTGCCGGGCCAGGTCGTCGAGGGCCGGCCAGGGCTTCTCCGGGTTGACGTGGTCGATGGTGACCGGGGAGACACCGCCCCAGTCGTCGATGCCGGCGCCGATCAGGCGCGCGTACTCGCCGTCGACGAGGTTGGGCGGCGCCTGGAGGTTGGCGGCCGGGCCCATGATGTGCCGGGCGACGGCGACGGTGGCGACGAGGTCGTCGAGGTCGGCGTCCGGCATGCCGCGCATCGCCGTGTCCGGCTTGGCGCGGAAGTTCTGGATGATCAGTTCCTGGATGCCGTGGTACGAGCGGGCCACGCGGCGCAGCGCGAACAGCGCGTCGGCGCGCTCCTCGTACGTCTCCCCGATGCCGATGAGCAGCCCCGAGGTGAACGGCACCGACGAGCGGCCCGCGTCCTCCAGGACCCGCAGCCGCACGGCCGGTTCCTTGTCCGGGGAGCCGAAGTGCGGGCCGCCCGGTTCGGACCACAGGCGGGTCGCGGTCGTCTCCAGCATCATGCCCATGGAGGGCGCGACGGGCTTGAGCCGCTGGAAGTCGCTCCACGACAGCACCCCGGGGTTCAGGTGCGGCAGCAGGCCCGTCTCCTCCAGGATGCGGACGGAGACGGCCCGTACATAGGCGAGGGTGTCGTCGTAGCCGTGCGCGTCGAGCCATTCGCGGGCCTCGGGCCAGCGGTCCTCGGGCTTGTCGCCGAGGGTGATGAGGGCTTCCTTGCAGCCGAGCGCGGCGCCCTCGCGCGCGATGTCCAGTACCTCGTCCGGGGACAGGAACATGCCGTGTCCGGCGCGGCGCAGCTTGCCGGGGACGGTGACGAACGTGCAGTAGTGGCACTTGTCGCGGCACAGCCGGGTCAGCGGCACGAACACGCTCTTGCTGTACGTGATCACGCCTGGGCGCCCGGCGGCTTCGAGGCCCGCGTCGCGGACGCGGGCGGCGGACGCGGTCAGGTCCGTGAGGTCGTCGCCGCGCGCCTGGAGGAGCACGGCGGCCTCGGTGACGTCGAGGGCGACTCCGTCGCGGGCCCGCTTGAGCGCGCGGCGCATGGAGTTGGCGGTGGGACGGTCGGCCTGGGGCGTGGGTACGGCGTCCGGATCACTCATGGATCGAGCATACGAGCGGACCGGGCTCCCGCGCCGGGCGGGAGCGGGCCCCTCACCGGCGGTTTCCGGCCGAGCGGGGCCGTCATCCGCCGATCCCCTTGCCGTGGGCGGGCGTTCATGGCCTGCTGCCATGGTCGCCCTGAACCGCGGCCTCGTACCCGCGAACCGTGACCCCGAACCGTGACCGAGGACCCGACCGCCCCGTACCGCCGCCGCATCGAGCTGGGGAGCCGCCCATGTGCACCGACGACGTTCCGACCGCGCCCCGTGAAGGCGGCTTCGGCAGACGCGCGTTGTTCGCGTCCGGGGCCGCCGCCGCGCTCACCCTCGCCCCCGTGCGCTTCGCCGCCGCCGACGCGTCCGGGGTCCGCACCCGCACGCTGAAGGGCACGCTGCCGCCGGGCTCACCGGACTTCGTGTACCTGCCCGTCGAGGTGCCGGCCGGGATCCGCGAGCTACGCGTGGCCTATACGTACGCCAAGGCCGGCACGCCCGCCGGGACGCCGGACAACGCGCTGGACATCGGCCTGTTCGACGAGCGCGGCACGGCGCTCGGCGGCGCCGGGTTCCGGGGCTGGTCGGGCGGTGCGCGCAGCGAGTTCTTCGTCCGCGCCGACGACGCGGCCCCCGGCTACCTCCCCGGCCCGGTCCGCCCGGGGACCTGGCACATCGCGCTCGGCCCGTACACGGTGGCGCCCGGCGGCCTGCCCTACGAGGTGACGGTCACGCTGACGTCCGGCGCGGCGGGCGGCGCGCCGCGCCCGGTGTATCCGCCGGAGCGGGCGCGGGGGCGGGGCCGCGCCTGGTACCGGGGCGACTGCCATCTGCACTCCTGGTACTCCGACGGGCGGCGCACCCCGCGGGAGATCGGCGCGCTGGCGCGGGCGGCGGGCCTGGACTTCGTCAACACCTCCGACCACAACACGCACGCCTCCCACGCGCACTGGGCGGACGTGGCGGGCGACGATCTGCTGGTGCTGCTGGGCGAGGAGATCACCACGCGCAACGGGCACGTCCTCGCGCTCGGCACCGACCCGGGCACGTTCGTCGACTGGCGCTACCGGGCCCGCGACAACCGCTGGGCGCGGTACGCGGGCGAGATCCGGCGGACGGGCGGCCTCGTCGTACCGGCGCATCCGCACGCGACCTGTGTGGGCTGCGGCTGGAAGTTCGGCTTCGGCGAGGCGGACGCGGTGGAGGTGTGGAACGGCCCGTACACGCCCGACGACGAGGTCTCGCTCCAGGAGTGGGACAACACGCTCGTCGCCCACGCGCGCGGGCGCGGCCGCCCGGCCCGCTGGCTCCCGGCGATGGGCAACAGCGACGCGCACCGCGACCCGGACCGGGTGGGCGGCCCGCAGACGGTCGTCCTGGCCGACGACCTGTCCCGTACGGAGATCCTGCGCGGCCTGCGCGCGGGCCGCTCGTACGTCGCGGAGGACAAGGACGTGCACGTCACGTTCACCGCGGGCGGCGGCCGGGGCGAGGCCGCCGGGATCGGGGAGCGGCTGGCGGTCCCGACGGACGCGCCGGTGACCGTGGAACTCGCCGTGGAGGGCGCGCCGGGCTGCACGCTGCACCTGGTCACCGACGAGGGCACCGTCCTGACCTCGCCCCCGCTCCCCGCGTCGGGCGCGGGCGCCCTGTCGTGGCGTACGACGCCCTCGTACGCGGCGTACGTACGGGCGGAGGTCCGGCACGCCCCGGGGGTGCCGGAGCTGCCGGGGGCGCTGCGGGCGTTCACGAACCCGGTGTTCCTGGGCGCGTGAACCGCCGTCCGCGCGACTACTCCGCGACGACGAGGATCTCGGTGTCGCGGTTGAGGGTCCGGCCCCGGAAGAAGGCGGGGCTGCGGCGGTTCATGACGAGCATGATGACGACGCCGAGGAGCAGCAGCCCGACCCCGATGACGAAGACGGAGCCGATGCCGAGGACGGAGGAGCCGCTGCCGTAGGCGGGGTTCCACATGTCGACGAGGGTCTTGGCGAAGACGGCGGACAGCAGGACGCCGCCGAGCACCGGGAAGATCCCCTTGAAGGCGAGGTCCCGTACGGAACGGGTCAGCTCGGCGCGGAAGTACCAGGCGCAGGCGAAGGCCGTGAGCGCGTAGTAGAAGCAGATCATGAGGCCGAGGGCGTAGATCGTGTCGACGAGGACGTGCTCGGAGACCAGCGTCATGACCGTGTAGAAGACGGCGGTGGCGACACCGGCGGTGACGGTCGCCCGGCCCGGCGTGCGGAACCGGGGGTGCACGCGCGCGTAGGACGCGGGCAGCGCCTCGTACGTGGACATGGCGAGGACCGTGCGGGCGACGGGGATGAACGTGGTCTGGAGGCTGGCCGCCGCCGAGGCGAGGACCGCGAGGAACAGCAGCACGCCGAGCGCGGGGCCCATGACGGGTCCGGCGAGCGCGGCGAAGACGTTGTCGGAGGTCTCGGGGTTGGCGAGGCCGAGGCCCTTGCCGCCGGAGCCGACGATCATCTGGGCGGCGACGCCGGTGGCGAGGTAGGAGCCGACGAGGACGACCATGGCGATGAGCGCGGCGCGGCCGGGCGTCCTGTCGCTGCCGATGGTCTCCTCGTTGGCGGTCAGGCAGGTGTCCCAGCCCCAGTACATGAAGATCGACAGGGAGAGTCCGGCGGTGAACGCGCCGAAGGACTTGACCGAGAACGGGTTCAGCCACGACCAGGAGAAGTGCACGGAGGTCGCGGCGAAGTCGGCGGAGCCGGCCTTGGCGACGGCCATCACGACGAACAGGGCGAGCACGACGAGCTGGAGGCCGACCAGCGTGTACTGGACGCCCTTGGTGGCGGTCATGCCCCGGTAGCTGATGGCGGTGGCGGCGGCGATCAGGGCCAGGCAGGTCAGGATGTGGACGGCCTTGTCGCCGTCGAGCGCGGCGATCGAGTCGCTGCCGGTGATCTCGCCCGCGAGCAGCCAGAAGTACGAGGTGGCCACGCCCGCGAGGTTGGACAGGACGATGATCGTGGCGATCACCAGGCCCCAGCCGCACATCCAGCCGACGCGCGGCCCGAAGGCCTTCACGGTCCAGGTGAACGAGGTGCCGCAGTCCGGCATCACCTTGTTCAGCTCCCGGTACGCGAAGGCGACCAGGAGCATGGGCAGGAAACCGGCGAGGAAGACGGCCGGCATCTGGAGGCCGACCTCCCCGGCGGTGGAGCCGAGGGTCGAGGTCAGGCAGTAGACGGGAGCGACGGTGGAGACGCCGATGACGGCGCTGCCGAGCAGGCCCACGGAGTTCCCGCCGAGCCCCTTGCCGCCGCCGCTGCCGGCGGTGGTGTCTGCGGCCCGCTCCGTCGAGGGCCGTGCGTCCAGGCTAGTCATGAACAGGACGTTAAATCCTGCGGTTTCCACATCTTCCGGGATACGTCAGGACTTCACCGGTTGGCAATCGATGGGCAATCCGGGACAACGACTTTCGACTCAGCGGGACGATTGCAGGCTACACCCATAGTTTGCAAGGCGAAGGGCGCGGTGTCCGGTATTCGGTAATCGCAGCGCGGTCCGATTTGGACGGATTCTAAATTTTCCCGTGCGGAATGCGTCACTCCGCTGAGCGGCCGGGCCCGGCTCGGACCGCTTCCACCCGGTTCGCCCGGCTTCGCCCGAGGGAGGTCTCAGGCCTGCCTCAGCCCGGCCAGACCAGCGACTGAAGCTCGCTGTAGGCGTGCAGCGCGTACGAGCCGACGTCCCGGCCGACCCCGCTCCGCTTGAACCCGCCGAACGGCGCCTCCATGTTCCGCCCGACCGTGTTCACGCCGACGCCGCCCGCCCGCAGCCGGTGCGCGACACGGAAAGCGCGGGCGACGTCCCCGGACCACACGTAGTCGATGAGCCCGTACTCCGAGTCGTTGGCGAGGGCGACCGCCTCGTCGTCGTCCCCGGCGTCGTCCGCGCCCGCCCCGCCGAACGGCACGACGGTGACGACGGGCCCGAAGATCTCCTCGCGCACCACCCGCATGTCGTTGGTGCAGTCCGCGAGGACGGTCGGCGCGACATAGAAACCGCGCTCCGTCTCGGGCCGCCGCCCGCCCGCGACGACGGTGGCGCCTTCCTTGCGGCCCAGTTCCACGTACGACTCGACGCGATCGCGGTGCGCGGCGGAGATGACGGGCCCGACGACGGTCCCCCGCGCGCGCGGGTCGCCCACCGGCAGCATCCCGGCGTACGCGGCCAGCTTCGTGACGAACGCGTCGTACACCGACCGGTGCACGAGCGCGCGGGTCGGCGCGGTGCAGATCTGCCCGCTGTAGAAGGCGAAGGTCGTGCCGATCCCGGCGACGGCCGCGTCCAGGTCCGCGTCCGCGAGGACGACGGCGGCGCCCTTGCCGCCCAACTCCATGAGCTGGCGCTTCATGGTCCGCCCGCAGACCTCGCCGATCCGCTGCCCGACGGCGGTGGAGCCGGTGAAGGAGACCATGTCGACCTCGGGCGCGTCCACGGCCGCCTCCCCGACGGCGACGGACCGGCCCGCGACGACGTTCACCACACCGGGCGGCGCGCCCGCCTCCGTCAGCGCCGCCGCCATCCGGAACACCGAAAGCGGGTCCTGCGGCGCGGGCTTGACCACGACCGTGTTGCCCATGGCGAGCGCGGGCGCGATCTTGCCGGCCGGGTTGGCCCACGGGTTGTTGTACGAGGTGACGCAGCTCACGACGCCGACCGGGCGGCGCACGGCGAGCGCCCCGAGGACGGCGGCGGGGCCCATCGGCCCGGCGTCGTTGATCTGCGGGGGCAGCGCCTGCTCGACGGGCTCCAGGGCGCCGCGCGCGTACCGCCGGAAGCGGGCGACGCCGACGCCGACCTGCATGCCCCGCGCGGTGGAGAGGGTGGCGCCGCTCTCGGCCTGCGCGATCTCGGCGTGCGCGGCGAAGTCCCGGCCCATGAGGTCGGCGGCGCGGTCGAGGATCGCGGCGCGCTCCTCGGGCCGGGTCCTGGACCAGGCGCCGAGGGCGTCGGCTGCGGCCCGTGCCGCGTCGTGGACCTGGGCGCGGGACGCCTCGGGGGCGAGTCCGACGACGCCCTCGCTCGCGGGGTCGGTCACCTCGTAGTGGCCGCCGTCCGGTTCGACCCACTCGCCGCCGATCAACAGGCGCTGCCCGTCGGTCACTTCGTGCTCACCGTCCTGGTGTCACGGCCCGAGCGCAGCACCCGGCCGGGTACGGCACCGCTGACCACGTCGTCGCGGATGGCCTCGACGCCGTTGACCCACACGGCCTTGACGCCGAGGGCCTTGGAGTCGAGGCGGGGGCTGTCGCCCGGCAGGTCGTGCACGAGGGTCGCGGGTCCGGCGCCGACGGTCTCGGGGTCGAACAGGACGAGGTCGGCGTGCCAGCCTTCCGCGATCCGCCCGCGCTCGCGCAGCCCGAACAGCCGCGCCGGGTCGTCGGTCAGCATCTTGACGGCCTGTTCGAGCCCGACGAGTTTCCGCCCGCGCAGACAGTCCCCGAGGAACCGCGTGGTGTACGGGGCGCCGCACATGCGGTCCAGGTGCGCGCCGGCGTCGGAGCCGCCGAGGAGGACGTCCTCGTGCTGCCAGGTCTCGGCGCGCAGCGCCCACGAGTCGGGGTCGTTGTCGGTGGGCATGGGCCACAGCACGGTCCGCAGCCGGTCGTTGGCGCAGATCTCGACGAGGCACTGGAAGGGTTCCTGCCCGCGCTCGGCGGCGATGTCGCGCACGACGCGCCCGGACAGGCCGGCGTTGGCCTCGGACCAGGTGTCGCCGATGACGTACCGGCCGAAGTCGGCGAGCCGCCGGAAGACGCCGGCTTCCTTGCTGTCGGCGCGGCGCAGCATCTCGGCGCGCACGTCCGGGTCGCGCAGCTTCGCGATCCGCTCGTCCACGGGAAGCGCCAGGATCTCGCCCCAGCCGGGGATGAGGTTCAGGGCGCAGAACGTGCCGAGCGACATGTTCATGGGCGTGAGGATGGGCATGGTCAGCGCGACGATCCGGCCGCCCGCCTCACGGGCCCGCTCGCTCGGCACGAGCTGCCGTGGGACGCGCTCGGGCACGGCGGCGTCGATGGTGAGCACGTTCCAGTTCAGGGGGCGTCCGGCGGCGGCGCTCATCTCCACGAGCAGATCGATCTCGTCGTCCCCGAACTGGTCGAGGCACCCGGCGACGATGGCCTCGATCTGCGTCCCCTCGTGCTCCCCGACCGCCTCGCACAGCGCGATCAGCTCCTCGGGCCGCGCGTGCCGGGAGGCGACGGGCTCGCCGTCCCCGTCGGAGTGCGTGGAGGACTGCGTGGTGGACAGCCCCCAGGCCCCGGCGACCATGGCCTCCTTCAAAAGCGCGACCATGGAACGGAGTTGTTCCGCACTAGGCTGCCCACCCACGGCATCGGGCCCCATCACATACCGCCGCAGCGCGCAGTGCCCCACCATGAACCCGGCGTTGACGGCGATCCGTCCCTCAAGGGCGTCGAGGTACTCCCCGAACGAACTCCACGTCCAGGGCGCCCCTTCCTCAAGGGCGACCAGCGACATCCCCTCGACCTTGGACATCATGCGCCGCGTGTAGTCGGCGTCCTCGGGCCGCTCCGGATGCAGCGGGGCGAGCGTGAACCCGCAGTTCCCGCCGGCGACGGTCGTCACGCCGTGGTTGAGGGAGGGGGTGGCGTACGGGTCCCAGAACAACTGCGCGTCGTAGTGCGTATGCGGATCGACGAACCCGGGAGCGAGCACGAGCCCGGAGGCGTCCTCCCGGGTCCGCGCCGCTTCGGTGACGCTCCCCGCGGGCCCGACGACAGCGATCCGCCCCTCCCGAATCCCCACGTCCCCCAAAAAGCCGGGCCCCCCGCTCCCATCAACAACGTTGACCCCAAGAATAAGGTGATCAAGCATCCCAATTCCTCCCTGCTCAAGCCCCCAAATCAAGCCCCTCCGGCGATTGAGGAGCGGGGTCCGGGGCAGAGCCCCGAGTCGTCGAGCCCAGCGCCCCTGATCAAGCCCCTCCGGCGATTGAGGAGCGGGGTTCCGGGGCGGAGCCCCGTGGCGTGGAGCCCAACACCCCGCACCCAAAAACACCCCGCACTCACATCACCCCGAACTCAAACCCCCCGGGCCCCCCGAAACCGCGTAGTGCGATGCACAGGATCCGTATCGATCGCAGGAATCACGTGCTCCCCGATGAGCCGAATCGAATTCAACGTGTCCTCATGCGACACCCCGATGGGCAGTCCGAAGGACAACTGATCGGCCCCGGCCCGCTCCCACCGCCGGCACTGCTGAAGCACCTCCCCGGGATCCCCGCAGATCATCAGCTCCTCGGCGATGAGCAGCTCGATGATCTCCCGGTTGTACTCGGGCAGCACCTCCGGCCACTCCGGAATCCCCTCAGGCCGAGGAAACGTGTCGTGGTACCGGAACACCAGCGACTGCAGATAGTTCAGCCCCCCGCCGACCGCGATGTCGACGGCCTTGTCGTGCGTCTCCGCACAGATCGCCGTGGACGTCACCATGACGTTGTCGTTGACGAAGTCCCCGACGGGCTCGGCGTCCTGGATGGCGGTCTTGTACTGCTCAAGGACCCACTCCATGTCGGAGACCTTCTGCACGGAGAACCCGAGCACCCCGAGCCCCTTGCGGGCGGCCATCGCGTACGAGGGCGGCGACCCGGCCGCGTACCACATGGCGGGGTGCGACTTCCCGTACGGCTTGGGAAAGATCTTGCGCGGCGGCAGCGACCAGTGCTTCCCCTCGAACCCCTGGTACTCGTCCTGGAGCCACATCTTGGGGAACTCGGCGATGGTCTCTTCCCAGATCTCCTTGGTGTAGTTCATGTCGGTCACCCCGGGTATGAACCCGAGGATCTCGTGGGAGCCTGCGCCGCGCCCGCTGCCGAACTCGAAGCGCCCCTCGCTGAGATGGTCGAGCATGGCGACCTTCTCGGCGACCTTGACCGGGTGGTTGACCTGCGCGAGGGGGTTGAAGATGCCGGAGCCGAGGTGGATGCGCTCGGTGGCGTGCGCGAGGTAGCCGAGGAAGACGTCGTTGGCGGAGAGGTGCGAGTACTCCTCCAGGAAGTGGTGCTCGGACGCCCAGGCGTACTTGAAGCCGGACTTGTCGGCCTGGATGACGTACTCGGTCTCGTTCATGAGCGCGCGGTGCTCGGCACTCGGGTCGGTCAGCGCCTGCTTGCCCACGTATCCCTGTACAAAGAGCCCGAATTCCAAGGAGGTTCACCGTCCTCATCAGTTTCTGACGAACCGTCAGATCGTATGCCCAGACTGTTCCACCGGCACCCGCACGCGTCAATACCTGACGCACCGTCAGCTAGACGAAGCCCCGCCGAAGCCCACCGAATCCCACCGGACCCCGCCCCCCGGCTCACAACACACTCACCCCCGCCAGCCACCCCCCGTCCACGACGAACGGCTGCCCGGTGATGTACGAGGAGTCCTCCTCGGCCGTGAGGAACAGCGCGAGCCGCGCCACCTCCTCCGGCCGCCCGACCCGCCCGAGCGGCACGAGCCCCCGGTACAGCTCCGCCAGCGCCCGCGCCGCCTCCTCGGTGTCCGCCTGCGGATCGAGCTGCGCCGGGTTGGACATGGCGGTGTCGATGGCGCCGGGGCACACGGCGTTGACCCGGATGCCCTTGTCGGCGAGTTCGAGCGCGGCGACCCGGGTCAGGCCCACGATGGCGTGCTTGGTGGCGGTGTAGGCACCCACGTACGCCATGCCCGTGACGCCCGTGTAGGACGCGGTGTTGACGATGGAGCCGCCGCCCGCCTCCGCGATGCGCGGGGCGACGGTCTTGATGCCGAGGAAGGCGCCCACCTGGTTGACGTTCACGATCTGCTGGAACTCCTCCAGCGGGGTCGCCGTCAGCTCGTTGAAGCGCAGGATGCCCGCGTTGTTGACCAGCCCGTCGATCTTCCCGAAGGCGTCGACGGCGGCGTCGGCGGCCGCCTGCCAGTCCTCCTCGCTGCTGACGTCGAGGTGGACGTAGCGCGCGCCGCCGATGTCCTTGGCGACGGCCTCGCCCTGGTCGTCGAGCACGTCGGCGACGACGACCTTCGCGCCCTCGGCGGCGAACAGCCGCGCCTCCTGCTCCCCTTGCCCGCGCGCCGCCCCGGTGATGAGTACGACGCGTCCGTCCAGCTTGCCCATGTCCCTTGCTCCTCAGGTGAGTCGGGGTGCCACGTCGGCGGCGAACGCGGCGATCTGGTCCACGAGTTCGGTCCGCCCGCGACTGCGGAAGCGGACCTGGATCTGGTCCACGCCCATCCGTGCGTACGCGCGCAGCGAGGCGGCGAGGGCGTCCGGCGAGCCGTGCACGGTGCGCCGCCCCACGTCCCAGCCGGGCACGCCCACGTACAGCGGTTCGGTGAGGGCGCCAAAGGTGAACGGCCCGGCGAGCCCGGCCTCGGCGCGCAGCCGCCGCACCTTCTCGATCTGGCCGGGCAGCTTGTCGCGCGGGTCGCCCTGCGGCAGCCAGCCGTCGCCCTTGAGTGCGGCGCGGCGCACGGCGGGCGCGGACGAGCCGCCGACCCACACGGGCACCCGCGCCTGGGCGGGCCGCGGGCGCTGGCCGAGCCCTTCGAAGGCGTAGAACTCCCCTTTGTGCGTGGGGAACTCGTCCTCGCCGAGCGCGGCGCGCAGCGCGTCGATGGACTCGTCGAGGACGGCGCCGCGCCGCTCGAAGTCGGCGCCGACCGCCGCGAACTCCTCGGGTACGTGTCCGGCGCCGACGCCGAGGATCAGCCGCCCGCCGCTGAGGTGGTCGAGGGTCGCGTACTGCTTGGCGGTGACGAGCGGATGGCGCAGGCCGAGCACGGCGACGTGGCTGAGCAGCCGGACGCGTTCGGTGGCGGCGGCGAGGTAGGCGAGCGTGGCGACCGGGTCGTACCAGGTGGTGGACATGGCGTCGGCGAGGCGGCGCGGGATGGCGACGTGGTCGCAGCACGCCACGTAATCGAAGCCGCCGCGGTCGGCGGCGCGGGCGACGGCGAGCAGATCCTCCGGGCCCGCGCCCGCCTCCCACGGCTCGGCGTACAGGGTGCTCTGCGACTGGACCGGGAGCTGGATGCCGTACGCGAGTGCCGTCATGCCCTGACCCCTGTCTGACGGTCCGTCAACTGTGGACGCGGGCCATCCTGATACCTGACGCCCCGTCAGACAAGAGCCGCGTCGGACAAGAGGCCCCCCGGACAAGGGCTCGGCAGACAGGAGCCCCTGACACCGAAGCCCGTCCGCCTCACGGCCGCCAGAGCCCGTCCGGGGTGAGCCCGAGCAGGTCGATGGCGTTGCCGCGCACGATCCGCTCCACGAGGGCCGGCTCCAGATGCCCCATCTGCGCCTGCCCGACCACCTTGGACTTCGGCCAGGTGGAGTCGGAGTGCGGGTAGTCGGTCTCGTACAGGACGTTGGCGACCCCGATGGCGTCGAGGTTGCGCAGCCCGAAGGCGTCGTCGAAGAAGCAGCCGAAGACGTGGTCGGCGAAGTACTCCGAGGGGCGCTTGCGGACCTTGTCGGCGACCCCGCCCCAGCCCCGGTTCTCCTCCCACACCACGTCGGCGCGCTCCAGGATGTAGGGGATCCAGCCGATCTGGCCCTCCGCGTACATGATCCGCAGGTTCGGGAAGCGCTCGAACTTGCCGCTCATCAGCCAGTCCACCATCGAGAAGCAGCAGTTGGCGAAGGTGATGGTGGACCCGACGGCGGGCGGCGCGTCAGGCGAGGTCGAGGGCATCCTGCTGGAGCTGCCGATGTGCATGGCGATGACGGTCCCGGTCTCGTCGCAGGCCGCGAGGAACGGGTCCCAGGCGTCCGTGTGGATCGACGGCAGCCCGAGGTGCGGCGGGATCTCGGAGAACGCGACCGCCCGCACCCCGCGCGCCGCGTTCCTGCGCACCTCGGCGGCGGCCAGTTCGGCGTCCCACAGCGGGATCAGGGTGAGCGGGATGAGCCGACCGTCCGCGTCGGGGCCGCACCACTCCTCCACCATCCAGTCGTTGTACGCCTTGACGCCGAGCAGCCCGAGTTCCCGGTCGGCGGCCTCGGTGAAGGTCTGGCCGCAGAAGCGCGGGAAGGTGGGAAAGCACAGGGCGGACTGGACGTGGTTGACGTCCATGTCGGCGAGGCGCTCGGGGACGCTGAAGGACCCCGGCCGCATCTGCTCGTAGGTGATGACCTCCAGGCGGATCTCGTCCCGGTCGTAGCCGACGGCGGTGTCGAGGCGGGTCAGCGGGCGGTGCAGGTCCTCGTAGACCCACCAGTCGCCGACCGGGCCGTCGTCGCCGGGGGCGCCCATGACCGGCGCGAACTTCCCGCCGAGGAACGTCATCTCCTTCAGCGGCGCCCGCACGACGCGCGGCCCGGTGTCGGCGTACTTCCGCGGCAGGCGCTCGCTCCAGACGGTCGGGGGTTCGACGGTGTGGTCGTCGACGGAGATGATGCGCGGGAAGTCATCGGATATCGGGGCGTTGTGGGTGGTTTCGCTCTCCGTGGTCTCCATGCGCTCACGGTAGCGCCGATCTGACGACCCGTCAGCTAGGGCGGTGGTGCCGGATATCGGGCGCCCGCCTCGTGAGGTGACTGTGATGGCTGTCTCCCGTGGCTGACGTATCCGCCGTGAACAAGGCAAACTGGCGGAGTCGTCCGCGACCGCGGCGCCAACCGGCGCGCCGAGCGACCCGCGGGCGACAGGAAAGAGACCGGTGCTGATGCGGCGGCAGGGGGCAGCGACGATGGAAGGTGCACCACGGGTACCGGAGCAATGGCGGGCCGGCGCACCCGGGGACACCTGTGACCCGGAGCCGGAGCCCGGCTCCGGCCTGCGCTTCAGCGTGCTCGGACCCGTGCGCGCCTGGCGCGGCGGCGAAGCGCTCGCCACCGGCTCCCCGCAGCAGCGCGCCCTGCTCGCGGCGCTCCTGCTGCGCGAGGGCCGCACCGCGACCGCCGCCGAACTCATCGACGCCGTCTGGGGCGAGGAGTCCCCGCAGCAGGCCCTCGCCGCGCTGCGCACCTACGCCTCCCGGCTGCGCAAGATCCTCGACCCGGGCGTCCTCGTCAGCGAGGCCGGCGGCTACGCGATCCGCTCGCTCAGCCCCGACGCCCTCGACCTGGCCGCCGCCGAGACCCTGTACGCGGACGCCGAGAAGGCCCGCCGCGAAGGTGACGCCGGCCAGGCCCGCGCCCTGGTCGGCAAGGCGCTCGGCCTCTGGGACGGCGAGGCCCTGGCCAACGTGCCGGGCCCCTACGCCCAGGCCCAGCGCGCCCGCCTGGAGGAGTGGCGCCTCCAACTCCTCGAAGCGCGCCTCGACATGGACCTGGAGCAGGGCAGGCACGCCGAGTCCGTCTCCGAACTGACCGCGCTCACCGCCGCCCACCCCCTGCGCGAGCGCCTGCGCGAACTGCTGATGCTCGCCCTGTACCGCAGCGGACGCCAGGCCGAAGCACTCGCCGTGTACGCGGACACCCGCCGCCTGCTCGCCGACGAACTCGGGGTGGACCCGCGCCCGGGCCTGTCCGAGCTGCAACAGCGCATCCTCCAGGCCGACCCCGCGCTCACCGAGCCGTCCGCGCCCGCCGCCCGCGCCGCCGCCAACCCGGTACGGCCCGCCCAACTCCCGGCGACCGTGCCCGACTTCACCGGCCGCGCCGCCTTCGTACGCGAACTCAGCGACGTACTCACCGCCGCCTCCGGTCAGGACGGCACGGGCTCCGTCATGGCCGTCTCCGCCGTCGCCGGCATCGGAGGCGTCGGCAAGACCACCCTCGCCGTGCACGTCGCCCACGCGGCCCGCGCGGCCTTCCCCGACGGCCAGTTGTACGTCGACCTCCAGGGTGCCGGGGCCCGCGCCGCCGAACCCGAGACGGTCCTCGGCTCGTTCCTGCGCGCCCTCGGCACCCCGGACTCGGCCGTGCCGGACTCGCTGGAGGAGCGTGCGGCCCTGTACCGCTCCACGCTCGACGGCCGCCGCGTCCTCGTCCTCCTCGACAACGCCCGCGACGCCGCCCAGGTCCGCCCCCTGCTGCCCGGCACCGAGGGCTGCGCCGCGCTCGTCACCGGCCGCGTCCGCATGGTCGACCTCGCCGGCGCCCACCTCGTCGACCTCGACGTCATGTCGCCCGAGGAGGCGCTGCTGCTGTTCACCCGCATCGTCGGCGAGGAGCGCGTGGCGTCCGAGCGGGAGGCCGCCCTCGACGTCGTCGCCGCCTGCGGGTTCCTGCCGCTCGCCATCCGCATCGCCGCGTCCCGGCTCGCCTCGCGCCGCACCTGGACCGTGTCCGTCCTCGCCGCGAAGCTCGCCGACGAGCGGCGCCGCCTCGACGAGCTGCAAGCCGGTGACCTCGCCGTCAAGGCCACCTTCGAGCTGGGCTACGGCCAGTTGGAGCCCGCGCAGGCCCGCGCCTTCCGCCTCCTCGGCCTCGCCGACGGGCCCGACATCTCCCTCGCCGCCGCGGCCGCCGTCCTCGACCTGCCCGCCGACGACACGGAAGACCTCCTGGAGTCCCTGGTCGACACCTCCCTCCTGGAGTCGGCGGCGCCCGGCCGCTACCGGTACCACGACCTCGTACGCCTCTACGCCCGTGCCTGCGCCGAACGCGACGAACTCCCGCCCGCCGAGCGGGAAGCGGCCCTCGCCCGGCTCCTCGACTTCTACCTGGCGACCGCCTCCGGGGTGTACGCCATCGAGCGCCCCGGCGACCGCACCGTCGCCCACCTGGAGAAGCCCGCCACGGCCACGCCCCTGTCGTTCGCCACCGCCTCCGAAGCGCTCGACTGGCTGCACGCCGAGGCCGAACCGCTGCTCGCCTGCGTCCAGCAGTCCCTGCACGCGCCCACCGTGCGACGGGCCGTCGACCTGCTCCTCGCCTCCATCGACCTGTCCGAGTCCGGCGCCGGCTCCCGCCGCTACCAGTCGACGGCGGACGCCGCCCGCACCGCCGCCGTCGCCCTCGGCGACACCCACGCCGAGGCCCGCGCCCGCGTCATCCTCGCCCAGGCGCTCAGCCAGGCAGGACGCTTCGAGGAGGCCCGCGAGGAGGCCGAGCGGGCGCACGCCCTGCGCGACGCCGCCGCCGACCCGTGGGCGCACGGCGCCGCCGCCAACCAGCTCGGCATCATCGCCATCTGCACCTCCCAGTACGCGGAGGCCGAAGGCCATCTGCTGCGCGCGGTGGACGCCTTCCGCGCCGACCACAACAAGCCGGGCGAGGCCAGCGCCGTGTGCAACCTCTCCCGCACGATGGCCTCCATGGGCCGGGGCGCCCAAGCGGTCGAACTGGCGCAGCTCGGCATCGACATCTACGACGAACTCGGCCTGTCCGTACGCCTGGCCAACGCCCGTTACGCCTCGGGCATCGTGCTCACCCAGGCCGGCCGGCTCCCCGAGGCGCTCGACCAGCTCGGCAAGGCCCTCGGCATCTTCACCGAGAGCCGCCAGCGGCTGTGGGAGGGCACCACGCACTACCGCATCGCCCAGGTCCACCTCGCCGCCCACCGCCACCCGCAGGCCGCCCTCCACGCCGAACAGGCCCTGGCCATCGGCTGCATCGGCGGCGACTGGATGAAGGCCAACGCCCTCACGCTGCTCGGCCGCGCCCTCGACGCGCTCGGCCAGCCCGACCGCGCCCGCGCCTGCTGGCGCGACGCCCTCGCCGTCTACGAGAGCGAGGGCGCGGCGGAGGCCGCCGACGTACGGATGCTGCTCGCGCCCCTCGCGGCCGCCTGACACCTGCGCGTTCATCGAACGTTTATGGCCCGCTGCCAGTGTTGGCCCCCGGACCCACGCAGCGGGGGGCAGCCGGGTCCGCGGGGCCTCGCCGTTACGCTGAGGCTCTTACGACGCCCGTTCGGCGGCCCTCGGGGGAGCCGCCGAACGGGCGCTGACTTCCATCAGCGCTTCTACGTATCGGGGTTCAGGCATGAGCGACAAGAAGAAGGCCGAAGAGATCACCACGTTCGACCAGCACGCGCCCGCGCCGCCGGCCGACGAGAAGATCACGACGCTGGACCAGCACGCGCCGGCGCCGCCCGCGGACGACTCGATCACGACGCTCGACCAGCACGCTCCGGCTCCGCCGGCCATCGGTGTGAACGACTGAGCCTTCTTTCCCGACGGGGATCGGCCGCGGTGGCGCGGAGGGGGAGCCACCGCGGCCGACTAATCCCCCTCCTCAATCGCCGGAGGGGCTAGGGAATATCCGCTGAGCCGGAGAAGCTGGGAGCAGGCGCTCAGGCCAACTCCCTAAGGGGCGCGGGGAACTGCGCGATCAGCCACGACGGCGCCGCACGTGCTAAAGAACTCAGCCCAGTTTGCGGGCGACTTCGGTGGCCCAGTACGTCAGAATCGCATGCGCCCCCGCCCGCTTGATCCCGGTCAGAGATTCAAAAATCGCCGCATCCCGATCGATCCACCCGCGCGCGGCAGCCGCCTCGATCATCGAGTACTCCCCGCTGATCTGATACGCCGCAACCGGCACCGCACTCGCCTCGGCGACCTTCGCCAGCACATCCAGATAGGGCCCGGCCGGCTTGACCATCACCATGTCGGCCCCCTCCTCCAGATCCAGCGCAAGCTCGCGCAGCGACTCCCGTACGTTCGCCGGATCCTGCTGGTACGTCTTGCGATCCCCCCGCAGGGAGGAACCGACGGCCTCACGGAAGGGCCCGTAGAACGCCGAGGAGTACTTCACGGTGTAGGCGAGCACGCCCACGTCCTCGCGCCCGATCTGGTCCAACGCGTCGCGGATGACGCCGATCTGACCGTCCATCATGCCGCTCGGCCCCACGACATGGGCGCCCGCGTCGGCCTGGACCTGCGCCATCTCCGCGTACCGTTCGAGCGTCGCGTCGTTGTCGACGACACCGTTCTCGTCGAGGACGCCGCAGTGCCCGTGGTCGGTGAACTCGTCCAGGCACAGGTCGGACATGACGAGGAGGTCGTCGCCCACCTCGGCCCGTACGTCGCGCAGCGCCACCTGGAGGACGCCGTCGGCGTCGGTGCCGACCGTCCCGGCGTTGTCCTTCTTCTCGTCCAGCGGCACACCGAACAGCATGATCGCGGAGACGCCCGCTTCGACAGCCTCGGCGGCGGCCTTCTTCAGGGAGTCCCGGGTGTGCTGGTAGACGCCCGGCATGGAGCCGATCTCGACGGGGCTGTCGATGCCCTCGCGCACGAACGCGGGCAGGATCAGGTCCGACGGGTGCAGCCGCGTCTCGGCGACCATGCGCCGCATGACGGGCGTGGTGCGCAGCCGCCGAGGCCGCGTACCGGGGAAAGAGCCGTACTTACTCACCGAAAACTCCTCACGAACACGTCCACCTCACGACCCCCAGGCCCCCGAGCCCCCCGGCACCGCGCCCCAGCACGAAGAGGGGCAGGCACCAGAAGGGACCCGGGGACCCGAGGCCCCCGTACAACACGCCACCCGGCCCCCGGCCCAGCGCCCAGCGCTACGGCGCCGCCCGCCTCCGCCGCGCCCCCGGCCTGCGCTCGCTCGGCCGCGTCACCGGGTCACCGGCCGCCAGCGCGGCGTCCCGGCGCTTCGCGCCGAAGTCGGCGAGCGCGGCGGCCAGCTTCTGCACGGACGGCTCCGGAGCCATCACGTCCACCCGCAGCCCGTGCTCCTCGGCGGTCTTCGCCGTGGCCGGGCCGATGCAGGCGATGACCGTCACGTTGTGCGGCTTGCCGGCGATGCCGACGAGGTTGCGCACGGTCGAGGACGACGTGAAGAGCACCGCGTCGAATCCGCCGCCCTTGATCGCCTCCCGCGTCTCCGCGGGCGGCGGCGAGGCCCGTACGGTCCGGTACGCCGTGACGTCGTCGACCTCCCAGCCCAGCTCGATCAGCCCGGCGACCAGCGTCTCCGTGGCGATGTCGGCGCGCGGCAGGAAGACCCGGTCGATCGGGTCGAACACCGGGTCGTAGGGCGGCCAGTCCTCCAGGAGACCGGCGGCGCTCTGCTCACCGCTCGGCACGAGGTCGGGCTTGACGCCGAACGCGATCAGCGCGTTCGCCGTCTGCTCGCCGACCGCCGCGACCTTGATCCCGGCGAACGCCCGCGCGTCGAGCCCGTACTCCTCGAACTTCTCGCGCACCGCCTTCACCGCGTTGACCGACGTGAAGGCGATCCACTCGTAGCGCCCGGTGACCAGGCCCTTGACCGCGCGCTCCATCTGCTGCGGGGTGCGCGGCGGCTCGACGGCGATCGTCGGCACCTCGTGCGGCACCGCGCCGTACGAGGTGAGCTGCTCGGAGAGCGCCGCCGACTGCTCCTTGGTGCGCGGCACGAGGACCCGCCAGCCGAACAGCGGCTTCGACTCGAACCACGACAACTGCTCGCGCCGCGCGGCCGTGCTCCGCTCGCCGACGACGGCTATCACCGGCCGGTTGCCCTCGGGCGAGGGCAGCACCTTGGCCTGCTTGAGCGTCTGCGCGATCGTGCCGAGCGTCGCCGTCCACGTCTTCTGGCGCGTCGTCGTGCCCGCGATCGTCACCGACAGCGGGGTGTCGGGCTTGCGGCCCGCCGAGACCAGCTCGCCGGCCGCCGAGGCGACCGCGTCCAGCGTCGTGGAGACGACGACGGTCCCGTCGGAGGCGCCGACCTCGCTCCAGCAGCGGTCGGAGGCGGTACGGGCGTCGACGAACCGTACGTCGGTGCCGTCCTCGTCCCGCAGCGGGACACCCGCGTAGGCGGGCACGCCGACGGCCGCCGCGATACCGGGCACGACCTCGAAGTCGATCCCGGCGGAGGCGCAGGCGAGCATCTCCTCGGCCGCGTACGTGTCGAGCCCGGGGTCCCCGGACACCGCACGCACGACCCGCTTGCCGCCCCGCGCGGCCTCCATGACAAGATTGGCCCAGTCCCGCAGAGCCGGTACGGCGACGGCAGTTGACGCCTCGTCAGAGGTGCCCGGCTGCCCCTGCGCGCCCGTGGAGTCGAGCACGGTGACGCCTGCCCCGGCATGCGCGCGGACGACGTCGAGCACTTCGGGCTCGGCGATCAGCACATCCGCTCGGGTCAGGGCCTCCACGGCCCGCAGGGTCAGCAGTCCCGGGTCACCGGGTCCGGCACCCAGGAAGGTGACGTGCCCAGGTGCACAGGCGGTCGATTCAGCGGTGGTGGGGCTCAATGTGCTCGCTCCCCCATCAGACCGGCCGCGCCCTTGGCCAGCATCTCGGCGGCGAGTTCCCGCCCGAGCGCCAGCGCCTCGTCCTCGGACGAGGGCACGGAACCGGTGGTGGACAGCTGCACCAGCTCGGAGCCGTCGGTGTTCCCGACGACGCCGCGCAGGCGCATTTCCTTGACAATCTGCCCGTCGGCCAGCAAGTCGGCCAGCGCGCCCACGGGCGCGCTGCAGCCGGCCTCGAGGGCGGCGAGCAGGGCTCGCTCGGCGGTCACGGCGACCCGCGAGAACGGGTCGTCCAACTCACCGAGCGCGGCGACGAGTTCACCGTTCGTGGCGGCGCACTCGACCGCCAGGGCCCCCTGGCCGGGGGCGGGCAGGACGAGGTCGGTGGAGAGGAAGTCGGTCACTTCCGCGCTCCGGCCGATGCGGTTGAGCCCGGCCGCCGCGAGGACCACGGCGTCCAGCTCCCCCTTCTCGACGTATCCGATACGGGTGTCGATGTTCCCCCGGATCGGCACGGTCTCCACGCGCATGCCGTGGCTCCTGGCGTACGCGTTGAGCTGGGCCATGCGGCGCGGCGAGCCGGTGCCCACGCGGGCGCCGTCCGGCAGCTCGGCGAAGGTCAGCCCGTCGCGGGCGATCAGCACGTCCCGCGGGTCCTCGCGCACCGGCACGGCGGCCAGCGCCAGCTCGTCCGGCTGCGCGGTCGGCAGGTCCTTCAGGGAGTGCACCGCGAAATCGACCTCACCGCGCGCCAGCGCCTCGCGCAGAGCGGCGACGAACACACCGGTGCCGCCGATCTGTGCCAGGTGCTCCCGCGAGGTGTCGCCGTACGTGGTGATCTCCACCAGCTCGACGTCACGGCCGGTGATCCGGCGCACGGCTTCGGCGACATGCCCGGACTGGGCCATGGCCAGCTTGCTGCGCCGCGTCCCGAGCCTCAGCGCTTTCTCGGCAGTCATGCCGGGCCTCGATTCTTGCCTACCGCTTCATCACGGTCTTGGGGGGTGGCCTGCGAGACGGACGCGACCGTCTCCGGGTCCAGGTCGAACAGGGTGCGCAGCGCGTCCGCGTACCCGGCGCCGCCGGGCTCGGCGGCGAGCTGCTTGACCCGTACGGTCGGCGCGTGCAGGAGCTTGTCCACGACGCGCCGCACGGTCTGGGTGATCTCGGCGCGCTGCCGGTCGTCGAGGCCGGGCAGCCGGCCGTCGAGCCGGGCGATCTCACCGGCGACGACGTCCGCGGCCCGCGAGCGCAGCGCGACGACGGTCGGTGTGATCCGCGCGGCGCGCTGGGCGGCGCCGAACGCGGTGACCTCGTCGGCGACGATCTCCCGCACCTGGTCCACGTCGGCGGCCATCGGCGCGTCGGCGGAGGCGTCGGCGAGGGACTCGATGTCGACGAGGCGCACCCCGTCGAGGCGGTGGGCGGCGGCGTCGATGTCGCGCGGCATGGCGAGGTCGAGCAGGGCGAGCGCGACCGGCCGGGCCGGCTCGGGGACGCGCTCGCGGCGCATCTCGGGGACCCGGCCCGCGGCGGCGAGCGCGGCGATGGCCGCGGCCTCGGACGGCTGCGGGGCCGGGGCGCGGGTGCCCGGCGCGTTGTCCACCCAGGCGCCGTGCTGCTCCAGGGCCGCCGCGTCGAACCCGGCGACGGCGGCCTCGCCCTCGACGGAGAACCCGCCGCGCACGCTCTCCACCACGGGCGCCTCCACGCCGGACCTGGCGGCGGCGACGGCCGGCGCGGGCACCTCGGCGCCCGCGGTCGGGGTGCGGCCCGCGACGGCGGCGCGCACGGCGTCCCCGGTCAGGACGAGCCCGGTCGCGCCGGTGCAGGAGACGGCGACGTCGGCACGTGTCAGTTCGCCGGGTACGGCGTCCATGGCGACGGCGCGGGCGGTGACGCCGTGCCCGTAGTTCTCCTGGAGCAGGGCGACGAGCCGGTCGGCGCGCTCGGGGGTGCGGTTGGCGACGACGATCTCGCCGACGCCCGCCCGCGCGAGGGTGGCCGCGGCGAGCGAGGACATCGAGCCGGCGCCGATGACGAGGGCGCGCTTGCCCGCGGCCCACGCCCCGACGGGCTGCCCGGCGGCGAGCTGTTCGAGGCCGAAGGTGACGAGCGACTGTCCGGCGCGGTCGATGCCGGTCTCGGAGTGGGCGCGCTTGCCGACCCTGAGGGCCTGCTGGAACAGGTCGTTGAGGAGCTTGCCCGCCGAGTGCAGTTCCTGCGCCCGCGCGAGGGTGTCCTTGATCTGGCCGAGGATCTGGCCCTCGCCGACGACCATGGAGTCGAGCCCGCACGCCACGGAGAACAGGTGGTTGACCGCCCGGTCCTCGTAGTGCACGTAGAGATAAGGGGTCAGCTCGTCGAGGCCGACGCCGCTGTGCTGGGCGAGCAGCGTGGAGACCTCGGCGACACCGGCGTGGAACTTGTCGACGTCGGCGTACAGCTCGATGCGGTTGCAGGTGGACAGGACGGCGGCCTCGGCGGCCGGTTCGGCGGCGAGGACGTCCTGGACGAGCTTGGCCTGGGTGTCCGCGTTCAGCGCGGCGCGCTCCAGGACGCTGACGGGGGCACTGCGGTGGCTCAGTCCTACGACGAGGAGGCTCATGCCGGCATCACGGCGGGCACGTCCCCGTCGGGTCCCTTGCGGTCGTCGGCGCTCTCGGCCGGGGCGGTCACCGGCTTGGTGACCTTGGCGGCCGGGCCCTCGACGCCCACACCGGCGCCCTCGGGGCCGTCGGCGACGCCCTCGCCGGCCTTGCGCTGCTCGTGGAACGCGAGGATCTGCAGCTCGATGGAGAGATCGACCTTGCGCACGTCGACGCCGTCCGGCACGGACAGGACGGTCGGCGCGAAGTTCAGGATGGAGGTGACACCGGCGGCCACGAGGCGGTCGCAGACCTGCTGCGCGGCACCGGCGGGGGTGGCGATGACGCCGATGGAGACGCCGTTCTCGTCGACGATCTTCTCCAGGTCGTCGGTGTGCTGCACGGCCATGCCCGCGACGGACTTGCCGGTCATCGCCGGGTCGGCGTCGATCAGGGCCGCGACCCGGAAGCCGCGCGAGGCGAACCCGCCGTAATTGGCCAGCGCCGCACCGAGGTTACCGATACCGACCATGACGATCGGCCAGTCCTGGGTGAGGCCCAGCTCGCGGGAGATCTGGTAGACGAGGTACTCGACGTCGTAGCCCACACCGCGGGTGCCGTACGAGCCGAGGTAGGAGAAGTCCTTGCGCAGCTTCGCGGAGTTGACCCCCGCGGCGGCCGCCAGCTCCTCGGAGGAGACCGTGGGCACCGAGCGCTCCGACAGTGCGGTGAGAGCGCGGAGGTACAGCGGAAGCCGGGCGACGGTGGCCTCGGGAATGCCTCGGCTGCGGGTCGCCGGTCGGTGAGTTCGGCCAGTTGCCACGGTGCTCCTGCGGGTAGAGCGGGGCTGCGGGCGGCTCAGCGTTCCATGACCGCCCCGTCGAATGCAGGCTATGTCTTTGTGAACGCGTGCACAAAGATGGTGTCCGATTTGCCCGGCCAACGTGACCGGGGTCACGCGCCCCCCGCGCACGTTCCTGGAACCGGCGCGCAGGCAGCTTCGTTGCTCACCTGTGGGGGGCAAAACCGCACACCTTCCTTACGATCTACGCCCCCGAGACCAAAACCGCCCTCGATCCTAAGCGAAAAACCGGACCAGTTGGACTGCCCGGTCAGTGACGTGCGTGACCGCGCGGGGGCCCTCGTGCGCGCTGTGCTACTGCGTGAGCGCCCGCCGCAGCCGCTCCTCCTTCACGCGCCAGAAGTCGTGCTGCTCACCGTCGACGAGGATCACCGGGATCTGCTCCCAGTACTTGCGGTACAGCTCCTCGTCCTCGGTGATGTCCTTCTTCTCCCAGGAGGCGCCGACCTCCGCGCAGACCTTCACGATCACGGCCTCGGCGTCGTCGCACAGATGACAGCCGGGCTTGCCGACCAGGGTGACGACGCGCTCCTCGGGACTCTTCTTCTCGCCGCGGCGAAACAGGGGGCTCATACCGCCCATTCTGGCCCCCGCCGCGGGCCGGGATTCCACCCGCGGACAGCTTCCCGAAATCCGCCCGACTCCGCCGCGGCCCGAGTCGTGGCTATGCTCGCCGCATGGCCGCTCTTGGATGGCTCACCCCTCGTAGGCGCTCCGCCACGGCGCGCAGCGTGCTGGCCGGCGAGGCCTCGGCGGAGGCCGCCCGGAAGACCTCGCAGGAGCTGGAGGAGCAGCAGGCGCTCGATCAGCCGCCCGCGGAACCGGAGTTCCCGGTCGTCGGCGACGACAAGGCCGCCGCCTTCTTCGACCTGGACAACACGGTGATGCAGGGCGCCGCGATCTTCCACTTCGGGCGGGGCCTGTACAAGCGGAAGTTCTTCCAGCGCCGCGAGCTGACCCGGTTCGCCTGGCAGCAGGCGTGGTTCAGGATCGCGGGCGTCGAGGACCCCGAGCACATGCAGGACGCGCAGAACAGCGCGCTGTCCATCGTCAAGGGCCATCGCGTCGCCGAACTCATGTCGATCGGCGAGGAGATCTACGACGAGTACATGGCCGAGCGCATCTGGCCCGGCACGCGCGCGCTGGCGCAGGCGCATCTGGACGCCGGGCAGAAGGTGTGGCTGGTGACGGCGGCGCCGGTGGAGATCGCCACGGTGATCGCCCGCCGCCTCGGCCTGACCGGCGCCCTCGGCACGGTCGCGGAGTCCATCGGCGGCGTCTACACGGGCCGCCTGGTCGGCGAGCCGCTGCACGGGCCCGCGAAGGCGGAGGCGGTACGGGCGCTCGCGTCGGCGGAGGGCCTGGACCTGGACCGCTGCGCGGCCTACAGCGACTCGCACAACGACATCCCGATGCTCTCGCTCGTCGGGCATCCGTACGCGATCAATCCGGACGCGAAACTGCGCAAGTACGCGCGCGAGCGTGACTGGCGGCTGCGCGACTACCGCACGGGCCGCAAGGCCGCGAAGGTCGGCATCCCCGCGGCGGCCGGCGTCGGCGCGGTCGCGGGCGGCACGGCCGCGGCCATCGCCCTGCACCGCCGCCGCCGCTGAACCTTCCGGACGTCTTACCCGGGCCCTGCGACGGTCACTCACGCGGATACCACTCGACCACAACGCGACACAGCCATGACCGGAAGATGACCTAATCCGATCAACAAGTGGTCACTCTCTGGTGCTCGAACCATCGCTGAACGACTACAGAAGTGACGGAATCGACGATTTGAGCAACTGGGTGTAGCGCTCCCTGCACGAAGCGTTATTCTCCTCAGACGCATTCCGGTACCCACGCGTCAGTACGACGGGTGAACAAACCGGCACTGCACGTGATGGAAGCTCTGCCTCTGGGAGTCCCGTGTACCCACACGTCGGGGTTGACGCCTCGGGCCTGGCTACGCTGCGCGCAACGGTCGCGGACCGCTTGCGCGGCTTCGTCCCCACCGCGTACGCCGTCCCCGCCCTCGCCGTCGCAGCGACAGCCGTGACCGGCCCTGCCGGCCCGTGCTTCGCCATGGCCGACTCCAGCGCGGCCACCGTCGGCAGACGGGCGCGCTCGGGTGCCGCCGGCGCGTCCGGCACGACGGCCCGCCGGCCCGCGGCGGACAGCGACAGCGCCCGCATGATGGAACTGGTCGAGCGAGCCCAGGCCGGTGAGGCCGACGCCTTCGGCCGGCTCTACGACCAGTACAGCGACACCGTCTACCGCTATATCTACTACCGCGTCGGCGGGAAGGCGACAGCCGAGGACCTGACCAGCGAGACCTTCCTGCGCGCCCTGCGCCGGATCGGCACGTTCACCTGGCAGGGCCGCGACTTCGGCGCCTGGCTGGTCACGATCGCCCGCAATCTGGTCGCCGACCACTTCAAGTCGAGCCGCTTCCGCCTGGAAGTCACCACCGGCGAGATGCTCGACGCCAACGAGGTGGAGCGTTCCCCCGAGGACTCGGTCCTGGAGTCCCTGTCGAACGCGGCACTGCTGGACGCCGTACGACGGCTGAACCCGCAGCAGCAGGAGTGCGTCACGCTCCGCTTCCTGCAAGGGCTCTCGGTCGCCGAGACCGCCCGCGTCATGGGCAAGAACGAGGGAGCGATCAAGACCCTCCAGTACCGGGCGGTACGGACGCTGGCCCGGCTGCTGCCGGACGACGCCCGCTGAACCCCGTCCCCGCCGGGCCCCACACCGGACCGTCACCCACCGCGATTCTCAACTCACCTTCTGTGAAAGGGAGATGTGTTCGCGGTCGGATCATCTTTCGTCCGTAACCCAAGTGCCGCGCCGCTCGTTGTGCGGGATGCAGGCTCCCTGTGGTCGCTCCCTGACCGGCTTCGCTCACTCGATCGTGTGCATGCGGTCCGGGCGTGCAACCCTCAGGACCCCCTGGGGAGTCGACACACGCGAGTCGACCGTCATGATGAGAGGAGGTGCCGCCAGTGATCGCAAATGTTTCGGCACACCGGCGGGCGAACGCCTTCGCCCAGGCCCTGGAGGACCAGTCCGACCGGGACGCGGCGGCGCGGCAGCCGGACGAACCGGCGGCTCAGCAGAGCGACCAGGCCGAGCAGGGCAGATTGCTGTCCGTGGCCTCGGGCCTCGGCGAGCTGCCGAGACCGGAGCTGGACCCCGAGGTCAAGGTGGTGCAGCGGGCGCAGCTCGTGGCCGCGATGGAGGCCATGTTCAAGGAGGGCACGGCACCGTCCGTGCCCGAGCAGCGCGGCAAGGGCGCCCACCGGGCCACCCCGCTGCGCAAGCTCCGCCCCCGCTCCCGCCTGACCAAGGGCATCGCGGCGGGCGGCCTCACGGTCGGTGTCGCCGCGGGCGCGTTCGGCGGAGTGGCCGCGGCCAGCTCCAGCGCCCTGCCCGGTGACTCGCTCTACGGGCTGAAGCGCGGCATGGAAGACCTGAAGCTCGGCATGGCCGACACGGACACCGACAAGGGCCGGATCTATCTGGACCAGGCGTCCACCCGGCTCAACGAGGCCCGCAGGCTCATGGACCGGGGCCGCAGCGGCCCCCTCGACCACGAGTCGGTCGGCGAGGTCCGCAGGGCCCTGTCCGGCATGCGCTACGACGCGTCCGAGGGCCACCGCCTGCTCAGCGAGGCGTACAAGCGGGACGGCTCGCTCGGCCCGATCCAGGCGCTCTCCGCGTTCTCCGAGTCGCACCGCAAGAGCTGGACCGCGCTCAGCGACAGCCTCCCGGTCCAGCTCGGCGACGTCCGGGACGAGGTCAGCTCGGTCTTCGCCGCCATAGACCAGGAAGTCGACCCGCTGCGCTCGCTGCTGCCGCAGACCCCGGACAAGAGCGGCGGCTCCGCCCCGGCCCGCGACACCAGCGGTACGACACCGGGCGCCACCGGCACCGACCACTCGGCGCCCTCCGGCTCCGCGGACACCGGGCACCACGGCAGCGCGTCGACGAAGCCGAAGCCGTCCAGCTCCGGCGCGAGCAAGCGCGACGACGGCCTCCTCGGCGAGACCACCGGCGGCCTGCTCGACCCGCCGAAGCAGTCCCCGGCCACGCCCACCCCGTCCGAGGGCAGGACCGGCTCGGGGAACAACGGCCCCGCCAAGCCCGACGTCACCCTCCCGCCGCTGCTCCCGGGCGTCCTGCCCGGCCTCGGCATCAGCGGCGAGGACGCCAAGGAGTAGCGCGGCAAGGCACGTCCGTACGTACGCGCGAGAAGGGCCCGGGGCGGCGGCGCGCCCCGGGCCCTTCCGCATGCCTGCTGCCTGCTCAGACGCCCGTACGCCCCTCAGGGCCCCGTACGCCGTCGTGCGGGCCCCGCGCGCAGACTCAGAAGAACACCGAGCGGCGCTGGACGAGCAGCTTGTACAGCGTGTGCTGGATCTGCTCGCGCACCTGGTCCGTCAGGTTGAACATCAGCATCGGATCCTCGGCGGCCTCCGGCGGATACCCGTCCGTCGGGATCGGCTCACCGAACTGGATGGTCCACTTCGTCGGCAGCGGCACCGCCCCCAGCGGCCCCAGCCACGGGAACGTCGGCGTCAGCGGGAAGTACGGAAAGCCCAGCACGCGGGCCAGCGTCTTCGCGTTGCCCACCATCGGGTAGATCTCCTCCGCGCCGACGATCGAGCACGGCACGATCGGCGTCCCGGCCCGCAGCGCCGTCGACACGAAGCCGCCCCGGCCGAACCGCTGGAGCTTGTACCGCTCGCTGAACGGCTTCCCGATGCCCTTGAACCCCTCCGGCATCACCCCGACCAGCTCGCCGCCCTCCAGCAGGCGCTGCGCGTCCTCGGCGCAGGCCAGGGTGTGCCCGGCCTTGCGCGCCAGCTCGTTGACCACGGGCAGCATGAACACCAGGTCCGCCGCGAGCAGCCTGAGGTGACGGCCCGCCGGATGGTGGTCGTGGACGGCGACCTGCATCATCAGGCCGTCCAGCGGCAGCGTCCCGGAGTGGTTGGAGACGATCAGCGCCCCGCCCTTCGCGGGGATGTTCTCCACGCCCTTCACCTCGACGCGGAAGTACTTCTCCGCGAGGGGGCGCAGCATCGACATGAGGACCTGGTCGGTGAGTTCCTCGTCGTAGCCGAACTCGTCGACCTCGTAGTCCCCGGTGAGCCGCCGCCGCAGGAACGCGAGGCCGCCCGCGAGCTTCCGGTCCCAGCCGCCGCCCGGGCGCTCCTCGGGCGCCTCCGCGGCCTCCTGGCCCGGTCCGGCCTCCTGGCCCGGCTCGGCCCCGGCGGTCGCCGTGAGCGGCTGCACCTCGCGTACGGGACCGCTCTCGCCGCCGCGCCGGGCGCTTCTGCGGCGGGACGCGCCCTTGCCGGCCGACCCCCGCGACCTGTCGTCGTCGAACGGAATGACCTTGGCGTCCGCCATCGTTCACGCGCTCCTCAGTTGGCGCTCTGCGTCGGGGAGTGGCTGGGGCTGTGCTCGGCGGCGGCCGCCGGGGCGAGCGCCGCGATCCGGTCCACGGCCGCCGCGACCGTCCGCGGCGGCAGCAGCCCGTGGCCCCGGCCGCGTACGAAGTCCGCGAAGGTCTCCGCGGTCGTGTACGCGGGCCGGAAGCCGAGGGTGTCGCGCATCTGGGCCGTGGAGACGACCCGGCCGTGCGTGAGCAGCCTGATCTGCTCGGGGGAGAAGTCCGTCACCCCCAGCGTACGCAGCGCCCCGCCGAGCCAGGTGACCGCGGGCAGCGCCACCGGCACCGTCGGCCGCCCGAGCCGCCGCGAGCACTGGGACAGGAGCAGCACCCCGTCACCGGCGATGTTGAAGGTGCCGCTGTTGAGGGTGGCGCGCCGGGGTTCGCGGGAGGCGATGCGCAGCACGTCGATCACGTCGTCCTCGTGCACGAACTGCAGGCGCGGGTCGTAGCCGAACACCGTGGGCAGCACCGGCAGCCCGAAGTACTGGGCGAGCGGGGTGCCGGTGGTCGGGCCGAGGATGTTGGCGAACCGCAGTACGCACACCGCGACATCGGGCCGGCGCCGGGCGAACCCGCGTACGTACCCCTCGACCTCGACGGTGTCCTTGGCGAAGCCGCCGCTGGGCAGCGACTTCGGCGGGGTCGTCTCGGTGAAGACGGCCGGGTCGCGGGGCGCCGAGCCGTACACGTTCGTACTGGACTTCACCACGAGCCGCTTCACGTGCGGCGCCTTCTGGCAGGCGCCGAGGAGCTGCATCGTGCCGATGACGTTGGTCTCCTTGACGGAGCCGCGTCCGCCGCTGGCCAGCGGGGTCCCGGTGACGTCGAGGTGCACGACGGTGTCGACGGCGTACTCGGCGAGCACGCGGGCGATGGCCGGCTGCCGGATGTCGGCCTGGAGGAAGTCGGCGCCGCCCAGTTCGTGCTCGGGCGCCACCACGTCCACCGCGATCACCCGGTCCACGTCAGGGTCCCGCTGGATGCGGCGGACGAACCTGCCGCCGAGCTGCCGGGCCACCCCGGTCACGAGCACGACCTTGCCCAAGATCAGCGCCTGCCTTCCGTCCAAGACCGCCGCGCCGCGCACACCACGCCTGCCGTCACGTTAGCGGGTCGATGTTGCGCTGTGATGACCCCGCGACGTGAAAAGCGACGGCAGCCGCACCCGCGTCCACCCGCACAACGCACTGTGGCCCTCCCACCGGACGGTGGAAGGGCCACAGCACACGCGCTTGACGCAGCGGTCGCTTACTTCTTGTTGCGACGCTGCACGCGGGTGCGCTTCAGCAGCTTGCGGTGCTTCTTCTTCGCCATCCGCTTACGCCGCTTCTTGATAACAGAGCCCACGACTAACCCTCGCTCACTTCTCGGACAACCCCCGCAGCGCGGGGACAATCACTCGGTGCGGGGCTGCATTGGGGCCCACACGACCTACGAGGGGCTAGCCTACCCCGCCCGGGCGCCGGGCTGGAAATCGAGGGTTCCCGGGGGCCCCGCCGAGGCCCCCGGGGCGGGCCCGATCAGGCCGTTTCCACCCCCACATAGGACTCGCGGAGGTACTCGTGAACCGCTTGCTCCGGGACGCGGAAGCTGCGGCCGACCCGGATCGCGGGCAGATGACCGCTGTGCACCAGCCGGTACACGGTCATCTTGGACACTCGCATGACCGCGGCGACTTCCGCCACGGTCAGGAACTGCACCTCGTTCAGAGGCCTACCTTCTCCTGCAGCCATGTCACACCTGAACCTTCCGCACTCGACGGCCACCGGCTTCCCCTTCCGGTGACTCAACGTCGTTGCGTGCTCACTCCCCAATGTAGGGGCGGGTGATGCGAGTGGGGAAGAGGAGCAGCGATCAGCCGCCTACTGTGACAGACACGCTCGATTGAGTACATAGCGAGTAAGCGGTCGGTAGTAATCAGACCGCACAGCGTCATCAAGCGGAACGGCGACGGACACCTGCCCCTCGGCCTCACCGACGAACAGCGCGGGATCATCGGTATCGGCCAGCCCGATCGCATCGAACCCCAACTGACCTGCGCCGCAGACCCATCCATGGTCCCCGACGACCAGCTCCGGCAGCGGCCCGCCGGCGTCCGCGAGCGCCCCGAGGACCGTGCGAACCGGGAGCGGCGAGTGGGTGTGCGCGCCGGTCGCGCTCCCGGGCACACACACGCCGGGTTCACGCACCAACGCGACTCCCCGTACGTAGTCGAGGTTGTACGTACGTAGACCGAACCGGGTCGTTATGTCGACACTGCGACCCTGCGCCGGGGTGAGGACAACACAGCCCGCCGCCGACAGGGCGTCGGCCAACTCGGCGTAGAAACCCAGCAGTCGATGCGGATGCCCGGTGCCGAACAGCACCGGCTCGCGGCGCTCGGCGGCCGCGCCGATCCGGTCCGCGAAGGCGTCGAGCGCGACCAGCGTACGTTCCGGATCGATGACGTCAGGCCCGAACCGGTGCTCCGGGTCGGCGGAGACCCCGCACCGGTCCGCCATCAGCGCCAGCAACTCCCGCTGCCGCCACGGCCACTCGGGGTCGAGCCCCAGCAGCACACGCGGGTCCCGCGCCTCGAACAGCCGGTAACTGCGCAGACTCTCCTCGCGGGAGGTCGCCACAGGCCCGGCCAGCCGAGCCGCCAACAGGTGCGCTCGCAGGGCGCCGGTGCTCAACACCTTTGCGATGCTGGCCCATTGCCGCCGAAAGCGCCCGCAAAACCCCCGAACACCCCACAGTCGGAGTAACGCGCCGCTATGGCAGCAGGCCCCGCAGCGGGAACGCCGCCTTGCGGGTCGCCAGGATCGCCTGGTCGAGCCGGTCCGCCGGGTCGTACCCGGCCTCCCACTCCTGGTGGGCCACGGGCCGGCGGCCGTCCGTCATCCGCGCCGGCGCCAACTCCCGCGTACGGGCGTACGCTTCCTGCCGCCAGCTCTCCGGGATCACCGTCTCGGGCGCGATCTCCCGGCCCGCGGCGACGGCCACGAGGTGCGTCCAGGACCGGGGCACGACGTCCACGACGGCGTACCCGCCGCCGCCGAGGGCGACCCACTTGCCGTCGGCGTACGCGTGCGCCAGGTCGTGACAGGCCACCTGTACGGCCCGCTGCGCGTCCAGCGACACCGCGAGATGGGCGAGGGGGTCCTCGAAGTGCGTGTCGGCGCCGTGCTGGGTGACGAGGACCTGGGGCCGGAACTCGGCGAGCAGTTCCGGCACGACCGCGTGGAAGGCCCGCAGCCAGCCCGCGTCACCGGTCCCCGCGGGCAGCGCCACGTTCACCGCGGTGCCCTCGGCGAGGCCCTCCGCGCCGGTCTCCTCGGGCCATCCGGTCTGCGGGAACAGCGTGCGGGGGTGCTCGTGCAGCGACACGGTCAGCACCCGGGGGTCCTCCCAGAACGCGGCCTGCACGCCGTCGCCGTGGTGCACGTCCACGTCCACGTACGCGACCCGCTCGACGCCGAGTTCGAGCAGCCGCGCGATGGCGAGCGCCGCGTCGTTGTACACGCAGAACCCGGCGGCGGCGCCCGGCATCGCGTGGTGCAGCCCGCCGGAGAAGTTCACGGCGTGCAGGGCCTCGCCCCGCCACACCGCCTCGGCCGCGCCCACCGACTGCCCGGCGATCAGCGCGGACACCTCGTGCATCCCGGCGAACGCGGGATCGTCGAGCGTCCCGAGCCCGTACGCCTGGTCGGCCGCGCCGGGGTCGAGGGAGGCGGCCTTGACGGCGGCCACGTAGTCCTCGCGGTGCACGAGCCGCAGGGTCGACTCCCCCGCCGCCTTCGCCGCGACCACGTCCAGGTCCCGTTCCAGGCCGAAGGCGGCGACCAGCCGCCGGGTCAGGTCGAGCCGGACCGGGTCCATCGGGTGGCCAGGCCCGAAGTCATACCCCGTTACTGCCTCGTCCCACATCAGCCGTGCGCGCCCGCTCATGCGTGTCACCGTATCGGTCCTCTCCCCCGCCGAACGAAGGGGCGTACACGAGCGTCACCAGGACGAGCGCCATCGGTACGAGCATCGCGCCCCGGTAGCTCCACGCGTCACCCAAAGCGCCCACAAGCGGCGAACCGACTAGAAAGCCAACGTAGTTGAAGATATTGAGCCGCGCGATGGCCGCGTCCGACGCCTTCGGGAACAGCCGCCCGGCCGCCGCGAACGTCTGCGGCACGATCACGCAGAGCCCGAGCCCGAGCAGCGTGAATCCGAGCATGCCCACCCAGGGCCCCGGAGCGACCGCCACGACCCCGAACCCGGCGGCCGCGACCAGCGTCCCGAGCCGCACCACGGCGACCGCGCCGAGCCGCCGCACCCCGACGTCCCCGACGGCCCGCCCGATGAGCGTCATGACCATGTAGACGTTGTACGGGACGGTCGACAGCTGCTCGGAGCTGCCCAGCACGTCCTGGAGGTACTTGGCGCTCCAGTTGGAGACGGTCGAGTCGCCGATGTACGCGAACGACATCACGAGGCACAGCGGCAGCAGCATCTTGAAGACGAGCCCGCCGCCGCCCGCCGCCTGCCCGGCGCCCTCCGCGCCCGTCTCACCGGCGCCCGCGTCCACGTACCACCGGCTGCCGATCAGCGTGGCCGGCAGCAGCACGGCCACGACGGGCAGGTAGGACACGAACAGCGACAGACTCCAGTGCGCCCCCACCCAGGCGAGCGAGGCGCCGACGATCCCGCCGAGGCTGTACGCGGCATGGAAGCCGAGCATGATGCTGCGCCCGTACGCGCGTTGCAGGCTCACCCCGAGCATGTTCATGGACGCGTCCAGGGCGCCGACGGCGAGGCCGAAGACGCCGAGGCACACGGCGATCTCGACCATCGAGTCCCCGGCGCCCGCGCCGAGCAGCGCCAGCAGGACGACGGGCTGGGACCACCGCAGCACCATGCTCGGGCGTATCCGCTTCACGAGCTGCTCGGTGGTCACGCTGCCCACACCGGCGAGGATCGGCACGGCGGCGAGGAAGACGGGCAGCAGCCCGTCGGAGATGCCGTACCGGTCCTGGATGGCCGGAATACGCGTCACGAGGAGGGCGAAGGCGGCTCCTTGGGCGAAGAAGCTGAAGGCCAGCGAGGCCCGGCCGTGCCGCAGCGCATCTGTCATGGCGTGAGCGTAGGGCCCCCGGCTACCTGTGGGTAGATCCACCAAACATGAATTTTCCTCAACTTTGAGTGACGGGGTGCGTACGGGCTTTCAGCGCAGCAGCGCGGGCAGCTCGTCCATGGTGTGGAAGAGGGCGTCGGCGCCGGTCAGGCGGTCGGCGGGGGTCATGGCGGTGAACCCGTAGACGGTCATGCCGGCGGCGCGGGCGGCCTGGACGCCGAGCGGGCTGTCCTCGACGACGACGCACTTCTCCGGTGGCACACCCATGTGCCGGGCGGCGTACTGGAAGAGGTCGGGGGCGGGCTTGCCACGGCCGACGTCCTGCGAGCTGAAGATCCGCGCGTCGTCGAAGTAGGCGTCGAGCCCGGTGGTCCGGTGTCCGACGCGAATCCGCTCATGGCTCCCGGACGACGCCACGCAGTACGGCACATGAGCCGCCCGGAGCTGTTCGAGGACGTCGACGGCGCCGGGGACGGGCTTCAACTCCCGTTCGAAGGCGGCGAACACCCGCTGGTGGAACACGTCGTCGAAGTCGCCGGGCAGCCGCTCCCCGGTCCGCTCGTACACGAGGTCGTGGACGCGGTGCATGGCGGCGCCCATGTAGTCGCGCAGCGATTCCTCGTACGTGGTGGGGTGGCCGAGTTCGGTGAGATAGCAGGCGAGGAGGGTGTTGGACAGCGGTTCGCTGTCGACGAGGACACCGTCGTTGTCGAAGATGACGAGGTCAAAGCGCATGGAATGGACCCTACGGGAGGTCCCGTAAACGCGAAAAAGCCCTGGACGGGTTACTCGTCCAGGGCTTTCTCTCAACAATAGTTCGGCGGCGTCCTACTCTCCCACAGGGTCCCCCCTGCAGTACCATCGGCGCTGTGAGGCTTAGCTTCC
>NZ_JBVKBC010000010.1:0-247978 GCF_055639095.1 Streptomyces sp. NPDC107550
AGACTTCCTCCACACCTACAACCACCACCGCTGCCACACCGCACTCGGCGGCCAACCACCGATCAGCCGTGTGAACAACCCTGCGGGTCAATACACCTAGGCGCGGGGCCCGACCTCCACGCCCAGCGGGCGCGCCAGACCCGTGATCCCCTCGTCCAGGCGCTGGAGGTGCCGCAGGACGCGGAAGGTGACGGTGTTCGCCGCCGGGACGCCGAGCCCGTCGGTCTCCAGCATCGCCGCGATGCTCGCGCCCGACTCGACCTTCCCCGAGGTGTCCTCGTCGTTGACGTGCGCGACGAGGACCGCGATGTTGTGGTCGACGCGGCGCGCCGCGCGCGCGAGCCGCGGATCGGCGCCCACGTGCTTGCTGTACGGCACGAGTTCGGCCGTCGCCGCGAGGGACCGCGCGTGGTAGGCCGACGTCTCCAGCAGCGCGACGAGATAGCGCGCGGTCTGCCGGCGCTCGCGCAACGGCGTGATCGGATGCGTCAGCGGCTGCGTGGACGCCCGCAGGTCGTCCAGGGCGGTGTCCAGCTCCCGCGCCTTGTCCAGCAGATCGACGGCCGGCCCGCCGCTGAGCTGTTCGACGGCGCCCGCGACGACCTCGCCTAGCCGCTCCAGGACCGTGGCGAGCAGTTCGTCGGTGCGCCGGTCGGTGCGCACCGGCAGCACGAGCATCGCCGCGACGATGCCGCAGGCGGCGCCGAGCGCGGTCTCCTCGATGCGCAGGACGAGCACGTCGAGGCTGTACGTGTTGAGCAGTGTGTACAGCAGGCCGAGCATCGCCGTCACGAAGAACGACATCAGCGCGTACGACAGCGGCGCGGTGAAGAACATGGCGAACACGCAGAGCAGCACCAGCGCGAACGCCACCCACGTGTGGTTGCCGACCGCCCCGGCCAGCACCACACCCGCGACGACGCCGAGGACCGTGCCGAGCAGCCGCCGGTAGCCCTTGACGACGATCTCGCCCGTGGACGCGGTGTTGAGGAAGACGACCCAGCAGGTGAGGACCGCCCAGTACCAGCGCTGGCTGGAGAGGAACTCGCCGCCGGCGATGGCGAGCGCCGAGCCGACCGCCACCTGGAACGCGGCCCGTGTCGTGGGCCGCGCGAGCCCCTTCGGCTCGTCCTCGCCGCTCTCCTCCCCGCCCTCGCCCGCCTCGCCGCTCTTGTCGGCGGCGACCGTTATCGACACGTCCTCGGCGTCGAACTCCTCGCGCGAACGCGTCGTCGCGGGGGAGTCGTCCGACTCGTCCTGCGGCCCGTCCAGCGCCAGCCGCAGACCGAGGACCGCGCGGGCCGCCTCACCGATGCCGCGGAACACGTCCTGCATGGCGAGGGTCGCGCCGGGCGGGATGGCCTCCTCGTCGCGGTAGCCGAGCAGGCGGTTGCGTACGTGGGCGACGGCCGTGCCCCGGTTGGCCTCGGCGGGCCGCGCCACCATCAGGCGCAGCGCGTCCAGGTCCCGGCGCAGCGTCGCGCTCGCCTCGTCCTCGCGGTGCGGCAGCTTCCCCGTCGCGGGCACGGGCGCCCCCGGCAGATGCAGGGTCAGGGTGTCGGCGCGCTCGGAGCTGCGGGAGTTCAGCAGCAGCATGCCGAGGCGTTCGGCGGCGACCTCGGCGTCCGCGACGCGGCGCTGGATCAGCGCGGCGGTCGCCTCGTCGCGGGTGCCGTCCTCCAGGCGGCCCTGGATCATCAGCGCTGTCTCGTGCAGCCGCGCGGTGCGCCGGCGCAGTTCGTCGAGCACGTCGTCCAGTTCGCCGGGGGCCGCGTCGAGCAGCCGGGTCTGCGCGGTGACGAGCTGCGCGAGCCGGGCGCGGAACGCGTCGCGCAGCCGCCCGAGGACCCGCTGCGGCGTCTCCGGCACCACGGCGAACCGGGCGACGGCGCTGCACGCGAACGCCACGGCGATCGTGGCGAACAGGCCGGGCAACTGGCCGACGGAGGCGTTGACGAACAGGGACACGAAGTAGACCTGGAAGCCGATCAGGCCGAGCGCGGTGCCCCGGTCGCCGAACCGGCGGCAGTACACCGCGCCGAAGATCAGCGCCACGAAGAACAGGTCACCGCTCACCACGCGGCTGTGCAGCAGAGCCCCGAGCGCGACCGCGACCAGCGCGGTCGGCAGCCCGAGCGCGAGCGTCACGGCCTGGCCGCGCACGGTCTTCTCGCGGATGGCGAACGTGCCCACCATCGCCGTCATCGCGCCCGCCACCATGTGCGTCACGTCGGTGCCCAGCAGTGCGAGCACCGCCAGCGCCAGCCCGATCGCGGTGACCGTGCGCAGCCCGGCCATCAGCCGCAGCAGCCCCGGGTCGGAGGCCACGA
Organism: Streptomyces sp. NPDC107550; assembly: GCF_055639095.1. Lineage (NCBI taxonomy): Bacteria > Bacillati > Actinomycetota > Actinomycetes > Kitasatosporales > Streptomycetaceae > Streptomyces > Streptomyces sp. NPDC107550. The sequence goes on from NZ_JBVKBC010000010.1 coordinate 2,331, forward strand.
AGCGATCCCACGTCCCCCTCATGGTCGGCCGTCGCGCCACCCGTCTCACTCCAAGATCGATCGTCGTGCGTCCCCCGAGCATACGAGGCGCTCCGCGCGGCTCTGGCAGGAGAGAAAGACCTGGCCCGCGCGATGGAGGTAATTCACTGCGCCCGTTGGCGCCAAAACCGTCGCGGGTCCGGGACCCGGGCCGGGGCGGGGGCGACATTCGGCGCATGCCCCCTTCGATCCGGAAGGGGTCGACTCGATGTGGAGCGCCCCTCATGTCACGTTTCAAGCGAACGGCCTCGGTGGCGGTCGTCGCCTGCCTTGCCGCTCTGTCCTCTCCCCTCCTCGTCCAGGCCTCGGCCGCGCCGTCAGCGGCTGTCGGCGAGCTGTGCATGTACTCACGCCGGAGCGCACCGGCCGACCTCGACAAGATCCTCTCGGACCTGCTGGTGGACCAGCCGCTGAACGTCCCGCAAGAGGTGGTCGATGCGGGGGACATGGGCCAGGTCATGCAGTTCCTGGCCGAGAAGTACGGAGGCCGGCAGCCGGCGGTGGACGCTCTGCTGAAGGCCGCGGCCAAAGCCTTCGGGTCCGGCAGTTTCGGGCATTCCTGGCTCGCCTACTTCCCCGACACCGGCGAGAAGCCGACCACCTACGGGTATCACGCCAACGGAGACAGCCCGGCCTTCCAAGTGGACCATCCGACGTCCGACTCGCCCAGCCGGGACCACGAGGCCCGTATCTGCCGCGCCGTCGACCGCGCGCAGCATGACGAACTGGACGCCATCGTGGCCAAGGAGAAGGAGGACGGAACGCGCTACGCCTGGGACCAGAACTGCACCGATTTCGCGGGCCGTACTTGGAACCGGGTCATGGCCGAGGGGCGAGGGCCCGCGCTGGACTACAAGCAGAAACCCGCGCCCAAAGGGCTGACGGCGCAACTGCTGCGCATGCTGGGAGCGGACGTGCTCGCCACTCCGGGCCAACTCGGCCACGCGATCGGCCGGACCAACGGCAGTGAGCAGAACCCCGTCCTCAAACGCCCGACGGAGATCGTCTCCACCGCTCCGCTGCCCGGGTCTTCCGACACCTTCGCGGTGTTCACCAAGGACCGCTTCGCCGCCGTTCGCCTGAAGGGCACCTCGGACACCGCTGTCGAAGGCAGCCGGCCGCTCGGCCCGCTGACCGCCGGCACCAAGTTCCGGGACGTCGACGAGGTCTCCACCTTCACCTGCAACCCGATCGCCGGCGGGCGCAGCTACCGCTACTACGTCTTCAGCGGCGACCGGCTGGCCACCGTCGACGCGCGTACGGAAGGCAGGGAGCCGGCCGTCGACGCCGTCGGCAGCCCCCGTCCGCTCGGCTCCGTCCCCGCGCTCGCCGGCCTCGATCACGTCGACGCCGTCATGAACATCACCGACCGTACGCACCAGTGCACCGATGAAGGAAAGGCCGAGCCTTCGAAGTTCGCCGTCTTCTCCGGCGGCAGGTACCGGGTCCTCACGGTCCCGGCCGCGGGGGACCTCGCCACCGCCACCGCGAGCGGGGACTCCCCGTTGAAGGTGGACCGGGTCGCCGCGGCCCTGGAAGCCAACGGCTCCGCCAGCCGCTGGGCCTTCTACGGCGGCAGCTTCGAGAGGATCGAAGCCCCCGAACCGCAGCGGATCGACGGGCGAGGGCGCACGGTGTCCGAACGGAACTGGAGCGCGTTCTCGCAGGCGGGCCTCGCTCCCTGACACCGGGGCGTGGATTCTGATACAGGGACCCGTTGGGGTTGCTTCGCGCTGAAAGGCGCATTCATCCGCTTTGTCGGCCGTTAGCCGTGCATGACTTCATCGTGGAACAGACGGGTTCTGGCGGCCGTGACCCTGGTGGCGGGGATCGCCCTGTCCGCAGTGGGCGTCGTCCCGACGAGCGCCGCGCCCGGTGCTGACAAGGCCGCGGAGACCCCGTGGGTCATCTCGCTGGGCGACAGCTTCATCTCCGGTGAGGCGGGCCGCTGGGCCGGCAACAGCAACTACAGCGCCCGCGGTTACTCGGGCACCGACCGCGCCTACGACCCCGGAACGCGGGTCACCGATCCCCGCCGGGTGTACGGCACCTCCTACGACGACCGCTGCAACCGCTCCGACAGCGCCGAGATCAACTCCGCACCCCTCGACAACCCGCGCCACAACCTCGCCTGTTCGGGCGCCACCTCCGAAGCGATCCTGCTGCCCGAACACGGCGGCCACCCCTTCAAGACCGAGCTGTCCCAGGCCCGCCGGCTCCAGGACACCGTCACCGGGCACCCCGTCAGGGCCGTGGTCGTCTCCATCGGCGGCAACGACCTCGGCTTCGAGGACATCATCCGCACCTGCGCCAAGAGCTTCCTCCGGCCCATCGGCGCCACCCCCTGCGCCCCGACCACGGCACCTAAGGTCAAGGACCGGCTGCCCGCCCTGCGCAGGGCGGCCGTCGCGTCGCTGGCCGAGGTCACAGCGGCCATGGCCCGGGCAGGACACCCTGAGGGCAGCTACCGCCTGATCCTCCAGTCCTACCCTTCCCCCCTGCCCGACGGCGCGCGGGTGCGCTACCCGGGGGAGCGGTACGACCGCATGACGAAGGGCGGCTGCCCCTTCTTCGACAAGGACTTCACCTGGGCCCATGACGAACTCGTCCCCCGGATCAGCGGCACCCTGGCCGCCGCGGCCCGCACGGGCGGCGCGGAGTTCCTCGACCTCTCCCGAGCCTTCGAAGGCCGGGAGGTCTGTTCCACGACCACCGTCCAGGCCGCGCCCGGGCGGCAGCCGTCAGGCAGCACCAGCGAATGGGTCCGCTTCGTGACCACCGGCTACGGTCAGGGTCAGGCCCAGGAGTCCCTGCACCCCGACTACTTCGGCCAGCTCGCCCTCGGCACCTGTCTGGGCCTGCACCTGGCGAGTTCCGGGAACCATGCCTGCACCAACACCCCGGGAGCGGGCCCCAGGGCCATGCGCCTCCAGCCGGCCCCCTCGGTGTAGCGACGGCGGCCTGCCGTCCGCACAGCGGCGGTGCGAGCGGCAGGCCGCAAGCAGTCGATCGCCGGAAAGCGGCAGTCAGTTGCCTCCCTGCCGACGCACGGGCCCACGAGATTGCCGCACGTCCCGACGAGGGAACCGGTTGCTTCAGTCGTCCAGCGACTTCAGGAGTGCCGCCACGAGGGGGCCCGCCGACTCGCCGCCGCGTCCGCCGCCCCGCATCACCGCCGCCGCCGCGAGGTCGTCGTGCCAGGCGGCGAACCAGCCGTCCGGCTCCTTCTGTCCCGCGACCTCCGCGGAGCCCGTCTTCGCCCCGATGTCCCCGCCCAGGCCCGCCATTGCCCCGGCCGCCGTGCCTTCGGTCGCCGTCGTGTGCAACAGGTCCCGCAGTTCCCGCGCCGCGCCCGCCGCCAGAACGCGGTCCGCCGTGACGAGGGCGGGGCGGCCGGTGCCGGGCGGGACGAGATGCGGCTGGCGGAACGTTCCGGTGCGGGCCGTGGAGATCACCGACGCCATCGTCAGGGGGTTCATCCGCACCCCGCCCTGCCCGATCATCGACGCCGCCTTCGGCGCCGCGTGCTGCACCGGCACCGCCCCGTCGAACACCGGCACGCCCGCCTGCCAGCCCCGCCCGATCCCGAACACGTCCCGCGCCTGCCGCGCCAGCGCGTCGTCCGCGATCCGCCCCGCCTGCGTGATGAACGCCGTGTTGCACGACGCGGCGAAGCTGCGCCGGAACGTGCCGCCCCCGATCGAGAAGTCGTCGACGTTGTGGAACGTCCACCCGCCGTAGGAGGCCGTCTTCGGGCACGGGTGCGGCGAGTCCGGCGCCGCCAGCTTCTTCTCCAGGAGCAGCGACGCCGTCACGATCTTCATCGTCGAGCCCGGCGCGAGCCGCCCGGTCAGCGCCGTCGACGTCCCGCCCGCCGGATGGTCGGCGACCGCCAGGACCTCCCCGGTCGAAGGCCGCAGCACCACCACCGAGGCGCCGGGCCGCCGCCCCGCCTCCCGCTCGGCCGCCGCCTGCGCCCGCGCGTCCAGCGTCGTACGCAACCGCCCCGGCGCGCCCGCGCCGAGCGCCACCAGCGCCCGGCCGCCCGTCGCCGCGTCCGCGCCTGCCCGGCCCGCCGCCTCCACCCGCAGTTCCACCCCGGGGCGCCCGCCGGCCTCCTTCCCGTACGAGCGGCGCAGCCCCTCCACGACGGGCGCGAGCGAGGGGAACGTCCGTGGGTCCAGCTCCCGTCCGCCCCGGTCGAGCGCGGTGAGTGGCGCCGTGCCCGTTTCGCGCGCGGCGAGCCGCTGCCCGGGCCCGAGCCGGGGATGCAGCACCGACGGCTGCCAGCGCACCACCGGCTGCCCGTCGCCGCGCCGCCGTACGACGGTGAGTGCCGTGTCGTACGAGAGGGCGGCGCGCGCCCCTTCGTAACGGAACGCCGCGCGCACCGCGTACGGCACCCGGGAGCCCGACGCCCGCCCCGCGTCCACGTGTTCGGGCGACAGATGCGCCTGCGCGCGGTAGGCGCGCAGCGCGCTCGCCGCCGCCGGGGCGTCGTCGGTGCGGTCCGCCGCCGTGTCCGTGTCGCCGTCCGCCCACGCGCGCAGGAAGCCGTCCGCCGCCGACCGGACCTCCGCCGCCGTCAGCGGCCCCGAGCGCGCCGGGCGTTCGTCGCCGCCCACCGCCCAGGCGGTCAGGCCCGCGCCGCCCACCGCGAGCGCCACCGCCCCCGCGAGCCACGCGCGCCGTCCGCCCCAGGTGTCCTGCCGGTCCTCGCCCACGGGCCCTCCGCCCTGCCGTCACCTCACCTGACCTGGGCTCACACTAGGGCGGGGACCGGCCCGCCTCCCTGTCGTACTACGCCGTCCAGGGCGCGCGGCGCGGCGCGAGCCGGGAAGACGGCCGGGGGCTGAACGCGGGGTGAAACCGCGTACAACCCGCCCCGCCCCTCGGCAGTCACACCAGACAGACGCCCGCCCGACGACCTTGTGGGAGCCCGCCCGTGCCACACAGACGCCGCATCCTGACGTACGCCATCGCGGCAGCCGCCGCCCTCACCGCCGGGGGCGTGCTGCCCGCCGGGGCCCACGCGGCACCCCGCCCCGCGACCAGCGACTTCAACGGCGACGGGTACGCCGATCTCGCCGTCGGCGTCCCGGACGGGACCGTGGGCGGACGGGCGAAGGCCGGATACGTCAACGTCGTTTGGGGCGGGCCCAAGGGCCTCGGCCGGCACGGCAGCATCCGGATCACGCAGGCCACCCCCGAGGTGCCCGGCACGCCGGAGGCGGGCGACCGGTTCGGCGCGTCGGTCGCGCTGACCGACCTGAACGGCGACGGCATCGCCGAACTCCTCGTCGGCGCGCCCGGCGAGGACATCAAGGGCGTGGGCAAGGACGTCGGCACGGTCGTCGCCGTCGCCGGCTCCCGGCGCGGTCCTGGCCCCGGCGCGAACGTGCTGGCCGGCCGCTCCGCGGGCGCCGCGTACGGCACGTCCGTCGCCGCCGCCGATCTGACCGGCGACGGCGGCAAGGAGATCGTCGTCGGCGGCACCGACAAGGTCGTCGCGTTCGTCGCCCAGGGCGAGGACAGCCTCGTCACCACGGTCGTCACCGCCCCCACGGGCGGCCGGGCGCCCGTCCTCGCCACCGGCGACTTCGACGGCGACGGCACCGCCGACCTCGCCGTGGCGTACTGGAACAAGGGGGCGCCGGGCACGCAGTCCCACGTACGGCTGTGGAAGTGGGACGCGGGGGAGTCCGCGATGGCCGACTTCTGGAACACGGACAACGCGGGCGTCACCGCGCTCGCCGCCGGTGACTTCGACGGCGACGGGCACACGGACCTCGCGCTCGGGGAGTGCCGCGAGATCGCCGACGAGAACATCGACGACCCCTGCGGGCCCGAGGACCTCGCCAAGGGCGGCGGCGTCCACGTCCACTACGGGGCGGCGCGGCCGGGCTCGTTCGGCGGGCGCGCGCAGACCTTCCACCAGGACACGCCGGGCGTGCCGGGTGTCGCCGAGGACGGCGACCGGTTCGGTGCCTCCCTGGCCGTCGCGGACGTCGACCGCGACGGGCGCGACGACCTCGTCGCGGGCGCGCCGGGCGAGGCGATCGGCAAGCGGGCGGGCGCGGGCGCCGCCTGGCTGGTGTACGGCGGACCGCAGGGGCTGCTCGACGCGTCCGGCGCGGCCCGGTCCGTCGCCGTCAACCAGAACACGCGGGGCGTGCCCGGTGTCGCCGAGGCCGGGGACGCCTTCGGCGCGGCCGTCTCCGCCGCCGACCACGACCGCGACGGCCACCCCGACGTGTCCGTGGGCGCGCCCGGCGAGAACAGCGGGCGCGGCGCCGTGTGGACGCTGCCCAAGGGCGCGGTGACGGGGGCGGCGGTGTTCTCGCCGCGCTCGCTGCGCCTGCCCTACCTCTCCACGGCCCACCGGTACGGCAAGCCGCTCGACGCCCGCTGAGACCGGCCGCCCGGGGCGGACTCCGGCGTGCGGCGCGCGGCGCCCGGGGCGCGCCCCTTCGCCCCGGCGCCGCGCGCCGCCACGGTCAGCGCAGGCCGACCGCGTTCATCGTGAGGTCGGCGAGCTTGGACTCGCCGAGCGCGTTCGGGTGCACCGGCACGAAGTTCGTGCCGAACAGCGCCGGCTCGACCCAGCGCGTTCCGGCCGGCTGGCAGGCGTCGTGCCCCTCGGAGGCGGTCGCCACATCGACGTACGTGGCGCCCGTCTCGGCGGCCGCGCGCCGCACCGCGCTGTTCAGATGCGTCTGGATGTCCCGCACGTACGGCACGTCCCCGGAGGCGATGGGCATCTTCACGAAGCAGCCCGACTGCGCCTTCGCGGGCATGATCCAGGGGTAGCCGAGGACCGCCACCTTCGCCTGCGGGGCCTTGTTCCGCACGGCCTGGAGCGCGGCCTTCACCGCCGGGTACGTCTTGTTGTCGATGTCACCGGTGAACTTGTCCCCGTACAGCGTCTGGCAGGGGTGGCCCTGGCCTGCCGTGGCGACGCCGGCGGACGCGCACGCGAGGATCGTGTCGATGAACGTGTTGTTGTCGTTGCCGCCGATGGTCAGCGTCACGAGCCGGGTGGCCGCGCCGAGCGCGTCGAGCTGCGGCGCGACCCCCGGGTACTGCGCCCCGGCGAAGTCCTTGGTCTGCGCGCCGCCGCAGGTCACGTCCTTGAGGGCGGCGCCCGTGCGCGCGGCGATGACATGCGGGTAGTTGGCGGTGGAGCGGGCGCACAGCGGGCTCGCGGAGGGGTCGAGCGGGAGCACGCCGGACGCGGCGCTGTAGCTGTCGCCGAGGGCGACATAGGGGAGGGGCTGCGGCGCGGCCTGCGCGGGGGCGGCGAGGCCGACGGCCACGGCTCCCGAGGCGACGGCCAGGGCCGCCACCCTGCTTCTGAATGCGCGAATCGCCATCTGTTGCTCCTTCGCAACCGGCTCGGCTCAAGGCCAAGTTCCGTGTGAGGCAGGGGAGTTCAGCGCGCTGCGCATCGAAGCTACCGACGAGTTTGAAAATGAGTCAATAGGCGTGCAGCGGGTCGTGGAACGGGTGGGGGTGCACGCGGAGCTGATCGCCGGTCAGGGCGGCGCGGGCGGGCCGGCTGCGCGATCCGGGCCGGGGCCACCGGGGTAGCCGTGTTCGCTGTGGCGGAACAGCGGCGCGCAAGGGCCTCGTACTGCGCGGCCGCATCCCTGGCGCGACCCGCCCGCCGAAGCGTCCGCGCCGCGGCCCGCTGCTGCCTGCGCCATCCCTGGCGGCCGTCGCCATCCTGGACGCGTACGGGGACGCGAACGCGGGCGGGCCGTGGCGGGCGTGTTGGCCGCGGGGCGCGCCCGGCTCGCCGGCCTCGCCCGCGAGGTGCTGCGCGACGGCTAGGACGGCTGCGATGGCTGACGCGCGGCCCGCTGAGGCCGGGCGGCCGGGTGGCGGGGTGCCGCTCTCAGCTCGCCTGGTCCTCGGAGGTCTGCTCCACCGGCGCGTTGCCGAAGTGGAGGACGTTCTCCGCGGTGCGCTCGGTCTTCTGCGCGGCCTCCCGCACGTCAGCGAGAACGTCGCCGTGCTCGTCGACGAGGCTGTCGTAGATGGGTGCCGGGGCGCTGGACGGTGCGGGCACGGTGAAAACTCCTGGTCTTCGTGATGCGGAAGTCATCTGGTGTTCGGACAAAGGGGGACCCTACGCGGACCTTATGAGCCCTGACCACCCAGGGCGGTGATCAGTGACGAGCGCCACGAAGTGGCTGTACCTACTAGTATGTACGGCGCGGAGTGATCTCCGCCCGGTTCCCGAACGCGCGGCACGTGCCGCCCCGAGGAGGACGTCATGCCCCTGGTCCGGATCGACGCGGTCGGCGCCGACGCCGCCCGGCTGCGGCTGCTCGGCGAAGCCGTGCACGAAGCGCTGGTGACCTGTCTCGGCTGCCCGCCCGACGACCTCTTCCAGGTCCTGACCGGCCACGACGGCACCCGAAGCGTCCTGCGGTACTCGACCTACCCGGACATCCCGCGCGACGACGGTGTCGTCTTCGTGGACATCACCCTGCGCGCGGGCCGGGGCGCCGCACTCAAGCGCAGCCTGTACCGGGCCATCGCCCAGTGCGCGGAGGAACGCGCCGGGGTCGAGCCGCGGAACATCGTGGTGACGCTCCGTGAGAACACCTCCGATGACTGGTCCTTCGGGTACGGCCTCGCCCAGTACGCCCCCGACGAGACGACCCCGGAGGCGCCCGGTACCTGAAGCCCCGTCAGTGGCGCGCACCCGCCCTCGTACGGCGGAACACCGGGAGTGCGGACCCCTGTCTCTCTACGCTCGGAGGGAGCCGTCGCCGCGCCGGCCGAGGAGGGTCACCCATGCCGACCGCACGCCGCATCGCCCACGCGTTCCTGGAACGGCACGGCCTGACCACGATCTTCGGCAACCCCGGCTCCAACGAACTGCCGTTCCTCACCGGCCTGCCGGACTCCTTCCGGTACGTGCTCGGGCTGCACGAGGGCGCCGTGGTCGGCATGGCCGACGGGTACGCCCAGGTCACCGGCCGCCCCACCCTCGTCAACCTGCACTCCGCCGCGGGCTCCGGCAACGCCATGGGCGCCCTCACCAACGCCGTCCACGCCCGCACCCCGCTGGTCCTGACGGCAGGTCAGCAGGTGCGTACCGCCATCGGGTTGGACGCGATGCTCGCCAACACCGACGCCACCCAGCTCATGCGCCCGCTCGTCGGCTGGGCGGGCGAACCGGCCTGCGCCGCCGACGTCCCCCGCTCCCTCGCGCAGGCCGTCTTCGAGGCCGCACTCCAGCGCCGCCCCACCTATCTCTCCGTCCCCTATGATGACTGGACCGCCGAACTCGCCGGCCCCTCCCCGGAGCTCCGCAGCGTCCAGCAGGCCCGGCATCCGGACCCCGCCCAACTCGACGCCCTCGTACGCGTGATGGAGCGTGCCCGGCGCCCGGTGCTGGTACTCGGAGGCGACCTCGACACCGCCGGGCACTTCGACCGGGCCGTCGCCTGCGCCGAACACCTCGGCGTGCCCGTGTGGACCGCCCCCTCCCCGCACCGGCTGCCGTTCCCCAATCGTCACCCCCTGGCGCGCGGAGTGCTCCCGGCCGGGATCGGCTCCCTGTCCGCCGCGCTCGCCGGGCACGATCTCGTCCTCGTCCTCGGCGCCCCCGTCTTCCGCTACCACCAGCACGTACCCGGCCCCTATCTCCCCGAGGGGGCCCGGCTCGTCCAGGTCACCGACGATGCGAGCGCCGCCGCCCGAGCCCCCGTCGGCGAAGCCCTCGTCGCCGACCCCGGACCCGTGCTCGACGGGCTCCGCACGAGGCTGCCCCGGCGCGGCCCCGGGCGCGGGGAGTTCACCGTGCCGCCCGCCCCCGCCACGGCGGACGGCGGCGCCCTCCACCCCGAGCAGGTCTTCGCCGCGCTGCGCGAGACGCGGCCCGCCGACACCCGGTACGTCGTCGAGTCCACGTCCACCAACGCCGCCTGGTGGCGCCAGATGGACCTGCGCCACCCCGGCTCCTACTTCTTCCCCGCCGCCGGCGGCCTCGGCTTCGGGCTGCCCGCCGCGGTCGGCGTCGCCCTCGCGGACCCCGCACGGCCCGTCGTCGCCGTCGTCGGGGACGGCTCCGCCCACTACGGCATCACCGCGCTGTGGACCGCCGCCCGCCTCCGCGTCCCCGTCACCTTCGTCATCCTGCGCAACGGCGCGTACGGCGCCCTGCGCTGGTTCGGCCGCCTCCTCGACGCCCCGGACGTGCCCGGCACCGACCTGCCCGGCATGGACTTCACCGCGCTCGCCGCCGGATACGGGGTGCCCGCGGTCGCCGTACGCGAAGCAGGCGCGCTGTACGCCGAGTTGACCGCCACGCATCCCGAGGGCCCGCGGCTCGTACAGGTGGACACGGCACTCACCGACCCGGAGTGACCCGGCGGCGGAGACGGTCCCAGGACGCGCCCGAGGCAGCGATACGCGCTTAGGTTAGGGTTACCTTACCGATGGGGTGGTCCGGGTCCTGTCGGTCCCGCCTGCCCCGAGGAGTCCGCGATGACGGCGACCCCCGCCGCCGAGCAACCGACCGCCGCCGCGGCGCCCCCGGCGGACCGCGACCCCCGCCGCTGGCTCGTCCTCGGCGTCATCTGCCTCGCGCAACTCGCCGTCATCCTCGACAACACCATCCTCAACGTCGCCGTCCCCACCCTCACCGCCGACCTCGGCGCCACCACCGCCGACATCCAGTGGATCATCAACGCCTACGTCCTCGTCCAGGCCGGACTGCTGCTCGCCGCCGGAGCCGCCGCCGACCGCTACGGCCGGCGCAGGCTCCTGCTCGGCGGTCTCGCCGTCTTCGGCGCGGGCTCGCTCGCCGCCGGACTCGCCCAGAACACCGGCCAGTTGACCGCCGCGCGCGCCGGGATGGGCGTCGGCGGCGCGCTTCTGCTCACCACCACCCTCGCCGTCGCCGTCCAGGTCTTCGACGACGAGGAGCGCGTCCGCGCCATCGGCATCTGGGCCGCCGTCAACGCCCTCGGCTTCGCCGCGGGACCCCTCGTCGGCGGCCTGCTGCTCGACCACTTCTGGTGGGGCTCGCTGTTCCTCGTCAACCTGCCCGTCGTCGCCCTCGGCCTCGTCGCCGTCGCCGTCCTCGTCCCCGAGAGCCGCGCCGCCCACGGCAGCCGCCCCGACCTGATCGGCGCGCTGCTGTCCATCGCCGCCATGACCGCCCTCGTCCTCGCCGTCGTCTCCGGCCCCGAACACGGCTGGACCTCCCCGTACGTCGTCGCGGGCGCGGGCGGCGGAGTCCTCGCCCTGGCCGCGTTCGTGCTCTGGGAACGCACGGTCGCCGAGCCGATGCTCGACATGTCCTTCTTCCGCGACCGCACCTTCACCGGCGCCGTGTTCGGTGCGCTGCTCATCACGTTCGGCAGCGGCGGCGCCCTGTTCCTGCTCACGCAGCAACTCCAGTCCGTCCTCGGCTACGGCCCCCTCGAAGCGGGCCTGCGCACCGCGCCGTTCGCGCTCACCGTCGTCCTGCTGAACTTCACCGGCCTGTCGGCCCGGCTCGGCACCCGCCTCGGCATCCCCGGCGCCGTCGCCCTCGGCATGACGCTCCTCGCCCTCGGGCTGGCCGCCGTCGCCCTCGCGGGCCGGCTCGTCGAGGGGTACGGGGGACTGCTCGCCGGGCTCGTCCTCATGGGCGTGGGCTGCGCCTTCGCCAACCCCGCGATGGCCGTCGCCGTCCTCGGGGCGATCCCGCGCGAGAAGGCCGGCGCCGGCGCGGGCATCGAGGGGACGGTCACCGAATTCGGCGGCGGGCTCGGGGTCGCCGTGCTCGGCGCGGTCCTCGGCGCCCGCTTCGCCGCGCTCGTCCCGGTGACGGCGGCCTCGCTGCCCGCCGCGCTCGCCGCCGTCTCCTCCGACGCCGAACGCCGCGCCGTCACCCGGGCGTTCGCCCGCGCCCTGGAGGCGGGCCAGCTCGTCGGCGCGGCGGCGGTCCTCGCCGGGGGCCTGCTCGCGGCGGCCCTGCTGCGCCGGGCGTCCCGCGCCCCCGGCACCCCCGCGCCCTGAGGCCGCACCCCCCGCACCCTTGCCGCCCCTGAGGCGTCCGCCGCCCGGCTCAGTGCCCGGCGAGCAGCTTCACCGCGACGACGCCCGCGCCGATCACGGCGTTGAGCGCGGCGGTGACGACAGCGCCGGCGACCCCTGCGCCGACGCGACGACCGCCCGCGTACCCCCACAGGGCGAGTGACGCGACCTCGCTGCCGACCGCGATCCACAGCGCCGTCGACAGCGCCAACGCGCCCGCCGCCGACAGCCCGATCAGCAGCAGCGGACCGACGGCGCTGGTCAGCAGGGGGCTCGTCGTGAACAGGGCGTGCCGGATCTCCGGCAGCCGGGGCATGCGCCCGTGCGCCACCGGGTGCGACTGGAGGTCGGCGACGAGCGTGGCGAGCCACAGCCCGAGCGCGGTCACGGCCACCGACGCGGCGGCGCCCTCGTGCGTGGGGTGCCCGCCCTGCACGAGCGCCACCATCACCGCGAGCAAGGTCAGCGAGGCGTAGATCCGCTCCTTGAGCCGCTCCCGCCACACCCCGGCGCGCCCCTCCCGCCCGCCCGCTTCCTCCCCTTTGTCCCCGATCACGTCACTCATGCCCGCACCCTACGACGTCACCTCCGCCCCAGGACGCCAGGGGACCGTCCGCGCCCGCGCCGTCGGCAAAGCGCCCCCGCTCAGCCGGCCCCGGGGTGCTCCCGGGGCGCGGGCGAAGTGCCCCGTACCGCACGGGCGTTGGCGCCGTGACGCGGCCGGTGCGATGGGGCAGAATCGGCGTCCATGGATCAAGGGGCGGCGGCGGTGTGGGCCGCGGGCGTGGCCGGGTTCTCCAGCGCGGTGGGGGCGATGCTCGGTACGTTCCTGACCGGCCGGGCCGCCCGTGACCAGGAGGAGCGCAGCGCCCGGCGGGAGCATCAGGCCCGCCAGGAGACGCGGCGGGAAGCGGCCGTCGACGAGTGCCTGGCGGACTTCCGCAGCAAGATGTGGGACGCGTTCGCCGTCGTCCACGAAGCGTGCCACTCGCTCAAGGACGAGGAGAGCGCCGTCACGATGGAGCCGCTGCACAAGGCGTCGGCCGCCGTCCGGGCGAGCGGGATGGCCCTCTACTCCCTGCGCCGCGTCGACGTGGCCTACGCCGGCGAACTGGTCTGCGCCCAACTGGAGTCCACGCTCGTCCCGATAAGGGCGCTCATAGGGAACACGACCGCCGCCCGCGACCCGCACTCCGAGGGCACGCGCGCCCTCGGAGTCTGCCTCGGCAACCTGCAAGGCGCCTGGCAGCACTACTGCCGCCTCCAGGACGAACTGGTCCGCATCCGTTAGGGGCGCGTGGTTGTACGGGTGCGCTCCGCGCTCGATGCCCCCCCCGCAAGTTACTGAACCGTAACCCTCCGCCTGCTACCCCCGGTAACCCCCGCGTCGGTACCGTCCCCGGCGACGCGAGTGGGCGGTGGGAGCGTCCCGCCCGCCCGCGCCTGCCTGCCGTCACCGGCCGCTACCGGCCGGGCCGGGGCATCGCCCCCGGCACGTACCCAGGAGGTTCGCCATGTCCACCCCCACCCGCCTGCTGGCGGTCGCCGTCACCGCCGCCGCCTGCCTCGGCGCGCAGGCCGTGCCCGCCGCCGCCGCGGACGACACCGGCTCCACCCCCGTGGTCTCCAGAGGCGTCACCATCCCCGCGTTCTACACCCCGCCCGCCGAACTGCCCGCCGCCCCCGGCGCCCTGGTCCGCAGCGAGCCGCTGCCGCTCGCGCTCAGCCTGCCGACCCTGCACGGCCCGCTGCCCGGCACCGCCACCCGCATCATGTACCGCACGACCGACTCCAACGGGCGGCCCGCCGCCGCGACCGGCGCCTACATCGAGCCGACCGCCCGCTGGCGCGGACCCGGCGACCGCCCCCTCGTCGCCCTCGCGCCCGGCACCCAGGGACAGGGCGACCAGTGCGCCGCCTCCCTCGGCCTCCAGTACCCGATCCGACTCAACGGCCAGACGGTGTCGGTCGGTTACGAGGACCTGGCCGTCTACCGGCTGCTCGCCCGGGGCGTCGCCGTCGTCGTCACCGACTACATCGGCCTCGGCGCCACCGACCGGCTGCACACCTACGTCAACCGCGTCGACGGGGGCCACGCCGTCCTCGACGCGGTCCGCGCCGCCCGCTCCCTGCCCGGCGCCTCCGTCACCCCCGCCTCGCGCGTCGGCCTGTTCGGCTACAGCGAGGGCGGCGGCGCCACCGCCTCCGCCGCCGAACTGCGCGACTCCTACGCCCCCGACGTCACCCTCTCCGGCACCTACGCGGGCGCCCCGCCCGCCGACCTCGCCGCCACCACGAAGGCCATCGACGGCACGGACCTCGTCGGCGCACTCGGCTGGGCCCTCAACGGCTTCCTCCAGTCCGACCCCGACCTGCGCCCCATCGCGGAAGCCCACCTCAACGACAAGGGCCGCGCCGCGCTCAAGGACCTGTCCACCATGTGCGTCGGCGACGCCATCTTCGGCTACAGCTCGCGCCGCAGCACCGCCTGGACCACCGACGGCTCCTCCCTGGAGCAGATCATCGCCGCCGAACCGCGCCTCCAGCAGTTCCTCGCCGAGCAGCGGATCGGCACCCTGAAGCCGAGCGGGCCCGTGCGCGTGGCGACCGGCGTGCACGACAACCTCGTCCCGCACGCCCAGGCCCGGCAGCTCGCCGTCGACTGGTGCGGGCGCGGCGCGCAGGTCACGTACAAGCCGGTGGTGCTGCCGGACGTGGGCCGGGCGCTGCTGAACCACTTCGGGCCGCTGCTCACCGACCAGGGCGACGCCGCCGACTGGCTCACCGACCGCCTCTCGGGCGAGCCCGCGGGATCCGACTGCGCGGCGCTGCCCGGCCGCCGCTGACGGCAAGAAAACCGGAGGAGGGCGGGGCGGGTGCCGTGGCAGCATGACGGGCCCGCACCGACCGAAGGGACCCCGCGCACCCATGGCCCGCTCCGTCACCCTCATCCGCTCCGCGGCCCTGTCCGACATCGCCGAGTACGCCTACGCGGCGACGGCACCCGCCGACGCACGCCTCGTCTTCCTCGCCGGGTCCTGCCCGTTGAACGCCGACGGCAGCACGGCCGCCGCCGGCGACTACGCGGGCCAGGCCGCCGTCTGCCTCGCCAACATGAAGGAGGCCCTGGCCGCCGCCGGCGCCGGCCTTGACGACGTCATCAGCACGCGCGTCCTCGTCGCCTCCAGCGACCAGAAGGACCTCGTCGCCGCCTGGCAGGTCGTCCGCGACGCCTTCGGCGACCACGACGTGCCGAGCACCCTGCTCGGCGTCACCGTCCTCGGCTACCACGACCAGCTCGTCGAGATCGAGGCCGTCGCCGCCGTCGTCGACTGACACGGCACCGGCCGCCGTGCCACGGGGGCACGACGGCCGGCCCGCCGACGCGCGCGGTCAGCGCGCCGCCGTCACCTTCACCGGCTCGGTGTCCGCGCCGCTGTGCCGCTGCGCCCAGCTCTCCAGCGCCGTACGGCACGCGTGGTCGAGATGGTGCAGACCCGTCAGATCCAGCTCCACCGGGCGGTCGCGGGGCAGCGCCTCCAGACTGTCGAGGATCTTCGGCAGCCGCAGGAACGTCGCGTTGCCCGTCACGTACACCCGCACCGGGCCCGCGCCCTTGTCGATGACATCGAGGCGTACGTGCGAGGCGTCCCACGCCGTCTTCACCACCGACAGCGCCACCCCGACGAGCACCCCCTCGAACATGCTGACCGCGACGATCGACACCGCCGTCACGACGAGGATCAGCGCCTCCCCGCGCTGCTCCCGCCACAGCGCCCCGAGCGCCCGTACGGGAACGAGCTTGGCACCGGCGTGCACCAGCACACCCGCGAGCGCCGGGATCGGGATGTACGCGAGCGCCGCCGGGAACAGCGCCGCGAACAGCAGCAGCCACACGCCGTGCAGCACCCGCGACGCCTTCGTGCGGGCGCCCGCCTGGACGTTGGCCGCGCTGCGCACGATCACCGCCGTCATCGGCAGCGCGCCCAGCACCCCGCACACGGTGTTGCCGGCGCCCTGCGCGAGCAGTTCCTTGTCGTACGAGGTCCGGGGCCCGTCGTGCATCCGGTCCACGGCCGCCGCGCTGAACAGCGACTCGGCGGACGCGATCAGCGTGAACGCGACGACCGTGCCGAGCAGCGCGAGCGTGCCCAGCTCCCCGAACGCGCCGAGCGGCGGCGGCTGTACGGCCCCGAGGAGACCGCTCACCTCCACGGTGGCGACCGGCGTCGGCACCAGGACGCAGACCAGCGTCGCAAGCCCGACCGCGGCCAGCGGACCCGGCACCAGCCGCGCCCGCTTCGGCAGCCGGGGCCACAGCACGAGCAGCGCGACCGTGCCCGCGCCGACCCCGAGCGAGACGAGCGAGACGGTGCCGCCGAGCGCGTCGGCCAGCGCCCGGGGCAGCCCCAGGAGCTTGTCGACGCCGGATTCGGGCGCCTTCGCGCCGGTCATCGCGTAGAGCTGCCCCGCGATCAGGACGAGGCCGATGCCCGCGAGCATGCCCTCGACGACGGAGACCGAGATGGCCCGGAACCAGCGGCCGAGCCGCAGCGCGCCCATGGCGAGCTGGAGCAGCCCCGTGGCGAGGACGATCACCCCGAGCGCCGGCAGCCCGAACTCCCGTACCGCCTCGTAGACGAGAACCGTCAGTCCGGCGGCGGGCCCGGAGACCTGGAGGCTGCTGCCGCGCATCAGACCGGTGACGACGCCGCCGACGATGCCGGTCACCAGGCCCAGTTCGGCCGGGACGCCGGAGGCCACCGCCACACCCACGCACAGCGGCAGCGCGACGAGGAAGACGACGAGGGAGGCGGTGAAGTCCTGCCTCAGATACGGGTACTTGGCGCGGGCGCCCGTCGCGGCGCTCACAGCGCCTCGAACGTGTCGGTCGCGGCGCGGTGCTCCCGGACGCCACCGGTGTGCACCTCGTAGTACCAGCCGCGCAGCCGCAGCCGTCCCTCGTCCACGCGGCGGGCGACGCACGGATAGGAGCGCAGCCTGAGCAGTTGGGCGAGGACATGCTGCTGGACCGCCGCGGCGACCGTCGGATCGGCCGGGTCGTCGGCCGCCGGGTCGCCGGCCGCGTGCGCGAGCCAGTCCCGCACGGCGGGCACGGCCGCGAGGTCGTCGCCGCGTACGAGGGCGCCGATCGCGCCGCAGTGCGAGTGACCGCAGACGACGACGTCCTGGACGCCGAGCACCTCGACGGCGTACTCGATGGTGGCGGCCTCGCCACTGGGGGCGTCGCTGCCGTGGGCGGGCACGATGTTGCCCGCGGTACGCAGCTCGAACAGCTCGCCGGGGCGGGCGCCGGTGATCAGCGCGGGCACGACCCGCGAATCGGAGCAGGTGATGAACAGGACCTGGGGCGACTGGCCTTCGGCGAGCCGGGCGAACTCCTCAGGGCGGGTGCCGAACGAACGGGCGTGGTCGATGAGGGGCTGCATGATGTTTCCTCCTGGCGCGCTGTGGGGGCGCGTCGGACGGGCAGGACAAAAAGAGGGGGCGCGAGCCCCGCTCAGCAGCGGAAGACCTGAAGGGCGGCGGGCGAACGGTCCGGCACGGCTCTGCCCGGCCGTGCGAGGGCGGCGCCGGGCCCGGGCAGCGGGGCCGGGGCGTGCGCGGTCGTGTCGAGGGCGGCGGGCACGGGCGTGGGGGAGTGGGCCGAACCCACGGCGGTACGCGGACGCTCGCGCGAGCGCGACACCTCCACCGGGTCGTGCGCGGAGGTCAGTTCGCCGGGCCCGGTCTCGACGACCGCCACCGTGCGCGGGGACAGCGCGCCCGGATCGGACGCGTGTGCGGGAGCGAACATCGTCCAGGACGTGAGAAGCGGGCACGCCAGCAGCACGGCGACGACCAGCGCCACCGCCCCGCGACCCGTCCCACCTCGCAACACGCGTACTCCGCCCACTCTTTGATGAACCAAGACCTGATCAATCACAGGTCAAGGCAAGGTCAAGAAGCAGATTAGCTGTGCGATGGTGATCGTTGGGTTAACAGCGTGTTGCGACGCTGAGGAAGCGTGAAAAGCGCGGTCCTTTGGCGCGAACGGACCGCTGGAACGGGCCGTGGACGCCCCCACGGCACCCACGGCCCGCACAGGTCAGCGAGCGTCGAGCGCCAGTTCCCGTCCCTGCCAGCGCCGCCGCAGCCACCGGTCATGGCTGGCGACCACGATCGCCCCGGGGCCCGGACCGAGCGCGTCCTCCAACTCGTCACACAGCCGAGGCGACAGATGGTTCGTCGGCTCGTCGAGCAGCAACAGCTCCGGCGGCCGGGCCACCAGCAGCGCCAGCGCCAGCCGCCGCCGCTGCCCCACCGACAACAGCCCGACCGGCGTGCCCTGTTCACGCACGCCGAGCAGGCCCAGCGACGCGAGCGGCACGGCCTGCGCGGCCTCGGGCCCCAGCGCCCGCAGATACGTCTCGCGCGCGGTGCGCCGGGGGTGCGCGAAGACCGTGTCCTGGGGGAGCAGCCCCACGCGCAGCCCCGGCCGCACCCGCACCTCGCCCTCGGCCGCCGACCGGCCCGCGAGGACGGCGAGGAGCGTGGACTTGCCGGTGCCGTTGGCGCCGGTGACCAGCAGCCGGTCGCCCGGCGTCACGTCGAGCCGGTCCAGGGCGAGCCGCCCCGGCACCCGTACGCCGCGCAGCGCGACCAGCGGGCCGGCCTCCCGCGCCGCCTCCGCCCCGGGAGCCTCCGCACCGGCGGACTCCGACTTCGCCTCGGGTGCGACGCCGGTGAGCGCCGCCGGGCTGAACCGCAACGGGCGCGGCGTGGGCGGGACTTGAGCGCGCTCGCTCTCCTCCAGGCGCCGCGTCGCGTTGCGCACGCGCCGGGCGATCTGGCTCTGCACCCGGCCGGCCCGCAGCCCGTACCCCATCTTCTCGCTGTCGCGCGGGCCCCGGTCCGGCGCGACCCTGCGCGCCGTCACCTTCGCGCCGTGCCGCAGCTCCTCCAACTCCTCCTGCTCCCGCACGTACCGCCGCTCCCAGCGCGCCCGTGCCGCCCGCTGCGCCGCCAGGTACGAGCTGTAGTCGCCGCCGTGCCGCACGGGCCCGTCGAGCGCCGGGTCGAGGTCGAGCAGCTCGGTGCAGACCGCGTCGAGGAACGCCCGGTCGTGGCTGGCGAGCACCACCGTCCCGGGCAGTTCGCGCAGCCGCGCCTCCAGGAACGCGGCCGCCTCGTCGTCGAGATGGTTCGTCGGCTCGTCGAGCAGCAGCGCCGAGGGCCGCCGCACCAGCAGCGCCGCCAGGGCGAGCCGCCCGCGCTGCCCGCCCGACAGCGAGCCGAGCGTGCGGCCGCCGTCGAGCGCGCCGAGCCCGAGCCCGTCGAGCGCGAGCGCCGCCCGCCGTTCGGCGTCCCACACCTCCCGCGCCTGCGCCCGTTCCAGGGTCTGTCCGTAGGCGTCGAGCAGGGCGGTGTGCCCGTCGCCGCCCTCGGGGGTGTCGGCCAACAGCGCGCCGAGGCGCTCAAGGTCGGCGAGGTCGGAGCGGGCCTCGCGCAGCGCCTCGTCCAGTACGTCGGTGACGGTGTGCCCGGGCTCGTACGGCAATTCTTGGCGCAGGAAGCCGAGGTCCGCGGGGCGCTCCACGCTGCCCGCGTCCGGGGTGTCGACGCCGGCGAGAAGCCGCAGCAGGGTCGACTTGCCGACGCCGTTCTCGCCGATCAGGCCGATGCGGGCGCCGGGGGCGGCGGTCAGGCTGACGCCGTCGAGGACGCGCCGGGCGCCGTGGACGCGGACGAGGTCGCGGGCGATCAGGGCGGGCTCAGACATCGGCGCCCGCCTCCGGGGCCCCGAGGTCGGTCAGGGTGCCGTTCGCGAGCCGCAGGGTGCGCTCCACGCCGATCCGGGCGAGGAACCGCGCGTCGTGACTGACGACCACGAACGCGCCCTTGTACGCGGCGAGCGCGCTCTCCAGCTGGCCCACGCCGACGAGGTCGAGGTTGTTCGTCGGCTCGTCCAGGAGCAGCATCTGCGGCGCGGGCTCGGCGCACAGCACGCAGGCGAGCGTCGCGCGCAGCAATTCGCCGCCGGACAGGGCGGACACGGGAAGCTGGGCGCGCGGGCCACGGAAGAGGAAGCGGGCGAGCAGGTTCATCCGCTCGGCCTCCGGGCGGGCCGGCGCGAACGCGGCGAAGTTCTCCGCGACCGTGCGCTCCCGGTCGAGCAGGTCGAGCCGCTGCGACAGGTACGCGACGCGGCCGTCGGCGCGGCGGACGGTGCCGCTGTCAGGGGTGAGGTCGCCGCCGATCAGCCGGAGCAGGGTCGTCTTGCCCGCGCCGTTGGACCCGGTGAGCGCGATCCGCTCGGGGCCGCGCACGGTCAGGCTCAGTCCGGGCCCGGTGAACAGCTCGCGGCCGTCGCGGGCGACCTTCAGCTCCTCGCCGAGGAACACGGTCCGGCCGGCGGGCACCTTGGTGTCGGGCAGGTCGAGCACGAGCCGCGGATCGTCGCGCAGCGCCTGCTCGGCGGAGTCGAGGCGGGCGCGGGCCTCGTCGACGCGGGAAGCGTGCACTTGTCCTGCGCGGCCCGCCGACTCCTGCGCGCCGCGCTTCATCGTGCCGGCGAAGATCTTCGGCAGGCCGGCGTTCTTGAGGTTGCGGGCCGCGTTGCTCGCCCGGCGCTCGGCGCGCTCGCGGGCCTGCTGCATCTCGCGCTTCTCCCGCTTGACCTCCGCCTCCGCGGCGCGCACGTTCTTCTCGGCGACCTCCTGCTCGGCGCGTACGGCTTCCTCGTACGACGTGAAGTCGCCGCCGAAGAAGCGCAGGCCGCCCCGGTCGAGTTCGGCGATGCGCTCCATGCGGTCGAGGAGTTCCCGGTCGTGGCTGACGAGCAGCAGGCAGCCGTGCCACTTCTCCAGGACGTCGTAGAGCTTGTGGCGGGCGTCGAGGTCGAGGTTGTTGGTCGGCTCGTCGAGCAGCAGCACCTCGGGCCGCTTGAGGAGCTGCGCGGCGAGCCCGAGCTGCACGATCTGGCCGCCGCTGAGCGTGCCGAGGGTGCGGTCGAGCGCGAGGTGGGCGAGGCCGAGGGCGTCGAGCTGGGCGCGGGTGCGCTCCTCGATGTCCCAGTCGTCGCCGATGGTGGTGAAGTGCCGTTCGTCCACGTCACCGGACTCGACGGCGTCGATGGCGCGGATCACGTCGGCGACCCCGAGGACCTCGGCGACGCTGAGGCCGTCGGTCAGGGGCAGCGTCTGCGGCAGGTGGGCGAGGGTGCCGCGCACGCTCACCGAGCCGCCGGCGGGCTTCAGTTCACCGGCGATCAGGCGCAACAGGGTGGACTTGCCGGAGCCGTTCGGCGCGACGAGACCGGTGCGGCCGCCGGGCAGCGAGAAGGACAGGCCGTCGAAGACGGGCGTGTCGTCCGGCCAGGAGAAGGACAGGTTCGAGCAGATGACGAAAGCGTCGGACACGACGAGAGACCTCGGGTGGGAGACGGACAGGGCACTGCGCCTGCCCGGAACCGGAAAAGGGGACGACTGTGAGGCCACGGGCGGCGATGCGTCACAACATCGGCCGATGGCCTGTCAGGTCCGGGTATCACCCGGAGATGTCGTCGTCACCCGCCATGTTCGGTCTCCTCAACTCACGCGGAAGGTCCCCGCACCGTAACAGCCCACGCCCGCTCCGGTCATCCGGAATTCGGGCCCGGGGGGGGCGTTCCCCAGGCGGGCCTCACCGGTCGGTGGGTCTCACCAGGACACGGGGTAGCGCACCGGGTGGCCGCCGATCCGGCCGGGCAGCAGCCCGATGGCGACGAGCAGGGCCGTCGCCAGCGCCAGCAGCGGCAGAAACGGCACCGGGTCCGGCGCCTGGAGCACGACGATCACGGAGGTCGCGGCGGCGGGGGAGTGCGACAGGTGCGTCAGCATCATCACGCCGAGCGACAGACCGGCGGCGACGGCGGCGCCCCAGCCGTTGCTGCCGGTCACCGCGAGGGTGGCGAAGCCGATGACGGCCGCGATGAGCTGGCCGCCGACGAGGTTGCGCGGCTGCGAGATCGGCAGCCCGGGCGCGCCGTGCACCAGCGCCGCGCTCGCCGCGAGCGGGGGTATGAGCAGCGGCTGGTGCAGCAGCACACCGACCCCCACCAGGAGCGACAGGGCGCCGATGGCGAAGGCGGTGGCGCGCAGGGCGTGCACGGGGTGCGGTCGCGGGGCGGTGGCGGCGGGCGGGGGCGTGGACATGCGTGCTCCGGGCAGGGCGGTCGGGGACCCGGTGATCATAAACAAAGTGTTGATTGAATCCCGCACTACTTGCCTATGGGGCAAGAGGATCGCCCACTGCGGCCGGTGTCGTCCCGCCGTTCTCGCGGGGCCGAAATGTTCCGGCACTCTCGCGCGTTGCACGGTACGGCGGGAAGTCGCCGCGAAACACCGTTGAGCAGGGAGCGTCGCATGACACAGGGAACCGAGAAGGCCGTCCTCGCCGGAGGGTGCTTCTGGGGGATGCAGGATCTGGTCCGCAGGCTGCCGGGCGTGACCGCCACGCGCGTCGGCTACACCGGCGACGGTGACACGCCGAACGCGACCTACCGCGACCACGGGGACCACGCCGAGGCCATCGAGATCCTCTACGACCCCTCGGCCACCGACTACCGGGCCCTGCTGGAGTTCTTCTTCCAGATCCACGACCCGAGCACCCGCGACCGCCAGGGCAACGACATCGGGCGCAGCTACCGTTCCGCGATCTACTACACCGACGACGAGCAGCGCCGTATCGCGCTCGACACGATCGCCGACGTGGACGCGAGCGGCCTGTGGCCCGGCAAGGTCGTCACCGAGGTCGAGCCGCTCGGCGACTTCTGGCAGGCCGAGCCGGAGCACCAGGACTACCTGGAGCGCTACCCCGACGGCTACACCTGCCACTTCCCGCGCCCGAACTGGAAGCTGCCCCGGCGCGCGGCCCGCGCCGCCGACTGACCGGCCCGCGTGCACCCGGGCGGGCCGAGGTAGCGTTCTGCGGGGCGCCGGCCAGGGGGGAGGGCCGGTTCGCCCCGGTTCGGTGGAGTACTGGGAGGGGACCGGGATGGTTCAGTGGGTTCAGTGGCGGCAGATCGCCGGCGGTGCGCGGCAGGTGCCGGACCCGTGGGCGACACCGTTGATCTGGACCACGGCCTATCTGGGGGCGTTCCTGCTCGTCGGCCTGTTCGATGTGCTCGGGGTGCTCGACCGCACCGGCCTCGCGCTTCTCGTCCTGTCGCTGCTGGCCGCGCTGCTCGGGATGCGGGGGCGGTTCGTGGCGGCGCCCGGTACGGCGTTGCTCTGCTGGACCTGTCTGAACGTGCTCGGCACGGAGCCGACGGGGGAGATCTCCTGGGCGGGGCACCGGGATCCCGGGTGGATGGGGTGCCTGTTGGCGGCGGCGGTCCTCGGAACGGTCGCGGGCCGAGTCCTCCACGCCCGGGCCGCCTACCGCCGCCTCACCCCGTCAACGGACGGTACAGATTACGCGGGCTGACCGTTCGCGCCCCTGGGGAGTCCTCGGGTTCGGGCTGCTTGTGGTGGCCGGATCGCGCAGTTCCTCGCGCCCCTGTCGGGGCGCTGCCCCCTCAGGCGGGTTCTTCGACTGACGGTCACGTCGTGGCCGATCGCGCAGTTCCTCGCGCCCCTGGGGGAGTTCTCGGGCTGAGGCCCCTTGCGGCTGAGGTGCGCGGTTCCCCGCGCCCCCAAGGGGGAAGCTGCGCGCAGCGCATGCTTCAGGGGCGCGGGGAACTGCGCGAGAAGTCCCACGGGCCGGTAGGCGAAATACGACGGGCAGGCCCACCCACCCAGGGGCGCGGGGAACTGCGCGAGATGCCCCACGGGCCGGTAGGCGAGATACGACGGGCAGGCCCACCCACCCAGGGGCGCGGGGAACTTCGCGAGATGCCCCGCCGGCCGGCAGGCGAAATGCCACGGGCAGGCCCCCATCCGCAGGCCGCCAGATCAAGAACCGCGGGCAGGCCCGCTGACCCCAGGGGGCTCGGGCCCAGGCCCGATATGAGCGGTACCCGGAATCCCGCCCGACGGAGTCACACCCCGCTGGCGTCCAACATCTCCCCCCGCTCCACGATCTTCACCCGCTCCCGCCCCTGCGCGGCCCCCCGCGCCTTCTCCGCCGCGTCGAGCCGATACCACCCCTCCCACGTGGTGTACCGCACCCCCCGCTCCGCGAGGAACGCCTCCACCGCCTCCGCCTCCGGCGCGACCGGCGTCAGCAGCCGCCCCTCGGCGTGGTCGGCGAGCAGGTTGGCGATGGTCTCGTTGGCGTCGCCCTTCGTGTGCCCGATCAGCCCCACGGGCCCGCGCCGGATCCACCCGGTGACGTACGTGGAGGGCAGGTGCTCGCCGGACTCCTCGATCACCCGCCCGCCCTCGTCGGGAACCGTGCCGGACGCCACGTCCCACGGCAGCTTCGGCAGCTCGTCGGAGAGGTAGCCGACGGCGCGGTAGACGGCCGTGACGTCCCAGTCGGTGAAGGAGCCGGTGCCCTTGACGTTCCCGGTGCCGTCCAGCTCGGTGCGCTCGGTGCGCAGGCCGACGACCTTGCCGTCCTCGCCGAGGATCTCGGTGGGCGACTCGAAGAAGTGCAGGAACAGCTTGTGCGGGCGCTCGCCCACGTCGCGGATCGCCCAGTTCTCCAGCGTCTTGGCGACCATGTCGGCCTGCTTGTTGCTGCGCCGGGTGGCGATGGACCCCTCGTCGTAGTCGATGTCCTCGGGGTTGACGATGACCTCGATGCTGGGGGAGTGGTCCAGCTCGCGCAGCTCCATCGGGCTGAACTTGGCCTGCGCCGGGCCGCGCCGCCCGAACACATGGATCTCGCGCGCCCGGTTGGCCTTCAGGCCCTCGTGGACGTTCGGCGGGATCTCGGTCGGCAGCAGTTCCTCGGCGGTCTTGGCGAGGATGCGGGCGACGTCGAGCGCGACGTTGCCGACGCCGAGCACGGCGACCTTCTCGGCGGTGAGCGGCCAGGTGCGCGGCACGTCGGGGTGGCCGTCGTACCAGGAGACGAAGTCGGCGGCGCCGTAGGACCCTTCGAGGTCGATGCCGGGCACGTCGAGGGAGCGGTCGGCGGTGGCGCCGGTGGAGAAGACGACGGCGTCGTAGAAGGCGCGCAGGTCGTCGAGGCTGATGTCACGCGGGTAGTCGACGTTGCCGAACAGCCGGATCTGCGGCTTGTCGAGCACCTGGTGCAGGGCGGTGACGATGCCCTTGATGCGCGGGTGGTCGGGCGCGACACCGTAGCGGATCAGGCCGAAGGGAGCGGGCATGCGCTCGAACAGGTCGATGGACACGCCGGGCTCGGCGGCCGCGTCGGACTTGAGCAGGGCGTCGGCGGCGTAGATGCCGGCGGGGCCCGCTCCGACGATCGCGACCCGCAGGGGGCGAGGCATGGTGGTTCCCTTCGCGTGACAACGGCGAGTGCCGGTGAGGCACCCGAGGGCCCAGCTTAAAGTAAGGCATGCCTTAGTTGGCAGGCGGGTCTGCTCTATGAGGCCATAAGGCTGATTTATGGGAACTCAAAGTGCGCCTTCTGTCCGCGCGCCCCGCCCGACGTGCCCCGCCGCCCCCGATGGGGGACGCTGAACACCGGGCCGCAGTACGCCGGCCGGCCCGGGCGAGACGCGGAGGTGAGCATGGAGCCCGTACAGGCGCTGGAGCGCATCGCCTTCCTTCTGGAGAGGTCCCGCGCCCCCACCTACCGGGTCCGCGCTTTCCGAACCGCCGCCGACGTCGTGTCGGGCCTGTCCGACGCCGAGGTCGCCGAACGCGCTGCCCGCGGCACCCTGGAGTCCCTCAAGGGCATCGGACCCAAGACCGCCGCCGTCGTCCGCGAGGCGCTCGCCGGGGACACCCCCGCCTATCTGACCCGCCTGGAGGACGAGGCCCGCGCGCCCCTCGTCGAAGGCGAGGCCGGAGCGGCGCTGCGGGCCCTGCTGCGCGGCGACTGCCATCTGCACTCCGACTGGTCCGACGGCGGCAGCCCCATCCGCGAGATGGGCGAGGCGGCCCGCGACCTCGGCCACGAATGGGCGGTGCTGACCGACCACTCGCCCCGGCTCACCATCGCGCGCGGCCTGTCGCCCGAACGGCTGCGCGAACAGCTCGACGTCGTCGCGGAACTCAACCGCACCTGGGCGCCGTTCCGCCTGCTCACCGGCATCGAGTGCGACATCCTCGACGACGGCTCCCTCGATCAGGAACCCGAACTCCTCGACCGGCTCGACCTCGTCGTCGTCTCCGTGCACTCCAAACTCCGCATGGACCGCGCCGCGATGACCCGCCGCATGGTCCGCGCCGTCAGCGACCCGCGCGCCGACATCCTCGGCCACTGCACCGGGCGCCTGGTCACCGGGCGGGGGCGGCCCGAGTCCCAGTTCGACGCCGACGCGGTGTTCGCCGCGTGCGCCGAGGCGGGCACCGCCGTGGAGATCAACAGCCGCCCCGAACGCCTCGACCCGCCCCGCCGGCTGCTGCGCCGGGCCGTCGAGGCGGGCACCCTGTTCTCCGTCGACACCGACGCGCACGCCCCCGGGCAGCTCGACTGGCAGATCATCGGCTGCGCCCGCGCCGAGGAGTGCGAGGTCCCCGCCGAGCGCGTCGTCACGACCTGGCCGGCCGAGGAACTGCTGACCTGGACCCGCCAGAACCGAACCAGAACCCGCTGACCAGGCATGATCCGCAGGAGGGGAAGGCTCTGACCCCCTAACCCCCTAACCCGGCCCGCTCCCCGCCAACCCCGCGAGGGCCCGTCCCAGCGCCCCCGGCGCGCAGTCGTGCACGGGCGAGATCCGGTCCCTCGGCGCGATCATGCCGATGACGGTGTCCGCGTCGTGAACGAGAACCGCGCACGGCGGATCGAGCTGCCGCGCCCGCTCCAGCACCGCCGCCGCGTCCGGCGCGAACTGCGCGCTCATGTCCACCGTCAGCACATCGGGCAGCAGCACCCGCGCCCGCGCGAGCGCCAGCCGGCTGTCGTGCGTGTACGAGAGCACACAGGCGCCGGGCACGCTCTCGACCTGCGAGATCAGCCCGGGCGTCCGCTCGGGGGACGCGAGGAGGAGCACCGTCAGCACCACCGTCAGCACCCCTCCATGATCCCCCGGCGCCCCCCGCGCCGCCCGCCGGAAACCCGCCCCCGACGCCGGTCGCCGTCCCTCGCGCAGGGGCGATTGTCAGTGCCGGATGCGACGCTCCTCGTATGGACGAGCAGGAATTCATGCGGGGGCGGGTCTACGGCGCGGACCACGAGGACGCCGCGCCGAAGCCGGGACGGACGTACGCGGAGCTGGTCGGCGGCCCGCTCGACGGCCTGCTCCTCGACGTGACCGACCACCCCGGCCCCGCCGCCGCACCAGCCACGGACGCCACGGAAGCCGCCATGACCCCGGACGCCCCGGCTCCCGCGTACGAACTGGCCCTGCCCACCGAGCTGGGCGCCCACGGCCCCGGCGGCCACTCCCTGTACGGCCCCGCCGGCGACCCGGGCCGCACACGCCGGGGCCGCCGCCTCTTCTGGCACGGCGACACGCCATGACACCCCCGCGCGCCCACCCCACGCGGCCGGAATCCGCCCCGCCGCCCGCCCCGGCGCGGAATCATGGGGCGAGCGCCGGTACCGCCGGCGCAGGCCCCAGGGGAGGACCACATGCTGCCGCGCAACCACTGGCTCCGCCGGATCCAACGCCTCGACCCCGAGACGGAGTTCGAGGAGATCTACCGCATCAGTTGCACGCACGAGTTCCCCTGGGACACCACGCAGGCCCTCGGCTTCGCCCTCTACCGCACCTACGCCGTACCGAGCATCGGCGCCCTCCTGGCGAAGACCGGCGAGTTCACCGAGCGGACCCAGAAGCGCTACGACGACACCGCGCTGATCCTGGACGCGCCGGTCGAGCACGGGATGGACTCCGAGCCGGGCCGCCGCGCGATCCGCCGTATGAACCAGATGCACCGCTCGTACGACATCCCCGACGACGACTTCCTCTACGTCCTGTCCACCTTCGTCGTCGTGCCCAAGCGCTGGATGGACGCCTACGGCTGGCGCCCGTACTCCCGCGCCGAGATCCATGCCTCGACCAACTACTACCGGGCCCTCGGCAAGCGCATGAACATCAAGAACGTCCCCGAGACCTACCCGGAGTTCGAGGAGCTGATGGAGGAGTACGAGCGCCGCCACTTCGCCTTCGACCCCGGCGGCCACGCCGTCTCCGAGGCCACCCTCGACGTCATGGCCTCCTGGTACCCCGGCCCGCTGCGCGGCGCCGTGCGCACCGCGTCCCTGTGCCTGATGGACGAGCCGCTGCGCGCGGCGTTCGGCTACGGCGCGCCGCCCGCCGCCGTGGAGCGGGCCGTGCGCGGCGGTGTCCGGCTGCGCGGACGCGTCGTACGGCTGCTGCCCGCGCGCCGCACCCCTCACTTCGCCCGGCAGAGCCGCAACGTACGCGGCTACCCGGACGGCTACCGGCTGGAGGACCTCGGCACGTTCCCGCCGGGCTGCCCCGTCCCGCACCAGGACTGAGCCCCCGCCCCGCCCTGGCCGGAGGACGCAGGCCCCACCCGGAACCTCCGAGGGGCCCCGCCGCAGGCCCCGTACCCCGCCCGGACCCGACCGCCGCGCGCCCGCCCCGCGCGGCGGTTACGGTGACGATCGGTACAACGGAGCGAGTCATATGGGGCCTGCGAAGCGACCGGACATCGGTCTGGAAGAGCGCCTGCGCCTGAACGGCGTGGGCAGTTTCGACTGGAATCTCGACGACGGCACTCTCGACCTCGACGCGAACTGCCGCGCCGTGCTCGGCATCGACGAGGAAGAGTTCCGCGGCACGGCCGCGTCCCTCGGCTCCCGCCTGACCCCCGAGGACGCCGTCCGCATCACCGCCGCCGTCCACACCGCCGCGGCCTCCGGCGCCGACTCCTACGGCGTCTACTTCCGCGTCCGCCTGCCCGACGGCTCCCTGCGCCTGAGTCACGCCTCCGGCCGCCTGCTGCGCGACGGCGACGGCCGCGCCGTACGCGTCATCGGCATCCTGCGCGCCGCGCCCAGGGAACCGCAGGAACTGGCCGGGCTCGACCTGCGCGCCGCCAAGGGCCGACGCCTCTCCCTCATGGTGGAGGGCACCACCGAAGCCCTGTCCCGCGCCGTCACCGTCGACGACGT
Source organism: Streptomyces sp. NPDC107550 (assembly GCF_055639095.1). Lineage (NCBI taxonomy): Bacteria > Bacillati > Actinomycetota > Actinomycetes > Kitasatosporales > Streptomycetaceae > Streptomyces > Streptomyces sp. NPDC107550. The sequence goes on from NZ_JBVKBC010000010.1 coordinate 31,566, forward strand.
CGTCGCCGTGCTGTCCGGCGCGGGCGGCCTCGACCGGTTCGCCGCCGACGGCCTCGTCCTCGGCCTGCGCGAAGGCGACGCCCTCAAGCTCATCGCCCTCGTCGGCCAGTCCATGGAAGCGCTCTCCGAACTCAAGCTCCACCAGGTGGACGAGACGCTGCCGTTCGTCGACGCGGTCCTGCGCCGCAAACCCCGCTTCGTCAGCGCCCTGTCCGAACTGCGCCCCGGGCTCAGCCGGCTCGGCCCGTACGTGCACAAGCTGCGCCTGGACTCCGCCGCGTTCCTGCCGCTCGTCGCGCAGGACCAGGCCATCGGCGGGCTCGCCCTGTTCTACCGGGGCCGCAGGGAGTTCTCCGACGCCGACCGCAACCTGTGCGTCGGCCTGTCCGGCATCGTCGCCCAGTCCCTGCAACGCGCCATCCTCTTCGACGAGGAACGCGACCTCGCCACCAGCCTCCAGTCCACGATGCTGCCCCGCGACATCCCGCACGTGCCCGACACCGAGGTCGCCGTCCGCTACCACGCGGCCTGGGGCGGCCGCGAGGTCGGCGGCGACTTCTACGACGTCATCACCCTGCCCCGGGGCCGCATCGGTCTCGTCGTCGGCGACGTCGAGGGGCACGACACGCACGCCGCTGCCATCATGGGCCAGCTCCGCATCGCGCTGCGGGCGTTCGCGGGGGAGGGGCACGCCCCCTCGACCGTCCTGTCCCGCGCCTCGCGCTTCCTCGCCGAACTCGACACGGAACGCTTCGCCACCTGCACCTACGCCCAGTTCGACCCGGCCACCGGCATCCTGCGGGCGGTGCGCGCCGGACATCTGCCGCCGCTCGTGCGCCACGGCGACGGCCGCGTCGGCATCCCGCGCCTGCGCGGCGGCCTCCCGCTCGGCATCGCCACCGAACTGGAGCAGGAGGACTACCCCGAGACCCGCCTCGACCTCGTCCCCGGCGAAACGCTCCTGCTGTGCACCGACGGCCTCGTGGAGGAGCCAGGCGTCGACGTCGACACCGGCATGGCCGCCCTCGCCGACGCCCTGTCGGCCGCACCCGCGAGCGCCGAGGAGGTCGCCGACCACCTCTCGCGCACCCTGTGGCGCAAGTGGGACAGCGGCGACGACGTCGCCCTGCTCGTCCTGCGCCGCGTCCCCGACCCCGGCACCCCGCAGGCCCCCCGCATCCACCGCTACGTCCACCAGGCCGACCCCGAGGGCCTCGCCGACGCCCGCGCGATGCTCCGCGAACACCTCATGGCCTGGGGCCTCGGCGAGGTCGCCGACGACGTCGAGGTGGTCGCCGGGGAACTCCTCGTCAACGCCCTCGTACACACCGAGGGCGGCGCCATCCTCACCCTGGAGGTCCGCACCGGCCCGCCGCGCTGCGTCCGCCTGTGGGTCAAGGACCGCTCCAGCACCCGCCCGCGCCGCCGCAGCCCCGGCGAGACCGCCACCTCCGGGCGCGGTCTGCTGCTGGTGGAGGCCATCGCCTCCCGCTGGGGCGTCGAACCGCGCGGTGACGGCAAGGCCGTGTGGTGCGAGTTCGCCGTCCCCGGCGGCGACTGCGGCGAGCCGGAGGGCGCGCCCGACCACCCGCCCGACATCGAGCAGGAATGAAGAAGCCCCGGTCAGCGGCGCGCCTCTAGCGTGGAGGACATGACTTCCCTCACCTCCGTCACCCTTGAGGCGACCGCCCCCGAGGCCGCCGCCGAGTTTTTGCGCACCGCGTTCGGCATCCGCGACCACGTCCACGTCCGCGCCGCAGGAGAGGCCCCCTCGACGGGCTTCCGCGGTTTCACGCTCTCCCTGACCACCGCGCAGCCGGCGAACGTCGACGCCCTCGTCGCCGCCGCGCTCGCTGCGGGCGCCACCACCGTCAAAGCGCCCCACAAGTCCCTGTGGGGCTACGGCGGAGTCGTCCAGGCGCCCGACGGCACCCTCTGGAAGATCGCCACGTCCGGCAAGAAGAACACCGCCCCGGGCGCCGCCCGCTTCGACGAGATCGTGCTGCTCCTCGGCGTCGAGGACGTCAAGGAGACCAAGCGCCTGTACGCCGAGCACGGCCTCACGGTGGCCCGCGGCTTCGGCGGCAAGTACGCCGAGTTCACCGCCGGCGCGGGTACGCCCCTCAAGCTCGGCCTGTACAAGCGCGCGGCCCTCGCCAAGGACGCGGGCGTCCCCGCCGACGGCAGCGGCTCGCACCGCCTCGTCCTCGGCGGCGCCGGCGACTTCACCGACCCGGACGGCTTCGTCTGGCAGGAGGCCACCGCGCCCGCCGCGGCAGCGGCCGACCGGCCCGAGCAGACCCCGGCAGACCGCCCCTGACGGAACCCGGCAGAGCGCCCTTGACGCGGGCCCCGGCCGGGCGTGCCGTCAGCGTGCCGAGGATTCCTGCGCGAACCTGCGGTGCAGTTCCCGTACCTCCGGCACGAGCGTGTCGACCGGACCCTCGACGACCACCTCCGGCGCGATCTCCGACGCCGCCAGCGCCCGTACGGGACCCAGCGGCCGGCCCCATTCGGCGAGCCACTGCGTGAGCTGCGCCGACGACGCCACGTAGACGATGCGGCCGAGCCCCACCCACGCGTGCGCCGCCGCGCACATCGGGCAGTGCTCACCGGAGGTGTAGACGGTGGCCGAGGCGCGCTCCTCGGGCGTCATGTTCTCGGCGGCCCAGCGGGCGAGGTCGAACTCGGGGTGGCGGGTCGCGTCGCCGCCCGAGACCCGGTTGCGGTCCTCGGCGCGGACCGTGCCGCCGCCGTCGACCAGGACCGAGCCGAACGGCTCGTCACCGGCCTCCAGCGCCTCGGCGGCGAGTTCCACACACCGGCGCAGATGCGGCAGCTCCGACGGCTCCATCACGACCACCCTCCTACGGACGTCCAGGTCACAGCGCCCGCCATGATGGCAGACGCGAAAGGGGCGGCACGCGTGCGTGCCGCCCCTTCGTCCGTGCCCGCAGTCAGGACTGGGGACGGCTGCCGTGGTTCGCGCCGTTCTTGCGGCGGGCCTTCTTCTTGCGGCGTCGCTTCGAGGACATCGCTACCTCCCAGGGTCGGTGTTTCGTGCGTTTCTCCCTGGAACGGTCCAGGCGAGCACGCGTCCGCCTACCCAGGACCACGCCCCGTCATGACGTGTCGTACGTCACTTCCGCGCGTGTCACCCGGACCGGTGACGGCCCGCTCGCACGGATGGACGAACGGACCCGTTGCCGGAGCACGTGTACGGGTACGTGTGGGACGTAACCACCCTCGTGAGCCGCAAGGAGCCCCACCCCATGCACATCGACCTGACCGGACGGACCGCGCTGGTCACCGGCTCCACCCAGGGCATCGGCGCCGCCATCGCCACCGGCCTCGCCCGCGCCGGGGCCCGCGTCGGGATCAACGGCCGCTCGCGGGCCCGCGTCGAGGCCGCCATCGCGCACATCGACGCGGACGTGCCCGGTGTCGACCTCGTGCCCGTGGTCGCCGACGTCACGACCGAGGAAGGGCTCGCCCAGGCCGCCGAGGCGCTTCCGCACGTCGACATCCTCGTCAACAACCTCGGCATCTTCGGCTCCGCCGACCCGCTGGAGATCAGCGACGACGAGTGGCGCCGCTACTTCGAGGTCAACGTCCTCGCCGCCGTCCGCCTCATCCGCCACTACCTGCCGGGCATGACCGAGCGCGGCTGGGGGCGCGTGCAGAACATCGCCAGCGACTCCGCCGTCGTCGTCCCCGCCGAGATGATCCACTACGGGATGACGAAGACGGCGCTGCTGTCCGTGACACGCGGCTTCGCCAAGCAGGCGGCCGGCACGGGCGTCACCGTGAACTCCGTCGTCGCCGGGCCCACGCACACCGGCGGCGTCGAGGACTTCGTCCGCGAACTCGTCGGTGACGACATGCCCTGGGACGAGGCGCAGCGCGCGTTCATGCGCGAGTACCGGCCGCAGTCCCTCATCCAGCGGCTCATCGAGCCCGACGAGATCGCCCACATGGTCGTCTACCTCGCCTCCGAGCAGGCGAGCGCGACGACGGGCGGCGCGCTGCGCGTGGACGGCGGCTACGTGGACTCGATCCTGCCCTGATACGCCCTACGCGGGGTCCGGGCGCACCGGGTGCTTGCTCAGGATCGACACGCGGTTGAAGGCGTTGATGGTGACCGCCACCCAGATCACGGCCGACAGCGCGTCCTCGTCGAACACGGCGCGGGCCTGCGCGTACGCCTCGTTCTGGAGGGTGGCGTCGGCCGGGTGCGTGACCGCTTCGGCCAGCGCCAGCGCGGCCCGCTCGCGGTCGGTGAAGACCTCCGTGTCCCGCCAGGCGGCGAGCACGCCGAGCCGCCGCTGGCTCTCGCCCGCGCGCAGGGCGGCCCGGGTGTGCACGTCGAGGCAGTAGGCGCAGCCGTTGAGCTGCGAGACCCGCAGGTTGACCAGTTCGACCAGGACGCGGTCGAGTCCGGCCTCGGCGGCGCCCGCCCGTACCGCCTCGGCGGTCTGCGTCAGCGCGTGATACGCCTTGGGGCTCTGCTTGTCGACGAACACCCGCCGGGGCGTCGTGGACGGGCTCTCGCTCAACTCTGTCTCCTTCGAGGTGCGTTGCGGCTTCAGGTCGCGGGCCGCGCCGCCGAGGACGTATGATCACCGCAGTAGTTGAATCTTAACCTAATTTGGCGAGGGTGAAGGTGAGGGCGGGGATGAACAGCACCGTGGAGGTCCTGACCGCGCGGGACGTACCGCTCGGCGGACCGCGCTCCATGACCGTGCGCCGGACACTGCCCCAGCGGGCCAGGACGCTGATCGGCGCCTGGTGCTTCATCGACCACTACGGGCCCGACGACGTCGCCGCGACCGGCGGCATGGACGTCGCCCCGCACCCGCACACCGGCCTGCAGACCGTGAGCTGGCTGTTCACCGGCGAGATCGAGCACCGCGACAGCCTCGGCACCCACGCCATGGTCCGCCCCGGCGAGCTGAACCTGATGACCGGCGGCCACGGCATCAGCCACACCGAGGTCTCCACCCCGGACACCACCGTCCTGCACGGCGTACAGCTCTGGGTCGCCCTGCCGGACGCCCACCGCGACGCCGCCCGCGCCTTCCAGCACCACAGGCCCGCCCCCGTCCGCGTCGAGGGCGCCGACATCAGCGTCTTCCTCGGCACCCTCGCCGGATCCACCTCGCCGGTGCGCACCTTCACCCCGCTGCTCGGCGCCGAACTGCGGCTCGCGCCCCGCGCCCGCGTCACCCTGGACGTCGACCCGGCCTTCGAGCACGGCCTGCTCGTCGACGAGGGCGCGGTCACCTTCGCGGGCACCGCCCTGGAACGCGCCGCCCTCGGCTACACCGCACCCGGCGCCCGCACCCTGAGCCTCGTCAACGACGGCGACACGAGCGCCCGCGTGATCCTCCTCGGCGGCCCGCCGTTCGACGAGGAGATCCTCATGTGGTGGAACTTCGTCGGCCGCACCCACGAGGACATCGCCGTCGCCCGCCGCGACTGGGAGGCGCGCTCCGAGCGGTTCGGCCACGTCGAGGGCTACCCCGGCGACCGGCTCCCCGCCCCCGCCCTGCCGCACACCACACTCAGGCCCCGCACCAACCCGCCGCTGCCCGGAGGAACCGCCATGACCGAACCCGCCGCCACGCCCGCCCCGGCGCCCGCCGCCGCCCCGACCGTCCGCCGCGTCGAGGAACGCCACCGCTACGTCATCGAGGTCGACGGCGAGAGCGCGGGCTTCACCGCCTACCGCGACCGCGACGACAGGCGCGTCTTCTTCCACACCGAGATCGACGACGCGTACGCCGGTCAGGGCCTCGCCGCCACGCTGGTGCGCGAGGCGCTCGACGACGTGCGCCGCAGCGGCCTGCGCATCGTGCCGGTGTGCCCGTACGTGGCGAAGTTCCTGAAGAAGCACGACGAGTACGCCGACCTCACCGACCCCGTGACGCCCGAGGTCCTGGAGTGGCTCGACGGCGTCCTCAAGCGCTGACCCGGGTACGTGCGGACGCGCCCCGGCGAAAGGGGGGCGCGTCCTCGCGGCCGGTCCGTCGTTGAACACGTGACCTAGATCAACGCGTTCGAGAAAGGCGGCGGATGAGCAACAAGGCCAAGAAGAAGGGCCGCAGGCACCGCACGGTCAACCGCACCCCGCGCCCGGTCGGCCCCGCGAGCACCCCGCGCGCCACCACCCCGGCGACGGCGACGGCGGTGGCGGACCCGGCCCCGGGCCCCGACCTGGACCGCGTCCTGCGCAACCTCGGCTACGGCCGCCCGCGCACACCCGACCCCGCGAAGCGGGACGCCCCGGCACCCGCCCCCACCGCGCAGGGAGCCCCGGCGCCCACGCAGGAGCACACCCCCGGGCAGCACGCCGCCGAGCGGCAGACCCCCGCCCCCACCGCGCAGGACGCCCCCGCGCCCGCCCCCACCGTCCCCGCGCCCACCGCGCCGGAGCCCGACAGCACCACCCCCACCAGCCCCGCCCCCGCAGCCGCCGCCCGCGCCACCGCCCCCGTGCCCCCGGCGCGGACCGCCGACCGGCGAGCGGACCCCCACCCGGCGCCGCAGCCCCCGACGCCGGCCGCCGACCTCGGCAAGAACGCCCGGCTGACCCTGGACCACCTCGCCCAGGCCCCGGACGGACTCACCCTCGACGAGGTGTGCGCCGGCGTCGGCTGGACCGCCCGCACGGTCACCCGGCACCTGAAGACGCTCGCCGAGCACGGCCTCGCCCGCGAGGACACCGGCGGCCGCTGGACCGCGCTCACCCCCGAGCGCGAACATGCGGCCGAGCGCGAGCACGCCGCCGCCCCCACGGGCTGACGCGGCACCCCTGCCGACCGAGGCGGACGGAGAGCACCGGCTCCGTCCGCCGCCGCGTCAGCCGTCCTCGCCGTACGCCTCGGCGATCTCCTGGGACGACGCCCAGCGCCGGTACGTCTCCTGCTGCGGCCATCCCTCGGGCACGTCCTGCCAGACCTCCTGACGCCCGTACGGCAACAGGTCGACCAGGCCGAACAGCGGGCTCACCTGCTCCACTCCGCGCCCGTCCGTGTGCCAGGTGCGGTAGACGGTGTCGCCGTCGCGCAGGAACACGTTGAGCGCGAACCCGCCGCCGGGAGGCGCCCCCACGTCGGCGCCGAACGGGCTGTCGGCGGTCGAGTACCACGTCATGCGGTTGCCGACCTTGCGCTTGTAGGCGAGCGCCTCCTCCAGCGGGCCCTGCGTCACGATCACGAACCGCGCGTCGAACTTCTCGATCCCGAGGAAGCGCGTGAACTGCGACGTGAACCCCGTGCAGCCCGGGCACTGCCAGGCGGCGCCCTCGTGCCACATGTGGTGGTAGACGATCAACTGCGGCTTGTCCTCGAACAGCTCGACGAGCCGCACCGGGCCCTCCTCGCCCGCGAGGACGTAATCGGGCATCTCGACCATCGGCAGACGCCTGCGCCGCGCCGCGATGGCGTCCAGCTCCCGCGTCGCCGCCTTCTCCCGTGCGCGCAGTGCCGCCAGTTCCTTCGCCCACGTCGCGGCATCGACGACGGGCGGCAGTGCGCTTCGGCTGGTGGACATGGTGCCTCCGGACCTTAGGGTGGGTGTCTGACCATGCAGACCGCCCCGCGCGCCTGAACTCATCGGTGCGCCCGCCGCCGTACGTGAGACGAGTCACGGCGAGAGGGCGGCGGATCTTGGAATGCGGCGCGTTCCGCAGGCGCTGCACCGCGTGACCGCCGACCGTCATCTTCGAAAGGTTCCCCCGCACCATGCCGTTGGCTCTGTTGGCCCTGGCTGTCGTCGCATTCGGCATCGGCACCACCGAATTCGCCACGATGGGGCTGCTGCCCCAGATCGCGGACGGGATCGGGGTGTCTGTGCCGCAAGCCGGCAACCTCGTCTCGGCCTACGCCCTCGGCGTCGTCGTCGGCGCTCCCGTCCTGACCGGCATAGGCGCCCGCATCCCGCACAAGCGCCTGTTGTTGCTGCTCACCGGCCTGTTCGTCGTCGGCAACACCGCATCCGCGTTCGCCTCCGACTTCGGGCTGCTGTTCGCCGCCCGCTTCCTGTCCGGCCTGCCGCACGGCGCGCTGTTCGGCGTCGGCGCGGTCGTCGCCTCCCGGCTCGTCGCGCCCGAGCGCGCCGCCACCGCCGTCTCCCGCATGTTCCTCGGCCTGACCGTCGCCAACATCATCGGTGTGCCCGCCGGCACCGCGCTCGGCCAGCACCTCGGCTGGCGCGCCGCCTACGTCGGGGTCGCCGTCATCGGCGTCGTCGCCTTCGCCGCGCTCGCCCTGTTCGTGCCGCACCAGCCGCGCGGACAGCAGTCCGGCGTCCGGCACGAACTGCGGGCCATGGGCAACAAGCAGGTCGTCATCGGCCTGGCCACCGCCGTCGTGGGCTTCGGCGGCTTCTTCGCCGTGTACAGCTACCTCGTACCGATGCTCACGCACCTCACCGGCCTGTCCGACGGCGCGACCACCGGCGTCCTCGCCCTGTACGGCGTCGGCATGACGCTCGGCACGCTCGTCGCCGGGCCGCTCACCGACCGCGCCCTGCGCCCCACCCTGTACACGGCCCTCGCGCTGCTCGCCGCCGCGCTCGTGGCGTTCTACTTCACGGTGCACCACACGGTCCTCGCGCTCGTCACGGTCACCGTGGTCGGCGCGCTGGGCTCGCTGATCACCACGCCCATCCAGATGCTCCTGATGGCCAAGGCGAAGGACGCGCCGACGATGGCCGCCGCCTCCAACCACTCCGCGTTCAACCTCGCCAACGCGGGCGGTGCCTGGCTCGGCGGCCTCGTCATCGCGGCCGGCTGGGGCTGGGCCGCGCCGAGCCTGGTCGGCGCCGCCCTCGCCGTCGCGGGCCTCGGCCTCGCCTTCGCCGGCGGCCGCATGGACCGCGGCGCGGGCCGCAGCGAGGTCGTCTCCACGCACCAGGCGGAGGCGCTCGACTTGGTAGGCAAGTAGAAACTTGCCTATGGTGGAGGTGTGGCCGACGACGTGTTCAAAGCCCTGGCGGACCCCACCCGCCGCGCCATCCTCGACGAACTGACAGGGAAGTCCGGGCAGACCCTCTTCGAGATCTGCTCCCGGCTGAGCGCCCGGCACGGGCTCGGCCTGACCCGTCAGGCGGTCTCCCAGCACCTCGCCGTGCTGGAGGGCGCCGGTCTCGTCGTGACCCGGCGGGAGGGCCGCTACAAGTTCCATGACCTGGAGACGGCCCCGCTGCGGGAGCTGGCCGCGCGCTGGCTGCCCGCCGAGCCGTCCGCACCCGAGCCGTCCGCACCCGAGGAGCCCGCCCCATGAAGATCCACCTCACCAGCGTCTTCGTCGACGACCAGGCGAAGGCCGAACACTTCTACACGCAGGTGCTCGGCTTCGTGAAGAAGCACGACGTGCCCCTCGGCGGCGGCGCCCGCTGGCTGACCGTCGTCTCGCCCGAGGACCCCGACGGCACCGAACTGCTCCTGGAGCCCGCGGGACACCCCGCCGTCGCCCCCTACCGGGACGCGCTGGTCGCCGACGGCATCCCGCTGGCCCAGTTCGCCGTCGACGACGTCCACGCCGCGTACGAGCGACTGCGCGCCCTCGGCGTCCGCTTCACGCAGGAACCCCTGGACGCGGGCCCGGTCACCACCGCCGTCCTCGACGACACCTGCGGCAACCTCATCCAGCTCGCCACCCAGCCTTGACGGCGGCACACCACCGCCCCGGCACCTCGCGGGTGCCGGGGCGGTGGTGTGCCGTGCGGTGACGGGGAGCGCCGGAGCGGTCCGGGTCAGGCGGGCTCGGGCTGCGGGTCTCCGGAGCGGGCGGGGGCCGCCGGCTCCGGCTCGCCGGCCCGCGGGCTCCACAGCCGTGCCGTACGCACATACAGATGGATCACCGAGCCGAGCACCGCGAGGATCAGCGGCCCGTACAGCCACGGGTACGCGGCCATCTGCTGCGGCAGCCAGCGGTACGCGACCAGCAGCGCCCCGAACGCGACGCTTCCGTAGCCGACGAGCAGCGTCGCCGAGCGGTCCCAGCCGTACGCCAGGGCCCGCATCGCGGCCTCGATGGTCAGCGCGAACACGACACCGGCGACCAGGTCCATGCCGTAGTGATAGCCGAAGCCCAGGGTCGCGGTGAGCGTGGCGACCAGCCAGAACGTGCCCGCCCAGCGCATGAACCGCGATCCCTCGCGGGAGTGGATGAACAGCGTCGTCGCCCAGGCCGTGTGCAGGCTCGGCATGCAGTTGCGGGGGGTGACCCCGTCGAACGGGATCGCGTGCGGCACTCCGATCTGCGGCAGCAGGTCGGGCCAGACGTTCGACGCCGCCCACTGGCCGCCCTCGGCGCCGTACGCGTACACCGGGCCGACCACCGGGAAGATCATGTAGATCACGGGCCCGAGCAGCCCGATCACGAGGAACGTGCGGACCAGGTGGTGGGCGGGGAAGCCGTGCCGGGCCGCCACGTTGCGGAGCTGGTACAGGCCCACGAGGGCGGCGGCGAGCGGCAGTTGCCCGTACACGATGTGCAGCAGCACGCCGCCGACCGGGTCCGTGGCCTCGACGATGCGGCCGACGACCCAGGACGGGTTGCCGAGCGCGTGGTCGGCGGTCGCCACGTACGGGTCGAGGACCGTCGGCCGCGTCTTCGACGTGATGAGCAGCCAGGTGTCGCCCGCCTTGTGGCCGCTGACGAGCAGCAGTCCGAGGCCGACGCCCTTGAGCCGCAGGAGCCGCTCGCTGCCGGTGTGCCGGTAGACGGCGTACGCCGCGATGCCGACCATGGCCCACAGGGCGCCGTTGCCGAAGTAGACGTGCGTGCCCATGATCCAGCGGAACAGCACGAACACGATGTCGATCACGGCGGCCGCGCACAGCGCGACGCGCCGTTCCCGCCAGGGGATCACCACCATCGTCAGCGCGAGGCCGCCGTAGAGCAGCGACGCCGAGGTGGGGGTACGGAAAAGCTCGCCGCCCTGCGCGGCCAGGGGGCCGGGCTCGCCGTAGTGGCGCGCCGTGATCTCCAGGCCGACGAGGAAACCGAGCGTCGCCAGACCCGCCACCGCCCACAGGAGGGTGCGCGGCTCGCGCCACGAGGGTGCCGGGGAGCCGCTGCGGTCGGGCGAGGGTATTCGAGGTGGTGTGGTCTGCACGTGTCTAACTCGTCGGCTCTGAAGGCTGGCTGGGCATAGGGGATATGGAGATGTAGAGATATGGAGATATCGGGCGAAACGTCGTTTGTGGTGCGGTATGCCGCGATGTTCCGTGAAGAACGGGCGATCGGGGTGATCGTCGGCAAGTTCGAACATGCTAACGGCACGCGCGGCGGGCAGATAGGGCCCCGTCGGAAGGTGGCGCGAAGCCTGCCCGGAAGGTGGCGCGAAGCCTGCCCCCGGCGCCACGAGGGCGCCCGCGCCGCACGGGCCCCGGGCGCCCTCTACTGTCGACGCATGACTGACCAAACGCAGCGCTCCGTCACCGTCGAGCGCACCGGCGAGGGCCGCTTCACCGCCACCAACGCCCGCGGCGACCGCATCGAATTCGGCACCGGGGACAGCGGTTTCACGCCGGTCGAGCTGTTCCTCGCCGCGATCGGCGGCTGCTCGGCCGCCGACGTCGACGTCGCCACGAGCCGGCACACCGAACCGACCGCCTTCACCGTCCACGTCAGCGGTCACAAGACCGAGGACGACAGCGGCGGCAACCTCCTCACCGACCTGCGGGCCGCGTTCACCGTCACCTTCCCCGAAGGCCCCGGCGGCGACCGCGCCCGGACGATCCTGCCGCGCGCGGTGAAGACCTCCCACGACCGCCTGTGCACCGTCAGCCGCACCGTCGAGGCCGGCACCCCCGTCACCACCAGCCTCGACGACCCCGCCTGACCCGCCCGCCGGGGGCCGTCCGGTGCCAACGCCCGCGGAAGTTGGACCGGCGGCCTCCCCGGACACCGCGCCGCGCCCGCAAGCTGGGAGCCGGCCCGCGCCGCCCGCCGGAGCGGACCGGCCGCACCACAGGCACGAGGAGGCGCCGCGATGGACCAGACGACATGGGAATGGGGCACCGAGGAGTTCGGCAGCTCGCACCGGGGCCGGGCCAGGGCCCTGCTCGCCGACGGCAGCGAACCCCGCCCGCGCTTCTTCGACATGGGCAGCGGCAGCAGCATCCCCTCCTCCCGCGACTGGTGGGTCTACCACGGCCGCGACGGCGCACCCCGCGCCGCCGCCCTCGCCGCGCTGTGCACGTGCGGCTGGCACGCTCCGCGCAGCCACCCCATCGACTGGTCCGACATCGACCCCCACGCACCGCACGGCTACGACATCGCAGGGCCGCGCGCCGACTGGGCCGCCCACATCGCGGAGATCACCGCGCGCACGGTCGCCCTGCCGCCCGACGTCACGGCCCTGTTCGACCAGCTCTCGGCCCGCCTGTCCGCGCTGGCCGACGACGACCCGGTCGCGGCCCTGCGCGCGACGACCTCCCTGGAACGCCTGATCCGCCCCATCGGCCTCACCGCCGCCCACGCCCCCGCCGCACACGTCCTGGCCGTCGCGGAGGGCCTCGGCATCACGGAAGACCAGGCGGACTCCCTCTTGCGCCGCTTCTCGGGTCGCTGGTGGTGACACGCCCGCACGGCCCACGCCGATGGAGCAGGCCGGCAATGCCGGGTGGCGCGAGGCCGACAGCGCCGGGCGGCGCGAAGAGGCGGGCGCGCTCACCGTGAGCCCTCACCAGTGCGCTCTCACTCGTGCGCTCTCACCCGGGCGCCCCCTCCCGGCGCACCTCCCGTACGAAGACCAGCGCGTCCCACTCCGAAACGTGCCCGGGGTCGAGCGGCGCGTACCCGAACCACGGCGACTCCCGCCGCCGCGGCTCCCGCCCCTCCCACGACGCCGCCCACCGCGCCGGGCCCACCAGGGCGAGCGGCCCGCACGCCCCGTACAGCCGTCCCTCCAGCGTGTCGGGTGCCGGAGCGCCGACGCCCTGGTGGTCGAGCGTGCCGAGCGCGGTCGCGGCGTACGCGTACTGCTCCCCGAGCCGCTCGCTCACCAGCGCGCCCGCGCTCCACCAGTGCACCGGCTCACCGCCGCCCATCCGCAAGGAGCTGCGCGGGCGCTGGAGATGGGCGTTGTGCGCGTGGACCAGGGTCGGCCCGCGCCGGGCGAGCGCGAGCAGGTTGCCGGCCATCATCTGGTCCCGCACGGCGAGCAGCCGGCTCATCCGGGCGGGGGAGCGGTCCGCCATCCAGTGGTGGTAGCGCAGCAGCCCCCGCGCCGTACGGGCCCACAGCCGGGCCCGCTCACGCTCCGCCGGCCCGCAGACCGTCCGCAGGTGCGGCGCGTGTTCGTCGAGGAGCGCGGACAGATCGTCGGCGATCAGGCGGAGCCGGCCCGCGTCGGCGGACTGCCCGCAGGAGTGCGCCGGGTCCCACATCGCCGCCTCGGCCGTCCAGCGCGCGTCGTCGCCGAGGAGCGCGTCGAGGCCGCTCGCCGTGCAGGGCAGCAGCGCCGGATCGATCCGCTCCGCGAGGAACGCGTGCAGCGCCGTCAGCGGCTCGCGCGGCGCGGCGGCGCCGGTGATCTCCAGCGGCCCGTCGAACCCCGCGAACCGCACCTGCTCCGGCGCGGGCCGCCCGTCGTTGTAGGCGCGCATCCAGCGTACGAAGTCGCGGTTGGCGGCGCTCGTGCCCCAGCCGTGGCTGATCCCGCCGGCCACCACCTCGTCCAGTACGCCCGGGCCGCCCGTCACGTAGTCGTCGACCTTCACCCCGAGCAGACAGTCGCTCTCCCACGCGATCGTGCGGTAGCCGTGTTCCTCGACGAGCTGCCGGAACAAGGTGTTGCGCACGCGCAGCAGGGCGTCCTCGCCGTGGGTGGGCTCCCCGAGGGCGAGCAGACGGGGCCGGTGCGGCAGGAGCCGCAGCAGGGCGGTGGCATCGAGATCGGCGAGGTGTTCCACGAGGTCGGAGGTCATGCCTTCGACGCTATCGCTGAAGGCTCGGTGGAGACTTTCGCGCGTTATCGTCGCGTTCATGGGGCGAAACCTTCAAAGCGGGGAACGGCTGCGGCCGGTCGATCTGGCACGCGGGCACGGCCTGTCCACGCAGGCGGTCAGGAACTACGAGGACGCGGGCATCCTGCCGCCCGCCGCCCGCACCGCCCACGGCTACCGCGCCTACACACCGCTGCACGACAAGGCGCTGCGCGCGTTCCTCGCCCTGCGTGTCGGGCACGGCCACCGGACGGCGACCACCGTCATGCGGGCCGTCCATGACGACGACGCGGCCACCGCCTACCGGGCGCTCGACGAGAGTCACGCCCGTCTCCTTCAGGACCGCCGCACTCTGGACGCGGTCGAAGAGGCCCTGCGCGCCCTCGCTCCGGACGGGGAAAGCCCGCCCGGCGATACGGCCTCGGTCCGGGCCCCGGCCAGGGGGCAGTCCAGGGGCACCGGGGCGACCTTCATCGGGCCGCTGGCTCACCGTCTGGGGCTGCGCCCCGCGACCCTGCGCGCATGGGAGAGGGCGGGCCTGGTGCGGCCCCGCCGGGATCCGGCCACGGGCTACCGCGTCTACGACGACTCCGACATCCGCGACGCCCATCTCGTGCATCAACTGCGGCGCGGTGGAGCGCCGTTGGAGCGCATCGCCCCGCTGATCACCGAGGTGCGCACCGCCGGCGGCCTCGAACCGCTGCGCGCGACGCTGGAGGACTGGCACGCTCGCCTCACCGCCCGCTCCCGCGCGATGCTGGCAGGCGCGGCAGCCCTGGACGCGTACCTCGTCCGCTTCGACGACCGCACCTGAAAGCCGCCGAACTCGGGAGAGGGGAAGGGCCACTGGGCCGCCGGGAGCATGCGGGAGGGGCTGGCTGCGCGAGGGGAGCGGACGAGGGGAGCGGTGTCCCGCGGCCTCAGCCGCGCCGGGTGTGCTTCGCGCCCCAGAACACCGATCGCGCCGCCCGCACCCGCGCCGTCTGCCGCTCCCCGTCCCGGGCCCGCGTGTACGCGCTCCGCAGTTCTCCCGCGGCCGCGAGCAGCCCGCTGCCGTCCGGTGCCGTGCGCCACAAGAACGTGTGCCGTTGTACGCCGGTGATGGCGTCGGCGCACGGGGAGGGCGCGGTGAACTCGTCGCCGGCCCTCAGCATCACTGCCTCCGGATCCTCGGGCCACCCCTCGCCCGAGCCGGGCTCGGCCAGCAGATAGAACGCCGGGCGCGGCTCCCGGTGCTCCTCCAGGACAGGGATCTTGGTCGCCTGGTCACCCAACTCCCACAGCACGGTCAGCGCCAGCGGCTGTAACAGCCGCAGCACCTCGAAGCCGGCTCCCACCGGCAGCGTCGCCAGGTGCGGTGGCCGCCCCCAGGCTTCCTCGACCGTAGCGGGCCTCGGATGGCAGGCCGCTAACCACTGTTCCCCGTTCATGCGCCGACCGTATCCGTCAATCCCCTGTCCGTCAGGCGAACGCCAGGTTGCCCCAGCGTCGAACTGGCCGTCGAGAGCCGCGATCTGGCGAGGCGTCAGATCCTGGTGCTCAGGGGCACAGTGACCTGTTTCAGCCAGGCCCCGGCGGCGAAGTCCCGGGCCCGTACGACGACGCGGTCGCGGTGCACCTCGATCTGGAGGCCCTGGTTGAAGGTGCCCGGCACGGTGTTCTCGCCGCCCTGCCCGTTGTCCGTGAACCCGGTCTGCACGGCGCCCGTGTTAATCACCGAGAAGCCCTCCAGGTTCGCCGTACCGGGCACGACACGGCGTACGTACCAGTCCGAGAGGCCGAGGTCCCAGTGCGTGTGGCCGCTGAACAGGAACACGTCCCGGTACCGGCCGAGCAGCCCGAGCAGCCGGTCCGCCTGGAGATAGTCGCTCATGTACAGCTTGTTGCGGGTGCCGGAGACGGTGTTGGGCAGCGGGTGGTGCGTGATGACCATGACCGGTTTGCGCCGCCGCTCCCAGTACCGCAGCCGCTCCTCAAGCCACTGCAACTGCGCCTCGCTCAGCCACACCTCGTCCCACAACTTCGGGTCGTGGTAGTGCATGTAGCGTTCGGTGCCGATGGTGAGGACGGGGATGCCGCCGAACGTCGTCTCGTCGTACACCCGCCCCCGCTCGGCGAAGTTGTAGAAGCTGCGGAACAGCGAGTCCTCCGTCGTGCCGTTCGGCCAGGACGCCTGCGCCAGCGTCTGCGGGTCGGCCCACTTCGGCACGTAGAACTCGTGGTTGCCTATCGCCCAGGCGATCTCCCGCGGCTTCGGCTCCCGCGCCAGCACCTTCCGTACCTCGGCGTACTCCGCGTCGTACCCGCGCGGTGTGATGTCACCGGCGACCGCGAGCCCCGACCCGCTCGGGTTGGTGGCCCGTATGTCCCGCAACGCCACGGCCAGATCGCCGAGATCGCCCTGGATGTCACTGACGACGTTGAACGCCGTCACCGGCGCCGGCGCCCCGCCTCCCTTCCCTGCGGCCGACGCGGGCAGGGCGGCGACCCCGCCGAGCGCCGCGGCCCCGGCGGCTCCCGCGGTCGCGGTGATCAAGGTTCTGCGCTGCACGAAGACTCCCTTACGTAGACCGTGCGGCGGCGCCCGGAAACGCCCCGGCACGACGGCTGCTCGGATCAGACCCGTTATCTCTACGCGACCTTTACGGCCAGAGGGTGAACTCCGTCTGAAGGTCCCCGCCCCCGCGCGGCGATGGGCCCCCGCCTCCACGAACAGCGACGGGCCCCCGCCCTCCCGAGCAGAAGGAGAGCGGGGGTCCGTCCGTGCCTCAACGGATCGTGACCTGCACGGTGTTGGAGACGGCGCCGCCGCCCACGATCCGGATCTTGTTCAGGCCCTTGATGCCCAGCTTCACCCGCAGGTTGTACGTGTGGGCGCTCGTGGTGTTCATCTGGATCGGCAGGCTGACCCAGTGGCCCCGCTGCATCTGCTGGAGCGTCACACGCGTCCCGGCGGGCAGCCGCGTCGAGGTGCCGTAGACACGGAACTGCTGCCACGCCTTGATGGCGGTCACGCTCGCCTTGGCGGTGAGCGTGGGACGCGGCGCCGAGACGCCGGCGGAGGAGAAGGACGAGGACGCCGCGCCGTGCGGGTGCCCCGCCGCGACGGCCTGCCCGGCCGTCAGCGGCGCGAGGCACAGCAGCAGGCCCGCGCCGGTCGCGGCAGTGGAGCGAAGGGAGAGACGACTCATGAGGATGCCCCGATCGGAGAGAAACGGATGAATCGCCGCACGGTAGGACGGCGTCCGGGGCGCCACGCGCGTCCCGCGCCCGTGTCGGCGCGCCCGGCCGGTGACTTCACCCGAATACCCGTACGCCAGTTCGCCCGCCGATACCACGCCCGGAACCCGCTCCGCAGGAAGACGCCCGTCCAGGTACCAACTTCTGGATGCGTTGGGGGTGCCGGGGCTCGGCTCGGTGTCGCCCCCGCCCGCGCCCGCCGGTCCGCGCCCCTGCCCGGCGCCCGCCCGCCCGGGCCCGCCGACGCTTGACCCGCCGCCGCTTGGAAATATTTTTACCGCCCTTTTCTCGCATCCGTACAACCATTTCGGCGAACCGATTCTCCTGCAAGATTCGCAAAACAACTCCGGCGTTACTGGAACTGCGGCACGGAATTGGACATCTTTAGCAGTGACCAAGCGCCCGGGGCCGACCGCCCCGGAGCGGAAATTCACCTTGTACGGGGAAGGCAAGGCACCCTCTCATGCGCGTCAATGTTCGCTCTCGTCTGATCGCCGCCGGTTCGATCGCGGCCGTCGTCTCACTCGCTGCCATCAGCCCGGCACTGGCCGGCCCGACCCCTGCTCAGGCGCACCGCACCACGGCCGCCGCCACCCAGGGCGACCCGCGGAACGCGACCGACCGCGTCGCCGATTTCTACGGCGCCTACATCGACGCCGCGTGGACGGGCGGTTCCGCCGCGGGCGCGCAGATGAAGTCCCTCAAGAAGTTCTACCTGACCGCCGCCGAACAGAAGAAGGTCGCGGCGTTCGAGGCGAGGGAGCACGCGGACGGAATTCTGTTCGCGCAGAACGTTCCGGTGAAGTGGGCGGTGACGTACACCGGTTCGGGCGCCGGACATTCGACGGCGCTCGTCACGCTCACGTGGAGCGACGGAAATCACCCGCAGGTCTCGAAGATCAAGGTGCAGTCGGACCTGCGCACGAAGCAGATCACGGACCTCGCGCCCACGAGGTGACGTGGCGGGCCGCACGCAGGCCCGCAGAGATCCACGCAGGCGGATGGGGCCTGCGGAGCCGGCGGCGGCCATGAGGTGCCGTTCCCGGACTCCGCGGGCCCCATCCGCCGTTTCGCACCTCTGCGCCACCTCGCAGCCAAGACCGCGGCCCTTCCGCACGCTCGAAGACCGCCCGCACCACCCCGTCCGAACCTCTCAAGTCCCTCCCGTCACACAGGTTTCACGGCTCGGCGATTCGGCCAATCTGCCCGCCTCGGAAGCGCCCCTGGCACCGGGGTGCTCGGCCTACGCAGCAGACCTCCCAACGTCTCCAGCCCGTCCGGAATCGAGCGCGTTCGAATCCGGGCGGGCGTCGTTATGCCGGTCACCGCCGAGCCACCCAGGCGCGGCAGCCGACCTTGAGGAGGGACGTAGTGACCGACACCGGCACCGCGACGACCACCCCGCCCCCACCGCCGCCACCCCCACCGGCGACCCTCACGTTCGAGGGCGTGTACGGCAAGAACCCGCTGGCAGGCGCCAGTTTCGGAGCCATGTGCAGACGTCTGCCCGCCGTCCTCGCGCAGAGCGGGAAGATGGCGTGGGCGGCCGACCGCGCGGGCGTGGCGCTGCTGCTGACCTGCCAGGTGGTCACCGGCGTGGCCGCCGCCGTGCTGCTCACCTTCACCGCCCGCGCCATGCGGCACATCCTGGGCGACGGCGACGTGGTCGAACGGCTGCACGGCGCGCTGCCCGCCCTCGCCGTCGTCACCGCGGCCGCCGTCGCCGGACGGGTCAGCGCGACGCTGTCCTCGTACGCGGACGGCCGCATCACGCCCGTACTGATGACGGCGGCGGACGTCGCGCTCGTCGAAGGGGTGTGCCGCGTCGAGTCGTCGGTGTACGCCGAGGACGGCTTCGCGGACCGGCAGGAGGCCGCGGAAGTCGGCGTCGTCCGCACCCGCTCCATGGTCCAGGACACCCAGCGCTTCATGTCGGCGCTCATCCGGATGCTGGCGGCGAGCGCGGTCATCACGACGCTGCACCCGCTGCTGCTGCCGCTGCTCCTGCTGGCGGTCGTCCCCGCCGGGGCCGGCGCGGTGCTCAGCGCGCGCGTGGACTACGAGACGCACTACCTCAACGTCGGCGACCGCAACGTCCGTTCCATGATGCGCTGGGTCGCCACCTACTCCCGCTACGGCGACGAGGTGCGCGCGAACGGGATGACGGACTACCTCGTCCACTGGTACCGCGCCCTGTCGGAACGCATCGACCAGCGGACCCTGACCGCCGCGCCACGCATGCTGCGGATCGTGCTGGCCACCAGCGCGCTGGGCGGGGTGTTCCTGCTCGGCACCTGGGCCACGCTGGCCTGGCTCGCCTCCACCGGCCGCATGGAACTGCCCGTCGCCGCCACCGCCGTGGTGGCGCTGCAGAGCACGCTCGCCGCGCTGAACCAGTTCGTCATCCACGGCGCCGCCCTGTTCCACACCTCGCTCTACCTCGCCGACATGCGTGACTTCCTCGACATGGCCGAGGAGCGCGCGCCGAGGCGCGGGTCCGCGGTCGTCCCCGCGCGCGTGGAGGAGATCCGGCTGGACGAGGTCGTCTGCCACTACCCGGGCAAGGAGGACCCGGCGGTCGCCGGTGTCTCGCTGACCGTGCGCAGGGGCGAGATCGTCGCGGTGGTCGGGGAGAACGGTTCGGGCAAGTCGACGCTGGTCAAGACCCTCACCGGGATTCTGCTCCCCGACAAGGGGCGTGTCCTGTGGGACGGCGTGGACCTCGCGGACGCGGACCCCGCCTCGGTGTGGTCGCGGACGGCGCTCGTGCCGCAGAATTTCGCGTGCTGGCCGTTGCGCGTACGGGAGAACATCACGCTCGGCCAGCCGAGGACGGCGGACGACGACGCGGTGTGGGAGGTGATCGACGCCGTCGGGATGCGCGACGAGGTCGAGCGGCTGCCCCGGCAGCTCGACACCGTGCTCGCCCGCGAGTTGTGGGGCGGCGTGGAACTCTCGGGAGGCCAGTGGCAGCGGCTGGTGTGCGGCCGGGCGCTGTACCGGCGGGCGCCCCTCATCGTCCTGGACGAACCCACGTCACAGATGGACGCACGCGGCGAACACGCCATCTTCACGCAGGTCAAGCGGCTGGCGGGGGAGCGGATCACTTTCGTGGTGACCCATCAGCTGCAGAACACGCGGCTCGCCGACCGGGTCGTGGTGATGGACCGGGGACGCGTGGTCGAGCAGGGCTCGTACGAGGAACTGGTGGGCGCGGGCGGCCACTTCGCGCGCCTGGTGGCGCTGGCGGAGGACCGGTGATCCGGTGACGCGCCGGAGCCGCCCGCCGGCCGAGGGCGGCTTGTAGAGGTGTGGTGAGGGGAAGGGCCGCGCGGTGGTACGGAAACCGCGCGGCCCGTTCCTCCTGACCTGTGGCGACGTCGGGAGGGCGGGTGTGCGGGTTGTGTGGGTGGGGTGCGGGTGTGTTTTGTGTCACGTTACCGGTGGTATCTGAAACAGCGTGTCGCAGGTATTTTTTGGGGGTGGGCTGAGGTGTGGCCCTCTGCGGGGCCTCGTCGGTTCGCGCGGGCCGCGGCCGGTCGGTCGGCCTGTTCTGTTGGATTGTTCGGTTGTCCGTGTCCCGTCGTCGTCGTGGTGTCGGGGCGGGCGTCCCGTACCCCCGGCTTCGCGGGGGCGCGGGTCTGAGAGTGGGGACGGTCATGAAGCGACAGCAGGTCGACGCGAACACCGGCGCCGAGGCCGGCGCGGGCGCGCCCGAGGCCGTAGAGGTGGATGTCCTCGTGGTGGGGGCGGGAATCTCGGGGGTGTCGGCCGCCCGGCACGTGGTGCGCGAGTGGCCCGGGGTGTCGCTGGTGGTGCTGGAGCGCCGGGCGCGCGTGGGCGGGACATGGGACCTGTTCCGCTACCCCGGCGTGCGCTCCGACTCGGACATGGCGACCTTCGGGTTCGGTTTCCGCCCGTGGCGCGACAAGCGGGTCCTCGCCGCCGGTGACGAGATCCGTACGTACGTGGAGGACGCGGCCCGCGACGAAGGCGTGCTGGATCGCGTGCGGTTCGGGCGGCGGGTGGTGAGCGCGGACTTCTCCACGCGCACCGGCCGGTGGACGGCCGTGGTGGACGACGAGGCCACCGGAGGCCGCGAGGTGTACCGGGCCCGCTACCTCGTGGGCGCCACCGGCTACTACGACTACGACGAGCCGTACCGGCCGGACCTGCCCGGCCTGGAGCGGTTCCAGGGCGAGGTGGTGCATCCGCAGCACTGGCCCGAGGGACTGGACCACGACGGCAAGCGGGTCGTCGTCATCGGGTCGGGCGCCACGGCGATCTCGCTGCTCCCGGCGATGGCGGACCGGGCCGCGCACGTGACGATGCTCCAGCGTTCCCCCACGTACGTGCTGGCGCTCCCGGAGCGGGACCCGCTGACCTCTGCCCTCCAGGCGCTACGGATGCCCGCAGGGCTCGTCCACCGCCTCGTGCGGGCGCGGAACATCGCCATGCAGCGCGGGAGTTACGCGTTCTGCCGCGCCTACCCGCGCCTCGCGCGCCGGGTGCTGCTGGGGCTCGTACGGGCACGGCTGGGCCGGAGCGTGGACATGCGGCACTTCACGCCGCGCTACAAGCCGTGGGACCAGCGGCTGTGCGTGGTGCCGGGCGGCGACCTCTTCCGGGTCCTCAGGAGCGGACGGGCGTCGGTGGTCACCGACCACATCAAGTCGTTCACCCCCGACGGCATCGAACTGCGGTCGGGGCAGCGCCTGGAGGCGGACATCGTGGTCACCGCCACCGGGCTCAAGGTGCGGCTGATGGGCGGGATGCGGCTGAGCGTCGACGGACAGGAGGTCGACATCACGAACCGTGTGCTCTACAAGGCGGTCCTCCTCGAGGGAGTGCCGAACCTGTCCCTGGTGATCGGCTACACGAACGCCTCGTGGACGTTGAAGGCCGATCTCGCGGGCGCGTACACGGCACGCCTGCTGACGCACATGCGCAACGGCGGGTGGGACGTCGTGACGCCCGTGGCGACGGACGCCGACCGTTCCGTGCACTCGGTGATGGGGGAGGCCCTGACCTCCGGGTACATCGCCCGCGCCGACAAGGTGATGCCCCGTCAGGGGACGCGTGCGCCCTGGCGGTTGTGGAACAACTACTACCGCGACCGGGCCCTGCTCAAGGACGCGCCGGTCGAGGACGGTGTCCTGCACTTCGCCAAGGCGGGGCAGACGCCGGCCGCCGCCGCGGTCCCGGCCGCAGAACCGGTGCCCGGCGTGACGCAGGGCGACGGCCTCCTCCCCGCCGCCGACGGCGAGGCACGCGCCGACGACGGCGCCGCCAACCCCTCGCGGGTCGCCTGACCGCGCGCCGCCCAGCCCCGCACGCCCGCGCGTCCGAGCCGTGAAAGCAGCAGCACAGCACCCACCCATCCGCTCGTTCCCGCCCCCGGACCCGTCCGGCGGAGCGGGCCCGCCGAGGAGACATCGAGGACGACGATGACCCTGAACGTGAACCTGTCCAGGAAGGTCTACGACGACCGGCTGCGGACCCTGTCCGAGGGCTCCGTGAACGTGAACTTCAACGCGTTCAAGGACATCCCGTGGGACGACCCCGAGTTCGCCGTCGACAGCAGCGACCCGCGCTGGGTCCTGACCTCCGCCGACGCGCTCGGCGCGCACCCCTGGTACCGGGAGCAGCCGCTGGAGACGCAGATCCGGATCGGGATCTGGCGCTGGGCGGTGATCGCCAAGGTCGGCATGCAGTTCGAGAACATCCTGATGCGCGGCGCGCTGGACTACCTGTACGAACTGCGCAACAGGGACCCGGAGTTCCGCTACCTCACGCACGAGATCACCGAGGAGACGCACCACACGCAGATGTTCCAGGAGCTGGTGAACCGCACCGGCGTGGACACGGCGGGCGGCAAGCGCTGGTTCCGCAAGGTGAGCCGGTTCCTGCCGCTGGCCGGGTCGCTGTATCCGGAGGCGTTCTTCACCGGCATCCTCGCGGGGGAGGAGCCCATCGACCACCTCCAGAAGGCCGCCCTGCGCAGCGGCGAGCCGGTCCACCCCCTGCCGCAGCGGATCATGCAGATCCACATCGCGGAGGAGGCCCGGCACATCTCCTTCGCGCACGAGTTCCTGCGGATGCGCGTGCCGCGCTTCGGCAAGACGCGGCGGGCGGCCCTGTCGGTCCTGTTCCCGCTGATCATGCGGGTGTTGTGCGACGTCATCATGATCCCGGACCGCAAGTCGGCGGCCGAGGTCGGCATCCCCGACTGGGTGGTCAAGGACGTGTTCTGGAAGTCGGAGGCGGGGGAGAAGATGCTCCACGACCTCTTCTCCGACGTCCGGATGCTCGCCGAGGACCTGGGCCTGATGAACAAGGTGTCCCGCCCGGTGTGGAAGGCCCTGCGCATCGACGGCCGCCCGGCCCGCTTCCGCGGCGAACCGGCCCCGCTGACCGACTGACCCGTCGGCGCCGCCGCTCGACTGCCCCCGGCCTGCGGGCCTCCTGATCCGCCGGTGCCGGGGAGCGGCCGCCCCCGAACCGCTCGGCCGGCCCGCATCGCCCGCGCGGCAGTCCCTTCGACACCCGCCCCGACGAACCGTGTTGACCCCTCGAACGGAGACCAGCCCGCCGTGCCGTACGTCGTCACCCGATCCTGCTGCGCCGACGCCTCCTGCGTGCTGGCCTGCCCGGTCAACTGCATCCACCCCACACCCTCCGAGCCCGGGTTCGGCACCGCGGAGATGCTCTACGTCGACCCCGCCACCTGCGTCGACTGCGGCGCCTGTACGAGCGCCTGCCCGGTCGACGCGCTCAAGCCCCACACCGCGCTCAGCGAGAAGGAACTGCCCTTCCTCGAACTGAACGCCGCGTACTACCGGACCAACCCGCACGCCGACCGCACCCCCATGTACGTCGTCCCGCGCCAAGGCCCGCTGCCGACAGGCGACTTGTCCGTGGCGGTGGTCGGAGCGGGCCCGGCCGGACTGTTCGCCGCCGACGAACTCCTGCGCCGCCCGGGTGTCCGCGTCACCGTCTACGACCGTCTGCCCACCCCGTACGGACTGGCCCGCGCCGGCGTCGCGCCCGACCACCAGGACACCAAGCAGGTCACCGAGCTGTTCCGCACGATCGAGTCGCAGCCCGGCTTCACCTACCGCCTCGGCGTCGAGTTCGGCACCGACGTCACCCACGCCGACCTGCTGCGCGCCCACCACGCGGTCGTCTACGCGGTCGGCGCGGCCGGGGACCGCCGCCTCGGCGTCGAGGGCGAGGACCTGCGCGGCAGCGTCAGCGCCACCGACTTCGTCGCCTGGTACAACGGCCACCCCGACCACGCCGACGACGACTACCCCCTCGACACCGAACGCGCCGTCGTCATCGGCAACGGCAACGTCGCCCTCGACGTCGCCCGCGTCCTCACCGCCGACCCCGACACCCTCGCCCGCACCGACATATCCGACCGCGCCCTGGCCGCCCTGCGCGCGAGCAAGGTCCGCGAAGTCGTCGTCCTCGGACGCAGAGGCCCCGCGCAGGCCGCGTTCACCGTCCCCGAACTCCTGGCCCTGAGCGCCCTCGACGACGTCGACGTCCTCCTCGACACGGACACCGACGCCGCCGCGCTCACGCCCGACGCCGCCGCCGGGCCCGAGGCGGCCGACAAGCTGCGCCTGCTGAGCGCCCTCGCCGCCCGCACCCCGACCCCGGGCCGCCGCCGTATCGTCCTGCGCTTCTTGACCAGCCCCCTGCGCATCGAGGGCGACACCGCCGTACGGGCCCTGCACGTCACGCCCACCCGGCTGCGCACCGCCGAGGACGGCACCGTACGCGCCGAGGCCACCGGCACCCCGCACAGCCTGGAGACCGGTCTGGTCCTGCGCAGCGTCGGCTACCGCGCCCGCCCCCTGCCCGGCCTGCCCTTCGACGAGGCGACCGCCACCGTGCCGCACACGGCGGGCCGCGTCGAACCCGGCGTCTACGTCGCGGGCTGGATCAAGCGCGGCCCCACCGGCTTCATCGGCACCAACAAGACCTGCGCCCAGGAGACCGTCGCGTCCCTCCTGGACGATCACGCGAACGGCCGCCTCACCGCTCCCGCCGCCGTCTCCGCCGCACTGCCCGAGGGCCTCGGCCTTGAGGCGTGGCGCGCGATAGACGACACCGAACGGCAGGCCGGCCGGGCCCACTCCCGCCCCCGGGTCAAACTCACCGACACGCCGTCCCTCCGCGCGGCGGCGAAGACACCCGCCACCTGAGACCCGCGTAGGCGCTCCGACCCGGCTTCTTTCCACGCGTGGAGTGAAGCGCGCCGAACGCCCCTTGCCCGATCGGCCCTTCGGCCAGGTGCCCGCCCCCGTGCCGCTGCGCGCGGAACGGCGGCGGGCCCGGCCGGGCGGCCCGCCGCGGCGACCCGGCGCGACGCCTCCCTACGCCCCCAGCTCCGCCACCCGGTCCCCGGGGGACAGCTCGACCCCCAGCTCCCGCAGCGTCGCGTCAAGGACCGCCCACACCGAACGGCACAGCATCGCCCGCAACTCCTCCTCGGACTGCTCGCGTTGAGGGTCACGCACCCACTGGTTCACCGCCGTGTCCACGAACCCCACGATGCCGATCGCCACCGACCGGATCGGCGCCGCCTCGACCCCGAGCGCCTTCAGCACGTCCCCGAACCGCTCGCTCAGCATCAGCGCGATGGCCGTCTTCGCGTCGGCCACCAGCGATCCGTCGCCCATCGCGTGCTCGCCGACGCCCATGTACGCGTACAGGCGCGGATGTTGCGCCACCCAGTCCAGATGCGCGCCCACCACCCGCTCCACGGACTCCTCGATCGTCCCCTCGAACGACAGCGTCGGCTCCATCCGCCCCATGAAGGACTCCACGACCCTGCGCCGGATCAGCCCCTCCAGCGCGGCGCGGTCCTTGAAGTGCCGGTACAGCACCGACCGCGGCAGCCCCACCCGCTCGGCGAGCCGCTGCACACGGAACCGGGTGCCCTCCTCCTCGATGAGGGCGACCGCCGCGTCCACCAACTCCTCCTGACGCTGGGCCTTGTGCCCTTGCCACCGGGTGGAGCGTCTGTCGATGGGAGCCTCGCCGCCGCTTGTGTCCGCCATCGCACCAGGATATCGACGCCGCCCCCGCGCACCCCTCACACCGCCGACGACGAGGCCCCGCCCCGCACCCCGACACCCCCACCACCGACCTGCCCCAGCCGGAACCCGTGCCGCCGCGCGAGCCGCCGTATCTCCACCCACGCGACCAGCGTCGTGGTCGCCGCGCCGCCCACCGAGAGCAGGTCGAACAGCCGGGGCCCCGGCGCGACCGAGAAGAGGACGTCCTGCGCCGCCACCACCCAGGCGAACACGATCGTGATCACCGCGGGCAGTGCGGGATGCAGCTCCACCGTGCGGAACATGTGCCGCGACAGCGCCGGCACCGCGTACAGCACGAACCCCACGCCGCGCGCCGCCGTGTACACCCCCACCAGCGCCACCAGCAGCAACAGCCCGGTCCTGGCGGGCGGGACGTCCTCGCCGTACAGCGCGACCCCCGCGAACCAGACGGCCGTCAAGCCGGCCGCGGCCAGGACCACGTGCCCGAAGAACGCCTCGAGCGCCACCAGCGGCCCCCGCAGCCTGCGCCGCGCCCACCCGTCCCCGAGCTGCGCCCGTACGAGGGTCGCGTACACCGCCACGACACACAGCGTCGTGACCGCCAGCACGGCGGGCGCCAGCAGGAGCCGCACCCCGCTGTCGACCGCCCACCACGACACCGGCAACCGCCCCGACGTCAAC
Source organism: Streptomyces sp. NPDC107550 (assembly GCF_055639095.1). Lineage (NCBI taxonomy): Bacteria > Bacillati > Actinomycetota > Actinomycetes > Kitasatosporales > Streptomycetaceae > Streptomyces > Streptomyces sp. NPDC107550. The sequence goes on from NZ_JBVKBC010000010.1 coordinate 58,524, forward strand.
AGCGGCACCTTGACGACCATGCCGATGAGCACGCCTCCGTAGAACCGCACCAGACGCAGCCCCTCGATGAACGGATCGGGCGGCACCACCCGCTCCCGGCTCTCCATCCACCGGCGTACGAGGAGCCGGTCCTTGCCGGCCCCGGCACTCCCCGGCCCGTCGTCCCCGCCCCTGGTCATGGCATGAGCGTGCCAGCCTCGCCCGGCGGACGACACCCCTCCGCCGGGCCCGAGGCGCGTCCGGTCGCTACTCGTCGCCCTTGCCGGACCCCGCCCAGCCCGGCTTGTACCCGTAGACGCTGCCGAGGCTGCGCGCTTCGTAGTCGCCGTTCATGACGTCGATGTCCTCCGGCGTGATCAGCGACGGATGCGCGACCCCGACCGCCGAGGACACCTTGAGCAACTCCTTGCGCAGCGTGCGCAGATACATCGCCGCCCGTGTCGCCTTCGACGGCGCGTCGATGCCGCGCGTCAGCCACGGGTTCTGCGTGGCGATGCCCGTCGGGCACGTGTCGGTGTGACACTTCTGCGCCTGGATGCAGCCGATCGACAGCATCGCCTCACGTGCCACATTGATCATGTCCGCACCCAGTGCGAACGCCACCACCGCGTTCTCCGGCAACCCCAGCTTGCCGGAGGCGATGAACGTGACCCGGTCCGTCAGACCCTGCTCGGCGAACGTCCCGTACACCCGCGAGAACCCCATGCGGAACGGCAGCGACACCGAGTCGCTGAAGATGAGCGGCGCCGCACCCGTACCGCCCTCGCCGCCGTCCACGGTGATGAAGTCGACACCGCGCTCACCGCCGCGCATCAGGGCGGCGAGTTCCTCCCAGAACTCCATGTCGCCGACCGCGCTCTTGATACCGACCGGCAATCCCGTCTCGGCGGCGAGGAGTTCGACGAAATCGAGCATCGAATCCACATCGTGGAACGCGGTGTGACGGCTGGGAGAAGCGCAGTCCTTCCCGGCCGGGATACCCCGGATGTCGGCGATCTCCTGCGTGACCTTCGCCCCCGGCAGCATGCCGCCGAGCCCGGGCTTCGCGCCCTGCGACAGCTTGATCTCGATCGCCTTCACCGGAGCCGAGGCGACGACCTCCTTCAGCTTCTCCAGGCTGAACGTGCCGTCCTCGTTCCGGCACCCGAAATACGCCGTCCCGATCTGCAGCACCAGATCGGCGCCATGACGGTGGTACGGGGAAAGGCCGCCCTCACCCGTGTTGTGCATGACGCCGGCCAGTGCGGCCCCCTTGTTCAGCGCGGTCACCGCCGCGCCCGAGAGGGAACCGAAACTCATCGCGGAGATATTCACGACGCTCGCCGGACGGAACGCCTTCGCGCGGCCGCGCGGACCGCCCAATATCTTCGCCGACGGCAGCGGAGCCTGCGGATCACTGATGTCCGGCAACGGCCCCGCGAACGTACGGTGTTTCACATACGCGTGACCCTGCACATGCTCCACGTCATTGTCCGTACCGAACCCGAAATAGTTGTTCTCCTCCTTCGCGGACGCGTAGATCCACGTCCGCTGGTCCCGGCTGAACGGCCGCTCCTCGTCGTTCGACGTCACCACGTACTGCCGCAGCTCGGGACCCATCCGCTCCAGCAGGTACCGGGCATGCCCCACCACCGGATACGTCCGCAGCAGCGCGTGCTTCTTCTGCACCAGGTCCCGCGCCGCCACCGCGGCCAGCGCCGCCGCGGCCACCGCCCCCACATTCCGCATACGCATCGGCCATCAGCCTTTCCCTCGTGAATCCGACTTCTGCCCGGTCGAAGCCCGACCGAACGCCACCGCCCGCGATCCCGCCCACCCCGCCGACCCCCGCTGCGACCCCGGTGACCGGCCGGCCGCGACGACACCCCGGCGCGCGCCCCGATCGTAGAAGCCGCCCCGCGCCCACCCGGGCGGCGGGGCCCGCGCCCCCACACGCCCCTCACACGCCGGGACCCCGGCAGGGCCTCGGTGCGCGGAGTGCGCCGAAAACCGTTTGGCGGCGGGCGGCATGTGTTGTTACCGTCTCCACGAGCCGTGCGAGACACAGACGAGGAGGTGGTACCCGTGGACACGATCACGACATGGGTGCTCCCCTCCAGGGACACGGTCGGGCGATAGGCAAGCGTCGTCCGGGAGCGCCGTCACTGTGCACTCCCGAAAGGCACGACCATGCAGCTTCACCTCACTCCCGGGCACGTCCTCGACGACGGCCGTACCCGTGAACGCACCTTCACCCTGGGCGGCACGCCCGACGCCCCCGGCATCCCCGGCGTCCTGTGGACCCCGAGCACCGCGTCCGGCGACCGCCCGGCCCCGCTGATCCTGCTCGGCCTCCCCCCGCTCGGCCTGGGCGCGATGCACCCGCGTCTGGCCGCCCGCGCCCGGCACGCCGCCGCCGACGGCTTCGCCTCCGCCGCCATCGAACTCCCCGGCAGCGGCGACCGGCCGCGCCTGCCCGCGCTCGACCAGGCCCGCGCCGAACTGCGCCGGGTGATGCAGGCCGGCGAACCCGTCACCGACGCCGTCATCGAGGCGGTCGTCCTGCCCCTGGCCGACCAGGCCGTCCCCGAATGGCGACGGACCCTCGACGCCCTCCTCGACCTGCCCGAGATCACCGGCCCGGTCGGCGTCTCCGGCGGGATCATCTCCCTCGGCATCCGCCTCGCCCTGACCGATCCCCGCGTCGCCGCCGCCGTCCTGTTCGCCGGCAGCCTCGTGCCCCGCACCACCTTCGAAGAAGCCCGCCAGGTCACCATCCCCGTACACGTCCTCCTCCAATGGGACGACGAGGGCAACGACCGTGACGCCTCCCTCGCCCTGTTCGACGCGCTCGGCTCCGCCGAGAAGTCCCTGCACGCCAACATGGGCGGCCACACCGGCGTCCCCGCCCACGCGGGCGAAGGCGCCACCGGTTTCCTCACCCGTCACCTGACCCCCGCCACCTGACCCCCGACCCCGATCGCGCGCCCCCTGCCCTTCCCGGCAGGGGGCGCGCCGGAGGGGCTTGGATTGCCGGCGCCGAGACCAGCCCCGTCAGGGGCGCGGGGAACCGCGCGCTCAGCCACAACGAAACCCGCACCCGGCGACAAACCCTGGGGCTCCGCCCCAGACCCCGCTCCTCAATCGCCGGAGGGGCTTGGATTGACCGGCGCTGAAGCCCCGCAGGGCGAGAGGTGTATCTGGCACCACCCCCCGATCCGGGCCCTACCCCTCCTGCCCCCGCCCCGCGCCCGCTCCAGGATGGACACCACCAGACGCCGAAGCGGCCGGGGCAGGAACCGGCGACCAAGGGGGAATCACCGATGAAGGACCACTCACGACGCAGGGTGTTGCAGGCCGGCGCGTTCGCCGCGGCCTCCGGAATGGCCGCCGCCCTCACCACCGGCCCCGCCCGGGCCGCCGCCCCCCTGCGCCCCGCGACCCCGCCCACCGGCACGAAGCCCGGCGGCGCCCTGCCCTTCCTGGAAGGCGACTTCGCCCCCGCCACCAAGGAACTGACCGCGTTCGACCTCCCCGTCACCGGCAGGATCCCCCGCGACCTCGACGGCCGCTACCTGCGCAACGGCCCCAACGCCCTCGGCCTCGAAGACCCCCGCGCCCACCACTGGATGCTCGGCGACGGCATGGTCCACGGCGTCCGCCTGCGCGGCGGCCGCGCCGAGTGGTACCGCAACCGCTGGGTCCGCTCCACCCAGGTCACCGGGAAACTCGGCGAGAGCCACCCCGGCCCCGTCCCCCCCGACGACTTCGCCTGCAACACCCACGTCATCGGCTACAAGGGCCGCATCCTCGCCCTCCAGGAAGGCGGCCCGCTGCCCTACGAACTCGACGGCGACCTCGCCACCCGGGGCACGCACGACTTCCGCTCCACCCTCAAGGGCTCCTTCACCGCCCACACCAAGTACGACTCGGCCGCCGACGAACTCCACGCCGTCACGTACTACCCCACCTGGGACCACGTACGACACCTCGTCATCGACCACACAGGACGCGTCACCCGCACCCACCGCATCCCCGTCGCGGACGCCCCGATGATGCACGACTTCGCACTCACCGAGAACTACGTCATCGTCGTCGACGTCCCCATCACCTTCGACGAGCAGGCCGCCGAGGCCGGCGCCATCGTCCCCTACAAGTGGAACCTCCAGCACCCCATGCGCCTCGGCGTGATGCCCCGCACGGGCGGCAGAACACGCTGGTTCGAGATCGACCCCGTGTACTTCTCCCACACCCTCAACGCCTACGACGACGGCCACCGCATCGTCATCGAGTACACCTCCATGCCCGCCCCCTTCTACGCCGCCGGCCTCGGCAGCGGCGGCCCCACCGCCACCGGCGCCCCGAGCCTCGACCGGTGGACCATCGACCTCGCCCGCGACCGCGTCACCGCCACCCGCATCGACGACCTGCCCCAGGAGTTCCCCCGCATCAACGAACTCCTCACCACCCGCCGCCACCGCTACGGCTACACCGCCAGCGCCGCCGAGATGTGGCGCGCGTACGAGACCGTCGACGGCCATATCCCCGACACCAAGTTCACCAACTGCCTCGTCAAGCACGACATGTTGCGCTCCACCCGCCAGGTCCGCCGCTTCCCCACCGGGGCGGCCGCCAGCGAGCCGGTCTTCGTGCCCCGGCGCGGCGCCCGCGACGAGGACGACGGCTACGTCCTCGCCTACGTCAACGACCCCGCGCGCGGCGCCACCGACCTCGTCGTCCTCGCCGCCCAGGACTTCACCGGACACGCCCTGGCCCGCATCCATCTCCCCGGCCGCGTCCCCCTCGGCTTCCACGGCAGTTGGGTGGCCGACGCCTGACCCCGCCGCCCACCGCGACGGGCCGGACCCCCGGCCCGTCGCGGCCGTGCGCCACGCCGGAGCGTCAGACCGGGACCGCCTTGCGCGGCGCGGGCAGGTCGATGAACTCCTGCCCGGACAGGGCGGCGATGTCACACATGAGGCGGTACGTCACCTCGCGCAGCGCGGCGGTGGCCGGGAAGCCGTCGGCCCGCCGCTCGTGGCCCTCGGCCGCGGGGACGAGGGGTGCCCCGAAGCGCAGCCGCACCGGGTGCGGGCGGAGCCGGCGGGTGCCGAGCGGCTGGACACGGTCGGTGCCGTGGATGCCGAAGGGGACGATCGGGGCGCCGGTGAGGAGGGCGAGCGCGGCGGCGCCCGGCCTGCCGCGATAGAGCCGGCCGTCGGGGGAGCGGGTGCCCTCGGGGTAGAGCAGCAGCGGGCGCCCGCGCTCCAGGACGGCGCGGCCGGTGTCGAGGACGGCGCGGGCCGCCGAGGGACCGCCGTAGCGGTCGACCGGCAGGACGCCGAGGCGCCGGGCGTACTGGGCCATCACCTGCCCGCGCAGGCCAGGCCGGTCGAAGTACTCCTGCTTGCCGAGCATGACGACCGTACGAGGGACCGCGGCGAGCACGAAGTACGTGTCGCACACGGCGAGATGGTTCCCCGCCAGCAGGACGGGCCCGGACGCCGGGATGTTGTCGGCGCCCGTCACCGTCAGCGGGCAGTGGGCGCGGGCGACCAGGCGCATCGCGGCACGCACGGCCCGGTAGCAGGCGGCGGACTGCTGCTCGGTCACGGGGTGCCTCCGGCGTCCGGGGCCAGGACGTCGACCGCCCGGAGCCAGAGATCGGCCAGCTTCTCGGCGGCCGGCAGCGCGGTGTCCGCCGTGAACGAGCAGACCGCCTCACCGCCCCACAGCACCAGCGCCGACTGCTGCGGGAAAGGCAGCGGGAGGCAGTTCAGCGGGGTGAGACGCGTGGCCCGGCGCCCGCCGAAGCCGACGTCCCCGGTCAGCAGCAGCACCGTCGACTGCATGGCGCTGCGCGCGAACATCCGCGAGGCGCGGCGCAGATGGGCGGGCGCGTCGAGCCGCGCCGTGCTCCTGGCCATGGCCCGGCGCAGACCGGGATGCCCGAGCGAGGCCGTCCGCCCGGCGAGGATCCGCGCGCGGTCCCCGAGGTCCCGGGTGCTCCAGGGGACGTCGATCAACGCCGTGGAGAAGCGGTTCCCCACGTACGGGGTCGGGCCTCCGGACCGGTGCAGGGACACGGGCACGACGATGCCGCGCGACGGCCTGCGCCGCGTCGTCCACCCGGTGGGGTCGGACTCCTCGGCCACCCGGCTCAGGGCCGCGAGATGCACGTCCAGGACCGAACACCCCAGGGTGCGGGCGGCCGTTCGCAGCCGGGCACCCGCGACCGCGGCCGTGGACAGCACCCGCCGGTCGTCGGCCGCACCCGGCAGGAGCGGGACGCGAGGAGGCCGTACGAGGAGGCGCGCGGAGGCCGACGCGCCCCGCAGCCGGCCCGCGAGACGCGCACCGAGAGCGAGCGGCCCGCCCTCGGCAGGGGACGGAACCGCCGAAGGCTCCGGTCCTGGCTCGGCGAGCGAGAACAGCCGGCGGGCGAGGCGCATCATGCTGCCCCCGTCGTGCAGGGCGTGGTGGGCCCGGTAGGCGAGCAGCCATCCGTCGCCGCCCTCCCCGGGCACCAGCCACAGATCCCAGGGCCCCCGCGCGCACGGGGCCGGCAGATTCACCAACGCGTCGTACGCCGACGACCACGCGCCCGTCCGGCCGCCCGGCACGGTCAACTCGCGTACGTGGTCACCGAGGTGACCGGCGCACTCGGCCAGCGGCGGCAGCAGGGGGAGTCGCCGCCGCAGCTGCTCCAGCACCGCCCCGGTGCCGGCCGGGGGCCCCTCCATCTCCAGGACGAAACCGATGTCGAGGTGCTGTGCCCGCCCCTGGACCGCGCGGATCGCCGCGTCGAGGGCCGGGTACGTGAGGTCGGCGCCTGCCATGCCGGGGGCCTTTCGGTCGGTGGAGGTCTCAGTCGGTGAGGGTCAGCTCGGGCCACACGAGGGTGGTGGCCGCCCAGCTCAGGCCGCCGCCGAACGCCGCCACCGCGAGCCGCGCCCCCGCCGTGAGCGAGCCGTCGCGGGCCGAGTGGTCGAGGAGCAGCGGCAGCGACGCGGACGAGGTGTTGGCGACGCGTGCGATGTTGGACAGCCACCGCTGCGCGGGTACGTCCATGCTCGTCGCCAGGGCCTGGCTGATACGGAGGTTGGCCTGATGGACCGCGTAACGGTCGACGTCCTCAGGCGCCCAGCCCGCTCTCTCGACGGCCGCCCGCAGTGCCGCGCGCATGCGCTCGACCGCGTTGCGGAAGACCTGCCTGCCGTCCAGCCGCAGATACGGGTGCGGCCCCTCCGCGGTGCGGCCGTACCGGGAGCGGGAGCCGCCGCCCACCGTGCGGGCGAGGTCCGCGCCCTCCCCGTCGCTGCCGAGGACGAACGGCCCGAGCGCTCCCGCCTCCGCGCGTCGTCCGGCCCGGAGCACGACCGCGCCCGCGCCGTCACCGAAGATCGCCGCCGTCGTCCGGTCGTCCGGATCGGTGATCGCGGACAGGGTGTCCGCCCCGATCACCAGCACCCGCTCCGCCGTACCGGCGGCGATGTAACCCGCCGCCACCGACAGGGCGTACGCGAAACCGCTGCACGCGGCGCTCACGTCGAAGGCGGCGACGCCCGACAACCCGAGCCGCGAGGCGATCTCGGGGGCGCACGCGGGGACGAGCCGGTCGGGCGTCGCCGTGGCCAGCAGCACCGCGTCCACCTGGCCGTGGCCCTGGGACTTGAGGGCCCGCGCCCCCGCCTCGACCGCCATGTCGACGGTCGCCGTCTGCGGGGACGCGCGGTGCCGGGTGCGCACTCCGGTGCGCTGGACGATCCACTCGTCGCTCACCCCGAGCCGCTGGGCGACCTCGGCGTTGGGCACCACGTCGGGCGGCAGCCAGGACCCGAGGCCGCACAGGACCGCCGCCGGCACGCCGCCGTCCGGTTCGGCCGTCACGAGACGGGGAGTCGCCGGCGGCGCTGTTCGAGGAGGTCCGCGACCTCACCGACCGTGGCGCAGGCCGCGATGACGTCCTCGTCGACGACGAAGCCCAGGCTCTCCTGCACGATCATGGCCAGTTCCGTCACGGCGAGGGAGTCGAGGCCCGCGTCCTCGCGCAGCGCGTCGGCGGTCACCGCCTCCGCCGGCAGATCGAGCCGTCCCACCAGCGTGTCCCGCAGCCAGGCATCCATAGGGTCTCTCCGGTTCTCTCACGCCGCCGCAGTCGCGGAGGCCGGGACCAAGATCCCCCAAGGCCCTGTCGATCACGGAACGGCGGTACGTCCGGACGGGTGAACGCGGTCCCGAATTCGCTCATTAGGGGCAGCTCGTCAAAGCTCACCGCAGGCCGGCGGCGTTCTCGGAGGACGCGGTCAAGTCGGCGCCGGCGGAGGGGCGGTGGGCGGGCGGGAAGTCCTCGTCGCCGCACCAGCGGATCACCGTACCGCCCAGGCTGAGGCCCGATCCGAAGGCCGCTGCCAGGACCAGGCTGCCGGGGCGGATACGGCCCTGGCGCACGGCCTCCCGCAGGACCAGGGGGACGCTCGCCCCCGACGTGTTGCCCAGGGTGTCGGCGGTGACGACCGTCCTGTCGGCCGGGAGCCCGGCGCGCTGGAGGATCTTCGGGATGAGGCGGGGGTTGGCCTGATGGAGCACGACGAGGTCGGCTTCGCCCGCGTCGATGCCCTCCGCGGCGGCGACCTCGTGGAGGAAACCGGGAATGACGTCCAGAGCGAAGTCCCGTACGGCGGCGCCGTCCATGACCAGGACGTTGTCCCCGGAGAAGCCGTTGGCACCCGGCTCCTGGCTCGGGACGCGGTGCGCGCGCACGCTGTGGTAGCGCTCCGGCATGGTCCGCAGGAGCGTGGAGCCGAGGCCGCGGCCGGGGGAGCAGGGCTGCAGGAGGTAACAGGCGGCGCCGTCGCCGAAGATGGCGCGGGTGGTGCGGTCGTCGGTGGCGCAGACCCGGGTCATCACGTCGGTGAGGACGACGGCCACGCACGTGTACTGACCCGAGGCGACATAGCGGGCGCCGACGTCCAGGGCGAACACCCCGCCCGCGCAGGCGCCGCTGTTGACGTCGAAGCACGGGGTGCCGCTCAGGCCGGCCTTGTGCGCGATCGCGGCGGCCGTCGCCGGGAACATGTGGTCCGGGGTCGCGGTCCCGCAGATCAGCAGGTCGATGTCGTGCAGCGGCACGTCCGCGAGGACCAGCGCGTCGAGCAGCGCTTCGAGGCCGAGGTCGGACGCCTGCTCGTGCGGCGCGGCGACATGCCGCTGGTGGATGCCGAGCCGGTCCTCGATCCACGCGGCGGTGGTGTCCAGGAGTTCTTCCAGCTCCGCGTTGCCGAGGACGGTCTTCGGCACATGGCCGCCGACGCCGCGGATGCCCACGGAGAGGGGGAGGGCGGAATTCATGATCTGCTCCTTGTACGGGGCGCCGAGGGCGCCGGAAGGCCTCAGGCCCCGGTCTGGGCGGGAACCGGCGCCTCCGGCTGCCGCCGGTCACCGCCGGACAGCGGCGCGGGAAGCGAGGGGGCCACGCTCAGGCCGCCGTCGGCCACCAGCACCTGCCCCGTGACGTAGGCCGCGCCGGGGGAGAGGAGGAAGCCCACCACCTCGGCGATCTCGCGGGCCGTCCCCAGCCGCCGCAGGGGCACGCCGCGCTCCATGGCGGCGCGGTCCACCCCGGTCGCCGCGGAGAACGCGTCCAGCGAGTCGGTGTCCACCCAGCCGGCGCGCACCGCGTTGACCGTCACCCGGCGCGGCGCCAACTCGCAGGCCAGATAACGCGTCCACGCCTCCAGCGACGCCTTCTCCGCGCCCATCAGGCCGTACCCCGGCAGGGCATGGGTGCTGCCCACCGACGTCAGTACGACGACGGCCCCGCCGTCCGTCATGAGGCGCGCGGCCTCCTGGGAGCCGAGGACGAAGGCGCGGGTGTTCATCTCGTGGCTCATCCGCAGATGGCGCGAGGCGACGTCGGCCGCGGCGCGGAACGAGGTGCCCGCGGCGTTGGAGACGAAGTGTTCGAGGCGTCCGAACGCCTCGGCCTCGGCGAAGAGTTCAGCGACGCCCGCCTCGGTGCCGACGTCCGCCGCCACGGCCACGGCCGCCCCGCCGAGGGCGGTGATCTGCCGCACGGTGTCGTGCGCGGCGGCGGCGTTCCTGCGGTAGTTGACCACCACGGTCCGGCCGGGGCGGGCGAGCAGCAGGGCGACGGCGCGGCCGATGCCCCGGGAGGCTCCGGTGACGACGGAGACGGTCCGACCGTCCTCGTGTGGGTCGGGTCGGGTCATGTCTGTCCTCACGGGGGCACTCGTCGGAAGCCGGCAGCGGTACGGGGGATCGTCGCCGCTTGATCAACGCCGGGCCCCTGGGCGCGTCACGGCCGGGAACCCCGCTCACCCGAACGGCGTCCGTCACCGCCGGGCCCGGCGGTGAGCCCTACGCGCGCGGCGGTCATCCGCACGGCCCCGCCGGGGATGCACGCGGGCGGTGACGTGGGCAGGCTGGGCCCCCGAGTGCGGCTCGCGTCCAGGCATGGCGCAGAGCAGGCGCCGCACAGGGAGAGGATCCATGGGCACGAGGCGCGGGCCGGAGCGGGCCGGCGGGACGGCGCGGTCCTTCGGGGCCCGGACGGACGGCACGGAACCGGCCGGCCGTCAGGCGCTGTGCGCCGGGAACGACCCATGCGCGTCGCCGGACGCCCGCGACGGCACGGGGCGGCCCACACGCCCGTACGAGGTAGCGCTCGGTGTCAGTGGCGTCCGCGCGGAGACGGTGGCGGCCGATGCGGAGGAGCGCCCATGAACGGGCCGGCCGGTCCGCGCGTACGCACCCGGTGGCTGTCCGAGCGCCGCAGGACCGTCGTGAGCGGCCTCGCCGCGGCGGCCACGGCCGCGCTGCTTCTCCTCTTCGACGGGAGCTGGGCCAAGCTCACCACCGCCGACGTGTGCGTCCTCGTCCTGCTGACCTATCTCTTCCCGTACCTGCTCATCACGTCGGTCGCCTTCGCCACCGCGCCGCCGGAGCGCGTACGCACCTGGGCCAGGCGCGAGGCGCGGGGCACGGTGCTGCAACGCTATGTGTACGGGACCGCGCCCGGCCCGGGCGTGTCCGTCTTCATCTCGGCGGCCGCGCTGGCGGTGGCCGTGGTCTGGCTGCCCGGCCGCACGGGCTCCGCCTTCGCGCCGCCCGCGCGGGTGGCGACCGCGCTCGTCCTGGTCGCGTTGGCGTGGGCCTGTGTGGCGGTGTCGTTCGCCGTCGCCTTCCAGGCGGACAACCTCGTCGAGGACGGCGGCGCGCTGGAGTTCCCCGGTGAAGGAGGCGGGGGCGGGGACACGGCGTGGGCGGACTACGTCTACTTCGCGTTCTCGGTGATGACGACGTTCGGTACGACGGACGTCGATGTCACGTCCCGGGGCATGCGCCGCACCGTGACGGCCAACGCGACCATCGCGTTCGTCTTCAACACCGTCACGGTGGCGTCCCTCGTGTCGGCACTCGGCGGGGTCTGAACTCCGGCGGCCCCCGCCCGGCGCCGGGATGCGGCGCGCATGCGGGGGAGCGGATCAGGGCGGGCCCTGCTCGGAGTCCGCGGCGGACGGCTCGCGCTCCTCGGCGCCGTCCGCGCCGATCAGGTAGTCGTAGGTGCCCGTGATGGACAGCAACCGGTCCAGGCGCGCGGGACGTTCCGTCAGATACAGGGCCGCGCCCCGCTCGTCCATCCGGCGCCGCAGCGACAGCAGCGCGGACAGGCCCATGGAGTCGACGGTGTCCACGTCCGCGCAGTGCAGGCGCAGGGCGCGGACGCCGGGGTGCGTGTGCAGTGCGCGGGCGACGTGCCCGGCGAGCAGGTCGCTCGTCTCGTAGTCGAGCGAGCCGTCGAGACGCACGCGCAGCACACCGTCGCGCAGGCCGACCGTGGTCACGTGGAGGGCGGCGTAGGGAGTCATGCGGGCTTTCCTGGGCCGGGGACGGTGAGGAGCCGCCGCGCCTCGGCGAGGATGCCCGTGGCGCGGGGGAAGTCGTGGAGGCGGGCGAGCAGCGAGTCGAGCGCGGGCAGCAGCGCCCGCGCCGGGACACCGCGCGCGGCGAGTATGTCGGCCGTCCACAGGAGGAACCCGGTGAACAGCTCGGCGTCGTCGACGTACAGGGCGGTGGCCAGGTAGGTGACGAGGTGGTCGATGTCCTCAAGGGTGCGCTCCCGCTGGACGTCGCTGTAGCGGCGCATCGGCGGGAAGGAGTTCTCGACGTCGGTCAGGGTCTGCCGGACCAGTTGCCGCCTGGTCTGTCTGACCAGGGTGTACTCCTGGTCCCGCAGGTGCGGCAGGTCGATGTCGGGCAGCACGGCCTCCAGCACGGAGGGCCGCTCAAGTCCTGCGTCCAGCAGGGCGTGCGCGCCCCGGGCGTCGGCGGCCCAGGCGGCCCGCATCCGTACGGCGTGCCGTCCTTGCGGGCCGAAGGCGGCGCCTCCGGCCATCACCGGCACCCCGGCGGCCCGACAGGCGCTGATGGTGGCGTGGGCGGTGGGCAGGTGGGGCGGGACCGAGGAGGAGAGCAGGACCGCGTCGGACGTCCGCTGGTGCAGATGGGCGACGAGATGCTCCAGGGGCACCTGCGCGCCGAGGTAGTCGACGGTCCAGCCGCGCAGCCGCAGCACCTCGGCGACCAGGCGGGCGGGCAGCGCGTGCCACTCCCCGTCCACGCACGCCACGGTCACCCGGCCGCGCGAGGGGCCGGTCAGGTGGTGGGCCACGGCCTCGGAGACGGCGGAGACACAGCGTTCGTTGATGGCGGTCGCCGCGTGTTCCTGCGCGACGGTGATCGTGTTCGCCGCCCACTGGAGGCCGACCCGCGCCTGTACGGGCGCGATCAGGTCGAGCAGCACCCGTTCGGCGGCGGCGGCCCGCTGGGCCGATCCGCCCTCGCCGACAGCGGCGCAGGTCAGGGCGACGGCTCGCGCGTCGTCGCAGCCGACGGCCGCGCTCCACAACTCCTCGCGCAGCGCGGCGTAGTCGTACGGCCCGTCCGTGCCAGGCGCCGCCGCGTCCGGGCCGGGCGTCGCGTCCGGCCCGATCGTCGCCGCCGCCCTGACGGTCTCGTCCGTTCCGTCCGGCTCGGCGATCTCGCCGGTGAGGGTCCCGTGTGCGGTCATGGAGTGAACCTGCCCCGAGTGTGGCCGTCCACCGCCGTCAGATGGGTGGATCGGGGCGCGGTGATCGCCAGCAGCGCCATGTCGTCGTGGGCGCCGTCGCCGACCCACTGGGAGGCGACCATGAGTACGCGCTCGGTGATGGCCTCCGCCGGCAGCCCCGCGCACTCGCTCAGGACGGCGTGCAGGCGCTCCTCCCCGAACATGCGGTTGCCCAGCGGGCCGCCGTGCGCCTCGGTGATGCCGTCCGAGTACAGCAGGCAGGTCTCGCCCGGCTGCAGGACGACGGTGGCGGTGGTCACGGTCACGGTGGGCAGCGCCCCGATGAGGGTGCCGCGGGTGGCGGCCTCCTCCACAGTGCCGTCGGCCCGCACGATGAGGGGCGCCGGGTGGCCGCCGCTGGTCAGGCGCAGCCGTACGTCCGCGTCCCTGCGTGTCGCCGACGCCAGGACCATGGTGGCGAAGCGCGTGTGGTGGGAGGCGAGCAGCGCGCTGTTGAGCAGCGTCAGGACGCGGGCGTGGTCGGTGGCGAGGGGCAGCAGCGCGTGCACGGTGTTGCGGATCTTGCCGGTCAGGACGGCGGCTTCGAGGCCCTTCCCGCACACGTCGCCGAGGACAGCGAACGTCTCGCCGTCCTCCGTGTCGGAGGGGTACACGTCGTAGAAGTCGCCGCCCACCCGCTCGTTGACCGCCGAGGGGCGGTAGCGGCCGGAGAAGTCGATGCCCTGCACCCGCTGGAGCTTCGGGGGCAGCAGTTCACGCATCAGGACGCTGGTGATGTGCGTCTGCTCCGCGTAGATCCGGGCGGCGGAGAGCGCCGCGCCGGCGCGGGCCGCGAACAGCCGCGCGACGGTCTCCTCGCTCTCCGTGAACGCGGCCTCCCTGCTGCGCCGCATCATCACGACGGCGCCGGCGGGCAGTCCGTGTCCTGGCAGCGGGACGACGACCATGGAGCCGATCTCGCCCGCCTCCCGGACGAAGCCCTCGGGGATGACCCAGTCGGGCGTCAGCGACGGGTCGATCCAGCGGGAGGGCACGGGAGGAAAGCCCAGCAGGGCCTCGGCCAGGCCGGGGAGTTCCTCGACGTCCACGGCGATACGGCGCTGGGACACCTGGCCGTCGGCCGTGGCCCACGTCACCGGGTGTGTACGGCCGCCGCCGACGCCGACGATGACCGCGGCGTCCGCGAGGTGCTCGGCGGCCAGCGTCGCGGTCACCTCCATGCAGCGGTCCACGTTCAGGGACGCCAGCAGTTCGCTGGACATCTCCTGGAGGAGCCGCGAACGGCTGCGCTCACGCTCCAGCTCTTCCCGCAGGGGTTCCGGCTCGCCGATGTCGACCAGCCACCAGACCACCGCTCCGTCGGCGCCCCGGCTGGGCAGGGCGTCCATCGTGCGGTCGCCGAGGCGCCCCCACGCGCCCGCGGGCCCGTCGTCGTCCAGGGCGTCCGTGTATGTGAGGAACGTCTCGTGCGCGTCCGACAGCCAGGACGGCGCCGTGTCGGCGAGGAGTGCTCCGGGCCGGGCGCCGCCGAGCAGGGACCGGGCCCGGTCGTTGCAGGACAGGATGCGGCCGTGGCGGTCCACGGTGAGTGTCGGATACGGCACGCGCGGACCGGCTTGTACGGCGCTTGGGGAACTCGTCGGCTCCGTGGAGGAGACCATCGCGTGGGGCCCGGCAGAAGCGGGCCCCCACCACCCTTCGCTGAAAGACCGGAGAGACAACCGGCTAGTGGGTCAATGGACTTGCCCCGCTCACGGCACGGCCGGACCCTTGACTGTTTCCATGCGGCAACAGTTGCACGTCCGCCGCCCTTCCGGCAACCGCCCCTTCCGTCAGCCGGTGGACTGCCGCCCGAACCAGTCCAGACACACCACGAGGGCGTCGTCGTCGGCGTGGGCGTCCAGGTGCACCACGAGTTCCCTCAAAATCGCCCGCGGAACCGCCGAGGCGGGCAGGAGTTGAGCGCCCCGGATGGCGCGCGCCAGCATCTTCTCCCCGTACGCCTCGCCGGACGCCGACAGGGCGTCGTAGACACCGTCGCTGACGAACAGCAGCCGGTCGCCCGGCTGCACGTCGAACTCCTGGGCGACGTAGTTCGTCTCCTCGAACATGCCGAGGGGGAGTTGTGCCTCGAACGGGATCTGCTCGACCTCTCTGCCGCGCTGACGCCACAGTTGCGGGGAGCCCGCGTCCACGGCCTGGACGCGCCCCGACGCGAGGTCGAAGGAGAGCAGCAGCGTCGACACGTAACTGCGGCCGCCGTGCTGCGCGTGCAGGGCCTGATCGGCAAGGGCCGCCTGGTCGGCGATACCGATGCCGGCCCGGCGGGCGTTGCGCAGCGCGTTGACGGCGAGGTTGGTCAGCAGGGACGCCTCGATGCCCTCGCCCATGCCGTTGGTGACGGTGAGGGTGAGGGTGTCGCTGGTCGCCGCCCAGTCGAAGTTGTCGCCGTGGATGGCGTAGGCGGGCTCCAGCTGGGCGCCGATGGCGTACTCGTCGCGGGTGTAGCCCCGGCCCGGAAGCAGTTGCCACTGCATCTCGGCGGCGAGGGTGAGCCGCCCGGCACGCCGGGCCAGGAGATAGACGTCGGTGTCCCGGTCCGCGACCACGATCTCGTGGGCGAGCACCTCGGCGAGCGCGGCCAGCTCCGCCAGGTCCTGCTCCGTCGTACGCGCCTGTGGTACGCGGACGCTGAGCACGCCGAGCCGGTCGCCGCGCACGGTCATCGGCAGGAACAGATCGACGGCGTCCTCGTCCGCCACGGGACGGATCTGCGGCTCCTGGCCGGCGAAGGCGCGGCCCGCGGGGCCCGCGTCCACCGGCTGCGGCGCGGAGGTGTGCGGCAGTTCCGTCACCGGCTGGAGGACGGTGAGACTGTAGTCGGCCAGCAGCAGATCGGCGCCCAAGGCGTCGTAGTGCTCGGCCAGCGCCGCGCGCACCGCGTCAAGGAGCGCGAACGGGGCGGCACCGCGGACAGCGCGTTCCGCGGCGGGGAAGTGAGTCACGGCAGCCTTCTTCGATGAATGGGCCGACTGCCGGACGGGACGCAGGAACGGGACGCGTCGCCGCTGGATCCCCCGCCGGCCGGGAGAGTCCTCCTGACCGTGCGGGTAGTTCGCCGGGCTGACCGTGACCACGATCCCTGCGCTGCGCCGATGAGCCGGGCGGGAGCGGCAAAGCACCACACATGTTGCCCTGCGGCAAACTATGTGAAGATTCTATCCCGCTCCGTGGCTGAAGGGTGTGCCCTCGTCCCGGCGGGCTCGAGCGGCGGCCCGGGGAGCGGGGCCATGGGCGAGCGGCGGCTGTCATGGGGGAGGGGCCCGGTCAGGCGAGGGTCCCGGATGCCTCTTCGGCGCCGTCGGGCACCGCGTGCAGGCCCACGTGACCCGCCGCGGCTCGCTCGAACTGCTCCAGCCCCTCGGCGAGGGTCCGCAGATGCGCGGGCGTCATGGTCTCCAGGGCCGCCGCGATCTCCCGCGCGCGCGAGGCCCGGAAGTCGTCGAGGACGACCGCCCCGCGACGGCTCAGCCGCACCTCGACCTCGCGCCGGCTCGTGCTGCTGGCGACGCGCTCCACAAGACCGGCCGCCTCCAGCCGGTCGCACAGCCGGCTCACCGACGACGGCCGCGAACCCAGCGCCTCGCCCAGCGTCCGCTGATTGACCGGCTGCCGCTCCCCGATGACCGCGAGCGCCCGGAACTGCGACGGAGGCAGCGGCCCCGCGGCCGCCTCCTGCGCGCGTCCGTAGAGCACGTCCAGCAGCTCCGAGACATGACAGGCCAGTGCGGCCACGGACTCGGGGGTGTGGCGGGGCAGCCCCTGGGGCATCCCAGAACCTTCCGTCGGAGAACGCCGTCGACTGACCAAGAGCGTACCTCCGCAGGCAAGACCGCCGGGCGACGGCCGTCCCTCAGCCGGTGACCTGCGGCGACGCCGGGCCCCATGGCGTGGGCCCCGCTCCGGTGGCCCACGCCTCGAGGTCGGCGCCGTCCACGCAGTGGATGCCGCACCCCTGCGCGTACTCCAGGGCGGGCGCCGTGAAGCCGCTCGTCGTCACGACGACGGGGAGCTGCGCGCCGTGCACCGACCAGCACGTCCCGCCGAAGCGCTGGAGGTCCTGGGAGCCCACCTTGTGGTCGGGGGCGTAGCGCTTGCACTGGACGACGACGCGGCGGCCGTCGGGCGCGACGGCGAGCACGTCGGCGCCCAGATCCCCGGCGCCGCCCACGACGCTCACGTCCTCGCACCCGTCGCGTGCGCACAGCTCCGCCACGGCCGCCTCGAAGCCGTCCGGGTCGAGGCCCGCGAAGTCGGGGGCGTGCGGGGGGAGTTCGGCGGTCAGGCCGTCGTGCACCGCCTCCGGTCCGGGGGCCGGCTCGTACGCGGGTTCCGGTGCCGGGACCGTGGCGGGTGCCGGGGCGAGGGCCAGGTCGCGGTCGGCGGCGGCCATCCCGGCCCGGGCGGCCCTGCGCAGTTCTCGGGCGCGCGGCATCGCCCGTACCAGCACATAGAAGACGGGCACGGTCAGCGCGATGAGGACACCCGCCGTGAACGGACGATCGCCCGCCCAGTGCGCGAAGCGTACGAAGAGGAGCACCCCGGCGCAGCACACGGAGCCGATCAGAGCGAGCGCGAGCACGAGACCGGACAGTCCGCGGCCCCCGGCCCGCCCGGGCGCCGCGCCCTCGACCGTCCCGCCCGTGATCGTCCGCGCGTCCGTCCTGCGTATCGCCACGCGTCTCTCCTTCGTCCGTAGCGGATCCTGTGACGGACGGATGCCCCGAGAAGCACAGACCATGATCGTCTACGGGTTCTCGCGCGGCCCGGAGGGCGCGGGGCCGCCGTGCGGTGAGCGGGCGGAGTCCGCGGCCGCTTCGCGCAACGCCGCGTCCATGGTGCGCAGTCGGCGCATGTTCAACCGGTTCATCCAGGTGATCCAGGGGAGGAACACCGCGGACAGCACGGCGAATCCGACGGCCTGTCGGACCTCGCCCGTCAGCCCCATAAGCACCGGGAGCCCCACGAAGAGGACGATCAGGAAGGCGACCGCGCCCTTGCGGTGCCGGGTGCGGCGCAGGCGCTGGTCGACCAGTTCCCGCATCGCCCGGCGCTCGCCGGGGTCGGTGGGCACCTCGCCCGTACGCAGGCGGCGTTCGAGGGAGACGAGGCCGTCCACACCCCCGGCGGCACCCTTCTCCTTGCGGCGTATCGCCAGCACGACGGCGCAGGCGCCGAGAGTGGGGAAGGTCGAGCGGATCAATGTCGAGCCGAACGTCCGCTGCGGAAAACAGAGTTGGGTCACGAGGGCGCCGACGAGCAGCGCCAGCGTCAGTTGAAGCCAGACGTGTTTGATGAGGTAAGCGTTGATGCGATTCACGCGTGAACTCCCTTGTCTGTCACGGCCGGTGACGGACCATCCGCGTACCCGGCGTCCCCGTACGGGACACCGGGCGGGGCCGGGGCAAGGGCGTCCGCTTAGGATGACGCTTTCTCCGCGCGAGGAGCGCGTGGGGAACGGGGTGGGGAGAGCGCGGCGGATGAGTGAGGCCATGAGACGGGTGGCGGCGGGCGTGTTGGTTCTGGGGGTTCTCGCCGCCGGGGCGACGGGGTGCAGCGGCGACGCGAAGCCGGCACCCGGCGCGACGCGGTCCGAGGCGCCCGGCGCGCCGGTGACGCGGCAGACCCTCTCGCAGGCGCAGTTGAAGAAGGTGGTCCTCGCAGAGAACGACAAGGGGCCCTTCGACGTCACCGACCTGGGCTCCAGGCCGGCGGCCGGCCTGAAAGGGCTGAAGGGGAAGCTGGCGTGCGGCGCGGTGGGCCTCGCCTTCGCGCAGCGGACTCGCCCGGCGGCCTCGGCGCAGGAGGTGCGGGGCGTCTTCGACGAACGCGGGAAGAAGCAGGGGGAGTCGGGGAGGCTCGGGCCGCTGATGCTGGACGTACAGGCCCACAGCTACGCGGACGCCCGGGCGGTCATGCGCAACCTCCGCGCCGACCTGGACGCCTGCCGGGGCTGGCGGGCCGAGGACGGAGCGGAGCAGGAGGTCACGCGCTACGCCGGCCCGGAGAACCTGGGCGACGAGGCGGTGTCCTACCGCATCACGCACAAGGTCGAAGCGCTGAACGGGCTCGCCGCCGGTTCCGTCTTCACCGTCGCGCGCGCGGGATCGGTCGTGCTGGTGGGGATGGGCTCAGCCCGTGGGCCCGCGAAGCGCGACGAGCCGGTGCGCGGGGCGCTCGCGGATCTCGAACGCGAGCAGATCAAGCGGCTGCCGCGCGCACACTGAGCGGGTCGGCCCGGGGCGGCCAGGGCTTCCGGCGGGCGTCCGGTCCTCGGGGCCTGGTCGGGTGCCGCTGAACGGGTCGGCGCTCGTTCAGCGGCACCCGGCAGCGCCCCCCGGTGGTGAATGGCTCGGTGGCTGTGAGGCGGGTCGCTGTGACGCGGGTGGCCGTGATGCGGGTGGTCCGGTTCACGCGGCCCGGTTCGCGCGGTCCGCTGCTTCGCGCGGCGCCGGGGACAGCGGCTCAGGTTCCGGAGATCGCGGCGAGGCCGCCGACCAGGACGAGCGCCGTGATGATGAGGATCGCCAGCAGGATGCCCATGCAGAAACCGCAGCCCTGGCCCGTCCCCCGGCTGAACGAACCGTCCCCGCCCGGTGCCCGTTCGTGACCTGCCATCTCGCCTCCCCGTCGTCCTGCCGGAACCCGCGGGCGCCGGGGGCGCCGCGACGTGTCCAGCCCCCCGGTGCCGCGCCCCCATCGTGGGGCGCGATGTGCACGGGGAGTTGGCGAGGAGCGCGGAGCGTATGTGCATTCAGCGCGCGGTTCGGGCGGCGGCCGCGCGGTCCCGGAACTGCCGGGGCGTCTCGCCGTAGGCCCGCTTGAACACGCGGCTGAACTCGCCCGGACTGGAGAACCCCCAGCGCGCGGCGATCACCCCGATGGGCTGCCGGTACGGGGAGGGCGCGGCGAGGGCACGCCGGCAGTGTTCCAGGCGCCGCCGGCGCACGCTCGCCATGACGCCTTCCGGTTCGGCGCTGAAGAGTTGGTGCAGGGTGCGGACCGAGATGTGGTGGCGGGAGGCGATGGCGGCGGGGGAGAGGTCCGGGTCGCCGAGGTGCGCCTCGATGAACGCCCCGATCCGCTCGACGAGCGCCCGGCGCCGCGTCTCTGCCGGGAGCAGACCACCGGCGTCGAGATGACCGGCGAGGAAGGCCGCTGCCAGGTCCACGGCGATGGTGCCGAGGCGCTGGTTCTCCGCCTGCGACTGGTCCGCGACCTGCCCGAGCGCGGAACCCAGGAGATGCCGCAGCAGAGAACCCGTGGAACTGCGCGTGGCCAGCGGCCGGGCGAGGAGCCGGTCCATGCTGTCACCGGGGAGCGGCATCGACGCTCTGGGCAGGCGCAGCAGGGTGACGGCCACGCGGTGCCCGGGGTCGGGGAACGCCGCCTCCAGCGGGTAGGAAGTGTCGAACAGCACCAGTTCACCCGCCCGCACGGCCACCGTCTCGCGCTTCTGGGCCACGGTCATGGGCGCGCGCTGGATGAGCGCCAGCATGTACGTCTCGGGGTCACCGCGCCGGATGTGACGGGTGGTGCGCACCGCGTCGAGTGACGGGAAGGAGAACGCCGCCACCTGCGCGGCCCCGAGATCGGCGCTCACCACCCGCGCCATGAAGTCCTCGGCGTAGGGGCTGGACAACGCGAACGGCGCGATCCCCGCCCGTATCGCGTCGACGAACCAGGCGAAGCGGTCGGTCCTGTGGAGGCCTCGGTTCGACTGGGCGAACACGGGCGCGGCGGCATCGGATGGGGGCACGTGGCCATCATCGGGACCGGGAGGCGGCGCGGGAAGCAGACCTTCGGCCATGGCGGCGGGAATTAGTTGAACATGCAGCGAATGGCCTGAACGGCTGCTTCTAGCCATGTGTAGGGATGACGAAATCATGCGGACTTGAGGGGCGACTCAGAAAAGAAGAAAGGCAATCGGTCAAATTCGGTAATGGCCTTTGCGTTTCATGTCGAATTGGCCCTGTGCTTGATCGTTGTGTCGCATCGGTCGGTCCGTCGCCCATGGCTCGATCCGTACGGTATCGGTCTCGCCGGAGCCGGTCCCGGTGCGGCGGCCCCGGCGTGCCCGGTGAGGCGTGCCACTTCTCGTGAGGGCCCTGGGGCGACAAGGGAGTTGGCGCATGACAGTGGCACGTTCCTCCTTGCTGCGCGGGCGTATGCGAGTGCGCTCGGGCGGCCTTTCGCGCAACCGCTGTTTCACGCCGAATCGGCATTCCGAAAACCGTCTCTGCCGAGGTCGCGGGCCTCTGCGGAAAACAACCAGGCGGCCGCCGGTTTGGGTGAGGACGTGCAGGGCACACGCGGGGGCGGTGACGCGGACCGGGTAAGCAACCGGCCACCTGTGCGACGGTGTTGCCGGCACATGACGTCGATATGGCGAGCGCATACTCTGCGTTCAACTTCAAGGGGTTGCTTACGAATGGCGCGCAGTGAAGACTGAAGTCGAGTTCCGACGAAGTGAAGGTGTGTCGGGGAAGCGCTTCACGCCAACGCGGAAAAGCGCGAACGGGCCCGCGGTGTTCCACGCGCGAGGCCCGCGGACCCCAGCGCCTGCGCACGAGCCGGGGGGAGCCCGCGCGGTCACCGCGCGGGGGGTGTCGTCGAGGGGATGTGTCATGCCGCACCGCATTGCCGCACCGCCGTGCCCGACCGGAGGCGTCCGCCCCACGCGGGACGCCAGGGCGCCGCACCTCATGTGTTGAGGCGCGGGGCACGCCTCCGCGGACCGGCGCCGCACGCGGCGACCCGTCCCCCTCCCACCGGCCCCACGGCGGCACAGCCGTGCCCGGACCCCCGCCGGCCGACGGCGGCCCCCTGCGCCAGGGCGCCCGGCCCCGCGCCACCCGCGACGAAGGAGTGAACGTGACCACCAGCAGAGTGTCGGGTGAACCCCACCTCTTCGAGGCGTTACCCGGCCGATGGCGGGACCTCGGCCGAAGCGGGCCGCTGCGGTTCGACGAGACGCAGGGCGTCTGGCAGGCCCTCGACCACGAGACCGTCGCCACCGTCCTCGGCGACCCGGCGACCTACTCATCGGACATGTCCGCCCTGGCCCCCGCCCAGCCCGACTTCGACGCCCTGCGCCAGGGCAACTTCGTCGCCATGGACCCGCCGAGGCACCGCAAGTACCGCACCCTCGTCAGCCAGGCGTTCACCCCCCGCGTCGTCCAAGGACTGGAACCCCGCATCGAAGCCGTCACCGAGCGGCTGCTGGACGCCGTCGGCGACCGCGACACGTTCGACCTCGTCGACGCCCTCGCCTACCCGCTCCCCATCATCGTCATCGCCGAACTCCTCGGCATCCCCGCCGAGGAACACCGCCTCTTCCAGGAGTGGGCCGGCGTCCTCTTCGGCGGCGACCAGCTCGGCGAGACACCCGACATGGACGACCTCAAGCGGGCGCTCGACGCGATCGCCCCCACGGTCCGCGCCATGAACAGCTACACGCTGGACCACATCCGCAGCCGCAGAGCCGCCCCCGGTGACGACCTCACCAGCCGCCTCATCGCCGCCGAGGTCGACGGAGTGCGCCTCACCGACGAGGAGATGGTCGGCTTCGTCGCCCTGCTGCTCGTCGCCGGGCACATCACCACCACCGCCCTCCTCGGCAACGCCGTCGTCATGTTCGACCGCCACCCCGAGGCGGCCGAAGCGCTGCGCGCCGACCCGTCCCGGGTGCCGCAGGCCGTCGAGGAAGTACTGCGGTGGCTGCCTCCCTTTCCCGAGCTGGGGCGCCGCGTCGCCCGGCCGGTGGTCCTGCACGGCCAGGAACTGCCCGCCGACAGCCTGGTCATGGCCCACCTCGGCGCCGCCAACCGGGACCCCGCCCGGTTCACCGCGCCCGACACGTTCGACATCGGCCGCGACCCCAACCCGCACCTCACGTTCGGCCAGGGCATCCACTTCTGTTTCGGCGCCCCGCTCGCCCGGCTGGAAGCCCGCATCGCCCTGCGCCTGCTGAACAAACGGTTCCGCACTCTGGCGGTGCCCTCCTACGAGGACGTCGTCTTCCAGAACCCGGCCGTCATCGTGGGCGTACGCCGACTGCCCGTCCACGCCGACAGGGCGTAGGGCGTGTCCGCGAAGCCCCGCCCGCCGCGCGACGCCCGCTCCCGCACGTCATTCGGGCGGGGGAGACCCCGGGCGCCGCGACCGACGTAGGGCTCGTACAGCCCGTACGAGCCCTCGCGGCCGCCACACCGTCAGCCCACCGTCAGCACGCACCACACGCATCACGCGCACCACACGCGCCCCGGCGCCGTCCTGTGGACGACGACCGGACCGCGCGGATATGACCCCGCGCCGCACCGCTCGCGGCGCGCCCGCCCGACCGGCGGCCCAGGCACCCCACGGGCCCGCCGCTCCACCCGCACATGAGACCCATCCAACGGGAGTCCCCTTCTCATGCCGTACACCGTCCCCACCACCACGACCGCTCCCCGGACACCCTCCGCGGCACGCCGGGAACTCCAGGACCGCCTCGACACCCTCGCCCGCGCCCACCGCGTGCCCGGCGCCCAACTCGCCCTGGACACCGGCACCGACGTGCTGACCCTGCACACCGGCACGGCCGACACCGCGACCGGGACGCCGTTCACCGCCGACACGGCCGTGCCCCTCGGCTCGCTCACCAAGTCCTACACCGCCGCGCTCGTCATGCTCCTCGTCGACGACGGCGACCTCGACCTCGACGAACCCGCCTGCGCGCACCTGCCCGAACTGCGGCAGACGCCCGGGGTGACGGTGCGGCACCTGCTCACCCACACCGGCGGCCTGCCCACCGGACCCGACTCCGACACCGCGGCTGCCACCACCGTCGCCCGCTATCTGACCGGCGTGTGCACCGCACGCGACGCGCTGTTCGCCCCGGGCACGGACTTCTCCTACTCCAACGCCGGATACGTCGCCGCAGGCCGGCTCGTCGAGGAGGTGACCGGCATGCCCTGGCACGAGGCCGTCGCCGCCCTGCTCCTCGAACCGCTCGACACCCGGCCCGCGTTCATCGGCGAGCGCACCGCGACCCGGGCGACGGCCGCAGGACACGCCGTCAACACCGCCACCGGCCTGCCCCGCCCGGCCCGCCAGAACCTCGCCCCGCTCGAAGCCCCGGCCGGCGCGCTCTTGGCGTCCGCCCGCGACCTCGTCGCCCTCGGGAACGCCCTCGCCGGGCGCGCGGACGTGCTGCCGCCCGCCGCCGCCAAGGAGATGCGCCGCGGCGACAGCGCCGCCCGCCCCGCCGGACTCGCCGACGGCTGGAGCCCCGGACTCGCCCTGTACCGGCGTGACGGCCGCGTCTGGTACGGCCACGACGGCAACGCCCAGGGCACCTCCTGCCATCTGCGCGTCGAGCCCGAGAGCGGTGTCGTCGTCGCGTTCACCGGCAACTCCGGCGGCGCCACCGCCCTCTGGCGCGACCTCGCCGACGACCTCACCGCCCTCACCGGCGCCCGCGTACCCGCCACCGCCCGCCCGGCCCGCCACGGCCGCCCCGTCCCCGCGCCCGACCACGCCGGCACCTACCGCAACGGCACCACCCACTACCGCGTGACACTCGGCCCGGGCGGCGCGCTCACCCTGTCCATCGACGGCGACCTCGACCTGCCCCTGGTCTGCTACGCCGACCTGACCTGCGACCTCGTCGACCCGGACACCGGCCGCCTCGAACCGGGCGGCCGCTTCCACCGCGACCCGGCCACCGGCACCGTCGACCGGCTCCAGATATCCGGGCGCACCGCGCGCCGCACCGACGACGGCTGACCACGCCCGCCCGCCCGACAGCCGTCCGCCCGTCCCGTTCCGCAGGGCGCGTCCCGGGCTGCCCAGGGCGACCGCACCCGGCCGCGCCCGAGCCGGCCCCGCGTACGGCGAGGAAGGACGCGCGGTCGCATGCCCGGACCGGGGGCGCCGTACGGCACCGGGCGGCGACCGGTGCCCAACGCCCCGCCTCGCCGATCCCCGCCCCCGTTCACTCCGGCGCCCCGCACCCGTCTCCTCCGGCCCCCGCACCCCGTACCGCGTCACTCCGGCCCCGCACCCCGCCCCGGCTCCGCCCTGTCCGCTCCGCTCCGTGCCCGCCCCGCGAAGGACTTGACCCATGACGGACCTGCACGACAAGCCCGGCTCCGCGGCCCACGCGCCGCAGGACGACCGCAGTGCCGAAGCGCCCGACGGCGCCGTCCCCCCGGCGGCGCGGCCCTTCCTGACGCTCGGTGAGCTGTTCGCCGCCTGGGTCTGCCGCACCCCCGACGCGCCCGCCCTCACCGACGGCCGCCGCGTCTGGAGCTACCGGGAGCTGGCGGCGCGGGCCGACCGGATGGCGGGCCACCTGCGGGAGCTGGGCGCGGGACCGGACCGCGTGGTCGCCCTCGTCCTGCCGCGCTCCATGGAACTCATCGCGGCCGAACTCGCCGTGGCCCGCGCGGGCGCCGCGTTCCTCCCGGTGGACCCCGCCTACCCGGCCGAGCGACGCGCCCTCATGCTCGCCGACGCCGCGCCCGCCGTGGTCCTCGACGACCCCCGGCACACGGCCGAGCTGCTGGAGCGGGAACCCGACGTGCCGCGCGCGGACCAGGAACAGCCCGGCGCCGACCCCGACCACGCCGCCTACGTCATCTACACCTCCGGCTCCACGGGCCGCCCCAAGGGCGTCACCGTCACCCACCGCGGCATCGGCGGCTTCACCTCGGCCGCGGCCCCCCGGTACGCGGTGGGCCCCGGCGACCGCGTCCTGCAGTTCTCCTCGCCGAGCTTCGACGCCTCCGTACTGGAACTGTTCATCTCCGTCCTCGCCGGCGCCACCCTCGTCGTCCCGCCCGAAGGCCCCTGGCTCGGCGAGGAACTGGCCGCCGTCCTGGACCGGCACCGCGTCACGCACGCCCTGATACCGCCCGCCGCCCTCGCCACCCTCCCCGACCCGGCGGACGGCACCGCACACTCCCTGCGCACCCTGATCGTCGGCGCCGAGGCATGCCCGGCCGCCCTCGTCGACCGCTGGGCGGCAGGACGCCGGATGATCAACTCGTACGGGCCGACCGAGGCCACCATCGTCGCCACCTGGACCGGCCCCCTCACCCCCGGCTCGGGCACCCCCGCCATAGGCCGCGCGCTGCCGCACACCCGCGTCCACGTCCTCGACGACGCGCTGCGCCCCGTGCCGGACGGGACGGCGGGCGAGCTGTTCATCGGCGGCGACGCCGTCGCCCGCGGCTACCACGGCCGCCCCGGACTGACCGCCACCCGCTTCCTCGCCGACCCCTACGGGCCGCCCGGCAGCCGCATGTACCGCACCGGCGACCGGGTCCGCCGCGACGCCGACGGCGCACTGGAGTTCCTCGGGCGCCTCGACCGGCAGATCAAGATCCGCGGCTTCCGTGTCGAACCCGGCGAGATCGAGGCCGCGCTGCGCCGCGCCGAGGACGTGGAGGAGGCCGTCGTCGTCGTCCGCGAGGACGAACCGGGCCGCCGGCGCCTGGTCGGTTACGTCACCCCGGCCGCCCCCGGCCGCCGCCCCGAACCCGCGGCCCTGCGCGCGGCCGTGGCCGGCACCCTGCCCGCCCACATGGTGCCCGCCGCCGTCGTCGTCCTGGACCGGCTCCCGCTCACCCCCCAGAACAAGACCGACCTGCGCGCCCTGCCCGCCCCCGCCCGCACCGCCCCCGCCGGCCTCGTCGCCCCCCGCACCCCCGCCGAACGCGCCCTCGCCGCCCTGTGGGCCGAGGTGCTCGGCGTGGACGAGGTGGGCGTCACCGAGGACTTCCTCGACCTCGGCGGCGACTCGATCCTCGCGGCCCGCCTCATGGCCCGCGTCCGCGACGAACTCGGCGTCCACCTCACGGTCCGGGACCTCTTCACCGCCCGCACCGTCGCCGCCCTGGCCCCGCTGACCGAGACCGGCCCCGCCGCACCCCGCGAACCGATGCGCCCCGCCCCGCGCGACGGCGCGCTGCCGCTGTCCAGCGCGCAGCGCCGGCTGTGGTTCCTCGACGACCTGACCGCGGGCGGCAGCGAGTACAACACCGGCCTGACCCTGCGGCTGCGCGGCCCGCTCGACGAGGACGCCCTGCGCCGCGCCCTGCACCGGCTCGCCGCCCGGCACGACTCCCTGCGCACCACCTTCGCCACCGTGGACGGCCGGGCCGTCCAGCGCGTCGCGCCCGCGCCCGACCTGCCCGTACGCACCGCCGACCTGAGCGCCGTACCCGCGCGGGAGCGCGCCCAGGCCGCCGAGCGGACGCTCACCGAGGAGCTGAGCCGCCCCTACGACCTCGCCGCCGGGCCGCTCACCCGCGCCCTGCTGGTGCGCCTGGCCGACGACGACCACCTGCTGCTCCTCGCCCAGCACCACATCGTCACCGACGGCTGGTCCGTGGGCGTCCTCACCCGCGAACTGGCCGCCCTCCACCACGCCGAGGCCACCGGCGAGCCCGACCTCCTGCCCGAACCGGCGCTCCAGTACCCCGACTTCGCCGTATGGGAGCAGCGGCAGCGGGACACCGGCGGCACGCACACCGCCGACCTCGCCTACTGGAAGCGCCAGTTGGCGGACCTGCCCCACCTGGAGCTGCCGACCGACCGGGTCCGGCCGCCGGAGCGCACCACCGCGGGCGCCGCCCACCGCCACCGCATCCCCGGCGACCTGGTGGGCCGGCTGCGCCGCCTCGCGCAGGGCCGGGGCGCGACCCCGTTCACCCTGTACGCCGCGGCCGCCGCCCTGCTGTTCTCCCGCTACTCCGGCCAGCGCGACGTGGCGTTCGGCACCGTCACCAACGGCCGCGCCCACCGCGAACTGGAGGACGTGCCCGGCTTCTTCGCCAATACGGTGGTGCTGCGCGGGGACGTGGACGAGCGGCTGAGCGTCGACGCCTTCGTGGAACGCATGCGCTCCACCGTGCTCGACGCCTTCGCCCACGACGCCGTGCCCTTCGACCGCGTCGTCGAGGAACTGGCCCCGCCCCGCGACGCCAGCCGCACCCCGCTCGTGCAGGCCCTCGTCGTCCAGCAGACCGCGCCCGTGCTCCCGCCGCGCTCCGGCGGGGTGCGCTTCGAGGACCACCCGCTGCCCCGCCCGGCCGCCCGCTTCGACCTCGTCCTGGAGTTCGCGCCACAGGCCGGGGCGGACGCCGACTGCGTGCTCACCGTCGAGTACAACACCGACCTGTTCGACGCGGCGACCGTCGCCCGCCTCACCCGCCACCTGCACCGGCTCCTGGACGGCATGGCCGACGGGCCCGGCCGCCCCCTGGCCGAACTGCCCATGCTCTCCGCCGACGAGCAGCGCACCCTCGTGGACGCCTGGAACCCGCCCGCCCTGCCCTCCCGCGAGACCGGCGGCGCCACGCTTCCCCAACTGCTGCGCGCCCAGGCGGCCCTGACGCCCGACCGGACCGCCGTCGTCTGCGGCACGGACCGCCTCGACTACGCCGAACTCGACCGGCGCTCCGACCACCTGGCCCGGCTGTTCGCCGCCCGGGGCGCGGGCCCCGAGTCGCTGATCGCGCTGTGCCTGCCCCGCACCGCGGAACTGGTGACCGTCCTGTGGGCGGTCCTCAAGTGCGGCGCCGGATATCTGCCCGTGGACCCCGCCTACCCGGCCGACCGCGTCCGCTTCATGCTCGACGACGCCCGGCCCGCGCTCGTCGTCGCCACCCGCGCGACCGCGCACGCCCTGCCCGAGGAGCACGCCCCGCTCCTGCTGGAGGACTGCGCGGGGGAGGGCGAGGACACCGGCGCCGCCGTACCGGCCCGCCCCCTGCTGCCCGACCACCCCGCCTACGTCATCTACACCTCCGGCTCCACGGGCCGCCCCAAGGGCGTCGTCGTCACCCACCGCGGTGTCGGTGAACTGGCCGCGTGGGCGCGGGACACGTTCGGCGCGGACGGCCTCGGCCACGTCATCGCCTCCACCTCCCTCAACTTCGACGTCTCCGTCTTCGAGCTGCTGTGCCCGCTGACCGCCGGCGGCACCGTCGAGGTCGTCGCCGACCTGCCCGCCCTCGCCGACACCCCGGGCGGCCGGCGCGCCGGCCTGCTCAGCGGCGTGCCGTCCGTCGTGTCCCGGCTGGTCGCGGACGGCGCGCCCCCGGTTGTCGCGGACACCGTCGTCCTCGCGGGAGAGGCCCTGTCGGCCCAGACGGCCCACGAGGTGCGTGCCGCCATGCCCGGCTGCGCCCTCGCGAACATCTACGGCCCCACCGAGGCCACCGTGTACGCCACCGCCTGGTTCGGCGGCGCACACCTGCCCGGCCAGGCCCCGCCCATCGGCCGCGCCGTGGCCCGCACCCGCGCCTACGTCCTCGACCGCTCCCTGCGCCCGCAGCCGCCCGGCGTCACCGGCGAGCTGTACCTCGGCGGCCCCGGTCTCGCCCGCGGCTATCTCGGCCGTCCCGCACTGACCGCGACCAGGTTCGTCCCGGACCCGTTCGGTACGCCGGGGGAGCGCATGTACCGCACCGGCGACCTGGTGCGCAGGCGGCCCGACGGCGAGCTGGAGTACGTCGGCCGCACCGACCAGCAGGTCAAGGTGCGCGGCTTCCGCATCGAACTGGGCGAGGTCGAGGAGGCGTTGCGCGGCTGCACGGCGGTCGCCGAGGCCGCCGCCGTCGCCGCGGACGGCCACCGACGCCTGGTCGGCTACGTCGTGCCCGCGCCCGGGGAGCGGGTCGAGCCCGAGACCGTACGCGGCGAACTGGCCCGCACCCTGCCCGACTACATGGTCCCCTCGACCGTCGTCGTCCTCGCCGAGCTGCCGCTCAACCCCAACGGCAAGGTGGACCGGGCCCGGCTGCCCGACCCGGGGCCCGCCGTCCGCGCCGTACGGCTCGTCGCCCCGCGCACCCCCACCGAACGCGTCCTCGCCGCGATCCTCGCGGACGTACTGGAGCTGGAACGCGTCGGCGTCGACGACAACTTCTTCGAACTCGGCGGCGACTCCATCGTCAGCATCCAGGTCGTCGCCCGCGCCCGCGCCGAGGGCCTCGCGCTCACCTCCCGCGACGTCTACCGGCACCAGACCGTCGCCGCGCTCGCCCGCTGCGCCGACGCCGCCGCCCCCCTCCAGCCGGCCGCGCCCGAGCCGGAGAGCGCCACGGGTGAAGCCCCGCTCACGCCCATCCAGCACTGGCTGTTCGACGCGCTCGGCGAACGGGCCGGCCACTACGCCCAGGCGCTCACCGTCCTGCTGCCCGGCGACCTGGACGAAGCGGCGCTTGAGGACGCCCTCAACGACCTCGTCGCCCACCACGACGCCCTGCGCTCCCGCTTCACCCCGGGCCCGGACCTGGACCCCGGCGCCGACGGCAGCGGCGCGGACGCGATCCGCTGGCACATACCCGAGCGGGCCCCGCGCCTGACCCTCGCCCGCCACACCGGCCCCGACAGCGACACCCCGCACTTCGGCCCCTTCGACCTCGCCCGAGGCCCCCTGCTGCGCGCCGTGCTGCACGACCGCGGCCCCGGCCAGGAACCCGCCCTGCACCTGGCCGTCCACCACCTGGTGGTCGACGGCGTCTCCTGGCGGCTGCTCCTCGACGACCTCGAACGCGCCTACCTCGCCCGCCGCGCCGGACGCGACGGCGCCGCCGCGCTGCCCGCGCCGTCCTCGCCGCTGCGCCAGTGGGCCCGCAGGCTCGACGCCCACGCCACCGCGGGCGGCTTCGCCGACGAGACGCCCTACTGGGCCGAGGCCGTCGCCGGAGCCCGGGGCGAGCTGCCCGCCGACCTGACCGGCGCCGACACCTACGCCTCCGTAGGAGCCGTCACCGTACGGCTGAGCGCCGACGACACCGCGGCCCTGCTGCGGACCCTGCCCGAGACCTACCGCACCCAGGCCGACGACGTGCTGCTGAGCGCGCTGGGCCGGGCCCTGTGCGCGTGGAGCGGACACGAGCGCGTACTGGTCGACGTCGAGGGCCACGGCCGTCAGGAACTCTTCTCCGACCTGGACATCGGCCGCACCCTCGGCTGGTTCACCACTCGCCACCCCGTCGCCCTCGCCGTCCCCGAGGACGCCGGCTGGGACGCCGTGCTCAAGCAGGTCAAGGAACAGGTGCGGGCCGTCCCCCGGCACGGCCTCGGCCACGACGTGCTGCGCCGCCTCGCGGGACCCGGCGCGCCGGACGCCCCCGCAGCGCAGGTCAGCTTCAATTACCTGGGCCGGATGAGCGTCGCGGGAGGCGCCGACGGCCTGTACCGGTCGGTGCTGCGGCCCCTGGAGCTGGACGCCGCGCCCGACGCCCCGCGCCCGCACGCCCTGGAGGTCGTCGGCCGGCTGGACGGCGACGCGCTGGAGTTCACGTGGTTCCACTCCGTACGGCGTCACCGGCGGGAGACCGTCGAGGCCCTGGCCCGGCGCCACGCCGACGCCCTCACAGACCTCGCCCGGTACGCCGCACAGCCCGGCGCCGCCGGCCGCACCCCCTGTGACTTCCCGCTGGCCCGGCTCGATCAGGCCGCCGTGGACCGCGTGACCGGCGACGACCCGGCCGCCGTACAGGACGTCCTGCCCCTGACACCGACCCAGAGCGGCATGCTGTTCCACGGCGTCTCCCAGGGCGACCGCGGCGTCTACCTCCAGCAGCTCACCTTCGTCCTGGACGGCGTACCGGACCCGCACGCCCTCGCCGAGGCGTGGCAGTACGTGAGCGACCGCACCGACGTACTGCGGGCCCGCGCCGTCTGGCAGGACGTCCCCGAACCCGTCCTGGTCGTCCAGCGGCACGCCGCCGTGCCCCTCACCCACCTGGACTGGCGCGGCCTCACGCCCGACGAGCGCGACGACCGGCTGCGGGACCTGCTCGCCCGCGACCGAGAGGAGGGTGTCGACCTGACCCGCGCCCCGCTCCAGCGGCTGGCGCTCGCCCGTGTCTCGGACACCGCCGTACAGGTCGTCTGGACCTTCCACCACCTGGTGCTCGACGGCTGGAGCCTGTTCCAGGTGCTGTCCGACGTGTTCGCCCACCACGCGGGAGCCGCGCCCGACACCCTCCCGCAGCGGCCCCCCTACCGCGACTACCTCGCCTGGCGGGCCGCCCGCGACCCCGAGGACGCCGAACGGCACTGGCGGCGCCGCCTGTCCGGCCTCGACGAGACCACCGCCCTGCCCTTCGACCGCGAACCGCAGGAGAGCCACCGCACCGAGTCCACCCGCGAGGTCCGCGTCGCCCTGCCCGCCGACACCACCCGCGCCCTCGAACGCCTCGCCCGCACCCACGGCCTCACCCTCAACACCCTGGTCCAGGGCGCGTGGGCGGTGCTGCTTGCCCGTCAGGCGGGGCGCGACGACGTCGTCTTCGGCACCACCGTCTCCGGCCGGCCGCCCGAGCTGCCCGGCTCCGACGCCATGACCGGCCTGTTCATCACCACCCTGCCCACCCGCGTCACCGTCCCCGACCGGGGCACGCTCCTCGACTGGCTGCGCCTGCTCCAGAGCGACCAGAGCGAGGACCGCCGCCACGACCAACTGCCGCTCACCCGGCTGCGCGCCCTCACCGACCTGCCCGAACGCGCCGGCCTGTTCGACTCCATCGTCGTCTTCGAGAACTACCCCGTGGACGACGGGCTCGCCGCCGCCCACGGGCTGCGCCTGAGCGGCCTGGAGGGCGTCGAGACCACCAACTACCCGCTGAGCCTCGTCGCCTACCCGGGCGACGAACTCACCCTGCGTCTCGGCTACGACCCCCGTCTTTTCGACGCCGACACCGTGCGCCGCACCGCCGAGTACCTCTCCGTGCTGCTGTCCGGCATGCCCGCGTCGGCCGCGCTGCCGCCCGCCCGGCTGCCGCTGCTCACCCCCGAGCGCCGGACACAGGTGCTGCGCGAGTGGAACGACACCGCGACCGCTCTGCCCGAGACCACCGTCGCCGCCCTGTTCGCCGCGCAGGTCGCCCGCACCCCCGACGCCGTGGCCCTCCAGGCGGGCGACGAGCAGCTCACGTACCGCGCACTCGACGCACGCGCGGCGGCGACGGCGGACCGCCTCGCCCGCCTCGGGGTGCGCGCCGAGCGGGCGGTCGGGGTCCTGATGGACCGCTCCGCCGACCTGATCGTCGCCCAGCTCGCCCTGGTGCGCACCGGCGGCGTCTGCGTCCCGCTGGACGGCCGCGCGCCCGCCGACCGTATGCGCGCCATGCTCGCCGAGTCGGCGGCAGACCTGCTGCTCACCGACGCCGCATGGGAGCACACCGCGCGCGAGGCGCTGCCGGACGGCGAGATCGTACGGATCGACACACCGGCGCCGGACGGAGAGGCCGACGAGCCCGCCGACCTCCCCGTCCACCCCGACAACGTGCAGTACGTCATGTTCACCTCCGGGTCCACGGGCGTGCCCAAAGGCGTGGCGGTGCGGCAGCGGGACGTCGCGGCGCTCGCCCTGGACCGCGCCTTCGACGGCCACGACCGGGTCCTCGTGCACTCCCCGCACGCCTTCGACGCCGCCACCTACGAGGTGTGGGTGCCACTGCTGCGCGGCGGCACCGCCGTCCTCGCCCCGCCCGCCGACCTCGACGCCGGAGCCGTCCGCCACGCCGTGCGCGAGCAGGGCGTCCGCCATCTCTGGCTGACCGCAGGGCTGTTCCGCCTGATCGCCCAGGAGGACCCCGCCTGCCTGCGCGGCGCCCGCCAGGTGTGGACCGGCGGCGAGGCCGTGCCCGGCGCGGCCGTCCGCCGCGTCCTCGACGCGTGCCCCGGGCTGACCGTGGTGGACGGCTACGGACCCACCGAGACCACCACGTTCGCCACCCGCCGCCCCTACCGCGCGGGCGACCCGCTGCCCCCCGTCCTGCCCATCGGCCGCCCCCTCGACAACACCCGCGCCTACGTCCTCGACGCCGCCCTCCAGCCCCAGCCCCCGGGCGTCCCCGGCGAGCTGTACCTCGCGGGCGCCGGACTGGCCCGCGGCTACGCGCGGCGCCCCGGCGCGACCGCAGCCCGCTACCTGGCCGACCCCTACGGCCCGCCCGGTACGCGCATGTACCGCACCGGCGACATCGTGAGCTGGAGCGGCGACGGCGAACTGCGGTTCGTCGGCCGCGCCGACGACCAGATCAAGATCCGCGGCTTCCGCGTGGAACCCGCCGAGATCGAGGCCAGGATCACCGCGCACCCGGACATCGCCGAGGCCGTCGTCCGCCTCCACCACGACGACGGACGCAAGCGCCTGGCCGCGTACGTCGTCCCCGCCGCCGGTGCGACGCCGCCCACCGCCGCCGGGCTCCGCGCCCACGTCGCGGACGGCCTGCCCGACTACATGGTGCCCGCCGCGTTCGTCACCGTGCCCGAACTCCCGCTGACCGCCAACGGCAAGGTCGACCGGCGCAGGCTGCCCGCCCCCGACTGGTCGGCGGGCACCGACCGCGCCTACCGCGCCCCGCGCACCGAGGCGGAACGCCTGCTCGCCGGGATCTGGGCCGAACTCCTCGGCGTGGAGCGGGTCGGCGCCGACGACAACTTCTTCATGCTCGGCGGCGACTCCATCCTCAGCATCCAGGTCGTCTCCCGCGCCCGCGCGGCCGGCCTCGCGCTGAGCCCGCGCGAGGTGTTCCGCCACCCCACGGTCGCCGAACTCGCGGCCGTCACCGGCTCCGCGGGCCAGGTCGCCGGGACCGAACCCGTCAGCGGCGAGACCGGACTGACACCGATCCAGCACTGGTTCCTCGACCCGCGCCCCGCCCACGCCGCGTTCTTCAACCAGTCCGTCGTCGTCGAGGCGCCCGCGCCCGTCGACCCCGGCGCCCTGCGCCGCGCCCTGGCCGCGCTGTGGACGCACCACGACGCCCTGCGCGCCCGGTTCACCGACGACGCCGACGGCGTCCGGCGCCAGTACATCGCCCCCGCCGACGCCCCCGTACCCGACCTGCTCGACGTCTGCCCGCTCGACGCGCGGGACGCCGAGCGGGCCGAGGCGGACCTCACCGCCGCCGCGCACGCCGGGTTCCGCCTGGAGAGCGGACCGCTGCTCACCGCCCGCCTGTTCACCACCGAGGGCGGCGCCCGCCCGGACCGGCTGCTGCTCGCCGTCCACCATCTCGCCGTGGACGGCGTCTCCTGGCGCGTCATCCTGGAGGACCTGGAGACCGCGTACCGGCAGGCCGTGGCCGGGGAGCCCGTACGGCTGCCCGCCCGCACCACCTCCGTCAAGGAGTGGGC
This sequence comes from Streptomyces sp. NPDC107550, assembly GCF_055639095.1. NCBI lineage: Bacteria > Bacillati > Actinomycetota > Actinomycetes > Kitasatosporales > Streptomycetaceae > Streptomyces > Streptomyces sp. NPDC107550. The sequence goes on from NZ_JBVKBC010000010.1 coordinate 93,808, forward strand.
CGAGCGGCTGCGCGCCCGCGTCCCCGACTTCGCCGCCGACCTCGGCCACTGGGAGACCACCGCCCGGCACTGCGCCGCTCCGCTGCCCACGGACGGCGACGGCACCAACACCACGGCCGACGTGGGCGAGGTGACCATACGCCTGGACGCCGCGAACACCGCCGCGCTGCTGCGGGAGGTCCCCGGCGTCTACCGCACCCGCGTCGACGAGGTCCTGCTCACCGCGCTCGGCCGGGTGCTCGGCGACTGGACCGGCCACGACACCGTCGCCGTGGGCCTTGAGGGGCACGGCCGGGAGGACCATCTGTTCGAGGACGTCGACCTGTCCCGCACCGTCGGCTGGTTCACCTCGCTGTACCCCGTCGCCCTCACCGTCCCGGCCGGCGACTGGGGCACGGCCCTGAAGTCCGTCAAGGAACAGGTGCGGGCCGTGCCCGGACGCGGCCTCGGCCATGGCATCCTGCGCCACGTCGCCCGCCACCCCCGGCTCACCGGCACGCCCTCGCCCGCCGTCAGCTTCAACTACCTGGGCCGCTTCGACTGGACCGCCGACGGTGCCGCCCTGGTCGGCGCGGTCCCGGGCGGCCTCGGCGGCGCCGAGGCACCCGGCACCGAGCGCGCGCACCTGCTGGACGTGGTGGCCCGCGTCGAGGACGGCCGCCTGGAGATCGTCTGGTACCACAGCAGGGGCCGCCACCACACGGCCACGGTCGCCCGGCTCGCCGAGGCCATGCGGGGCGCGATCGAGGACATCGTGGCCCACTGCGCCCGCCCCGGAGCGGGCGGCCGCACCCCCGCGGACTTCCCGCTCGCCCGCATGGACCAGGCGACCGTCGACCGCGTCTGCGGTGACGGGCGCGGCGTCGCCGACGTGTACCCGCTCACGCCCATGCAGTCGGGCATGCTCTTCCACAGCCTCCTCGACCCCGGCGGACGCACCTACGTCAACCAGGTGCAGCTCGTCCTGCACGGTGTCCGCGACCCGCGCCTGCTCGCGGAGGCGTGGCAGCGCACCGCCGACGCCAACCCGGCCCTGCGCACCCGCCTCGTGTGGCAGGACACCGCCGAACCGCTCCAGGTCGTCCAGGACCACGCCACCGTGCCCGTCGCCCACCACGACTGGACGCGGCTCGGCGAGGACGAGCGCGCGCCCGCACTCGACCGGCTGCTCGCCGAGGACCGCGAGCGGGGCGTCGACCTCGCCGCCGCGCCGCTCATGCGGCTCGCCCTGATCCGGCTCGCGCCGGACCGGGTGCGGATCGTGTGGACCTTCCACCACGTCCTGCTCGACGGCTGGAGCGCCGCCCAGGTCTTCGACGAGGTGTGCGAACGCTACGCGGCCCTCGTCGCCGGACGCGCCCCCGACGTGCCCGACCGCAAGCCGTTCGGCGGCTATCTGCGCTGGCTGGCCGCGCAGGACGGCGACCGCGCCGAACGGTACTGGCGCGGCACCCTCGCCGGCTTCGCCGCCCCCACCGAACTGCCCCGCGACCGGCGGCCCGCGGGCGCCCACCGCGACTCCTCCTCGGGCACCGTCCGCGTCACCCTCGACGCCGGGACCTCGGCCCGGCTGCGGGAGAGCGCCCAGCAGGCCGGCCTCACCGTCAACACCGTCCTCCAGGGCGCCTGGGCGCTGCTCCTGTCCCGTTACGGGGGCGGCGACGACGTGGTGTTCGGTACGACCGTCTCCGGACGGCCCGCCGAACTGCCCGGCGTCACCTCGATGGTGGGCCTGTTCATCAACACCCTGCCGACCCGGGCCCGCGTCGACGGGCGCCGGCCGCTGCTGGAGTGGCTGCGCGAACTCCAGACGGCCCAGTCCGAGGCGCGCCGCCACGACTTCGTCTCCCTGGCCCAGGTACAGGCGTGGAGCGAAGTGCCCGGCGGCACCGGCCTGTTCGACTCCCTCGTGGTCTTCGAGAACTACCCCTTCGACGAGGACGCCCCGGCCCGGCACGGCCTGACCCTGGAACAGGAACGCGACCTCGAACCGACCAACTACGCGCTCAGCGTGGTCGTGGCCCCCGGCCGCACGCTCGCCGTCAACCTCGACTACGACCCCGCCGCGTTCGACGCCACCACCGTCGAAGGGCTCGGCGAGAGCCTGCGCACCCTGCTCACCGCGATGGCCGGCGACCTCGACGGCCGCCTCGCCGACCTGCCGCTCCTCGACGAGCGGCGCGGCCACGACCTGCTCACCCGGTACGCCGGAACACCCGCGCCGGCCCCGCACGGCACGCTGCCCGAGGCGTTCGCCCGCCAGGCCGCCCGCACCCCCGACGCCCTCGCCGTCCGTGCCGGCGACCGGCTCCTGACGTACCGCGCACTCGACGAACGCTCCAATCGGCTCGCCCGCCGCCTCATCGCCGCGGGCGCGGGTCCCGAGCGGTTCGTCGCCCTCAGCCTGCCGCGCACCGCCGACCTCGTCGTGGCGCTGCTGGCCGTCCTCAAGAGCGGCGCCGCCTACCTCCCGGTGGACCCGCAGTACCCGGCCGAACGCGTCGCCTTCCTCTTCGACGACGTACGCCCCGACGCGGTCATCACCACCACCGGCACGGACGACCGGCTGCCCGAAGGCCCGTACACGCGGATCACGCTGGACGAGAGCGACCTCGGCGCGGCGACCGCGTCCGACGTGCCGTCAGCCGCCCCCGTGGGCGACGGCGAACGGCGCGGCCCCCTGCTGCCCGCTCACCCCGCCTACGTCATCCACACCTCCGGCTCCACCGGGCGCCCCAAGGGCGTCGTCGTCGCCCACTCCTCGGTGCTCGCGCTGACCGACTGGGCCGCCGCCGAGTTCACCGGCCGGGGCCTGGAACACGTGGTGGCGTCCACCTCGCTCAACTTCGACGTGTCCGTCTTCGAGATCTTCGCGCCCCTGCTGTCCGGCGGCTGCGTGGAAGTCGTACGCGACCTGCTCGCCCTCGCCGAACGCCCCGGGCCCTGGCGCGCCGGACTGCTCAGCGCGGTGCCCTCCGCCCTGGACCGGCTGCTCGCCGAGGACGCCGTGCACATCACCGCCGACACCGTCGTCCTGGCGGGGGAGGGGCTGCCCGCCCGCACCGTGCGCCGCGTACGGGAGGCGGTCCCCGGCTGCCAGGTACGCAACATCTACGGCCCCACCGAGGCCACCGTCTACGCCACCGCCCACACCTGCGACCCCGCCGACCCCGACCGCGACCCGCCCATCGGACGGCCCCTCGGCGGCACCCGCGCCTACGTCCTGGACGACCGGCTGCGCCCGGTGCCCGTCGGCGCCCCAGGCGAGCTGTACCTCGCCGGCACGGGCGTGGCCCGCGGCTATCTGCGCCGCCCCGGACTGACCGCCGCCCGCCTGATCGCCGACCCGTACGGGCCGCCCGGCAGCCGCATGTACCGCACCGGCGACCGGGTACGCCGTGACGCGGACGGCGACCTCCTCTACCTCGGCCGGGGCGACGACCAGGTCAAGGTGCGCGGCTTCCGCATCGAACTCGGCGAGGTGGAAGCGGCTCTGGCCCGCCACCCCGCCGTCGCCCAGGCGGCGGCCCGCGTCGTCGAGCACGACGGGCACCGGCGCCTGATCGGCTACGCGGTGCCCCGCGACACGGGCCTGCCGGACCCCGGCGAGCTGCGCGCCTTCCTCGCCCGCGGCCTGCCCGACCACCTCGTCCCCGCCCTCGTCGTCCCGCTGGAGCGGCTGCCGCTCGGCGCCACCGGCAAGCTGGACCGGGGGGCGCTGCCCGACCCCCGGTGGGCCGACGCCACGACACCGGGCGCCCGGCGCGCGCCCCGCACCCCGGCGGAGCAGGCCCTCGCTGCCATCTGGGCCGACGTCCTCGGCGTGCCCGAAGTCGGCGCCGACGACAACTACTTCACCCTCGGCGGCGACTCCATCATCGGCATCCAGATCGTGTCCGCCGCCCGCCGCGCGGGCCTCGCCCTCACGCCCCGGCACCTGTTCACCCATCAGACGCTCGCCGAACTCGCCGCCGCCGCCGAACAGGTCCCCTCCGGCACGGCCGTCGCGGAGCAGGGCCCGGTGACCGGCGACGCCCCGCTCACCCCCGTCCAGCACTGGCTGCTCGACACCCTGCCCGGAGACCCCGCCCGCTTCACCCAGGCCGTCTCGTACGAACTGGCCCGCGACCCCGACGAGACGATGCTGCGCGGCGCCCTGGCCGCCCTGCTCGACCACCACGACGCGCTGCGGCTGCGGTTCGCGCCGGACGGCGACGGAGGATGGCGGCAGCACACCGAGGCGCCCGGCGCCGCCCCGCATCTGGAGGTCCACGACGGCGCCCCAGGACCGCAGGCCGCCGACGCGCTCGCCGCCCACTTCGACCTGGACGCGGGACCGCTGCTGCGGGCCGCGCTGTACCGGCCGGGAGACGGCGGGCGGCCGGTGCTGCTGCTGGCCGCGCACCACCTTGTCGTCGACGCCGTGTCCTGGCGCGTCCTGCTGGAGGACCTGGACACCGCCTACCACGCCCTCGCCGCAGGTGAGCGGCCTGACCTGGGCACCAAGAGCACGTCCTTCGTCGCCTGGGCCCGGCGCCTGGCCGCGCACACCACGTCCGGCGGCTTCGACACCGAACTCGCCCACTGGCGCGGCCTCGGCGCCGACACCTCCTTGCCCACCGACCGCACCGGCCGCAACACCGCCGCCGAGGAACGCAACCTCACCGCCGCCCTCGGCGAGGACGACACCCGCCGCCTGCTCCAGGACGTGCCGCAGGCGTACCGCACCCGGATCAACGACGTCCTGCTGTACGCACTCGGCCGCGTCCTGGCCCGCTGGACCGGCCGCGACCGGGTCGCCGTCACACTGGAGGGGCACGGCCGCGAGGAACTGTTCGCGGACGTCGACCTCGCCCGCACCGTCGGCTGGTTCACCACCCTGTACCCGGTCGCCCTCGACGTGCCGCGCGGCGCGGACACCGGCGCCGCCCTCAAGTCGGTCAAGGAGAACCTGCGGGCCGTCCCGCACGGCGGCCTCGGTCACGGCGCCCTGCGCTTCCTGCACCCCACAGCCGGCGCGGACCTGCCCGACCTGCCCCGGATCTGCTTCAACTACCTCGGCAGGCAGGACTCCGTACCGCTCTCGGGCGGCCTGCTGCACGGCCCGTACGGTGGGCTCACCGGCGGCATGGACCGTACGGCCGAGCGGCCCCACCTGATCGACGTGCTCGGCCAAGTCGTCGGCGGGCGCCTGGAGTTCGTCTGGTCGTACTCGGAGGAGCTGCACCACCGCGACACCGTCGCCCGTCTCGCCCGTGAGACGGCCGACGAACTGCGCGCCCTGATACGTCACTGCGCCACCCCCGGCGCGGGCGGCCGCACCCCCTCCGACTTCCCGCTCGCGCCGCTGGACCAGGCAGGCGTCGACCGGCTCGTCGGCACCGGCGCCGACGTCACCGACGTCTACCCGCTCACCCCCACCCAGGCCGGCATGGTCGTGCACGGCCTCGACGACGCCGAACACGGCCTGTACGTCGAGCAGATCACCTTCGTCGCCGACGGCGCCCGCGACCTCGCCACCCTGGCCGACGCCTGGCGGCACGTCGTGGAACGCACCCCCGTGCTGCGCACCTCCGTGGCCCTGCGCGACGTACCCGTGCCCCTCCAGATCGTCCACCGGCACGTCACCCTGCCGCTCACCCACCTCGACTGGAGCGACCTGCCCGAACAGCGGCGCACGGCGGAACTGGAGCGCCTGCTCGCCGACGAACGGGCCCGCGGCCTTGCCCTGGACCGGGCCCCGCTGCTGCGCGTCACCCTGATCCGGCTCGGCCCGGACGCGGTACGGGTCGTGTGGACGTTCCACCATGTCCTGCTGGACGGCTGGAGCGTCTTCCACGTCCTGGCCGACGTCATGGCCGCGCACGCCGCCCTCGCCCGGGGCGAACAGCCCCGGCTGCCCGAGCGCAGGCCGTTCGCCGACTACGCCGCCTGGCTGGCCGGCCGCGACACCGCCCGCGCCCGCGACCACTGGCACGGCGTCCTCGCCGACCTCGCCGCCCCCACGCCGCTGCCCTACGACCGCAGGCCCGCGCCCGGACACACCGCCCGCTCCGGCACCTGGCTCTCGCACCGCCTCGGCGCCGAGGACACGGACCGGCTCCAGGAGTTCGCCCGCCGGAGCCGGCTCACCCTCAACACCGTCGTGCAGGGCGCGTGGGCGCTGCTGCTCGCGCGGTGGAGCGGGGAGCGCGAGGTGTGCTTCGGCACCACCGTCTCCGGCCGGCCCGCCGACCTGCCCGGCGCCGACACCGTCACCGGCCTGTTCATCACCACGCTGCCCGCCCGGATCGCCGTCGACGGCTCCGCGCCCGCCGGGACCTGGCTGCGGACCGTGCAGGAGGAGCGGGCCGAGGACCGCCGCTTCGACCACATGCCGCTCGGTGAACTGCATGGCCTGACGCGGCTGCCGCACGGCACCGCCCTGTTCGACTCGCTGGTCGTCTTCGAGAACTACCCGGTCGGCGACGCCACCGCGGGCGCCCACGGCCTCACCGTACGGGACCTCGACGCGCGGGAGGCCACCAACTACCCGCTCACCGTCGTCGTCTCGCCCGGCGACCGGCTCGCCGTCGAACTCGGCTACGACGAGCGGTACTTCGACGCCGCCACCGCCGACTCGCTCGCCGCGCAACTGCTGCACACCCTGCGTGCCCTCGCCGACGCCGACGCCACCGCGCGCCTGGACGACCTCGACACCCTGCCGCCCGCCCTGCGCGCCCGGCTGCTGCGGCCCCCGGCCCGCCCCGCACTCGAACCTGCGGCCCCGGCGCGGCTGCCCGACCTCATCGAGGCCGCCGTCGACCGCACCCCGCATGCCATCGCGCTCACCGAGCCGGGACGGACGCTGACGTTCGCCGAGGCGGACGCCCGCGCCGACCGCCTCGCCCGCCGGATCGCCGCCCGCGGCGCCGGACCCGGCGACCTCGTCGCGCTGCTCCTGCCGCGCTCGGCGGACATGGTGCTCGCGCAACTCGCCGTCACCAAGGCGGGCGCAGCGTTCCTGCCCGTCGACCCCGGCTACCCGCAGGAGCGGATCGCGCTGATGCTGCGCGACGCGGCGCCCGCCCTCACCCTGGACGCCAAGGAGGTCGCCGACCTCCTCGCCGGACCCGCGAACGGAGCCCAGGACGCGGCGGGGGAGCAGCGGCTCACCGACGCCGACCGCACCCGCCCTCTCGACCTGGACGACCCCGCGTACGTCATCTACACCTCCGGCTCCACCGGCACGCCCAAGGGCGTCGTCGTCACCCATCGCGGGCTCGCCGCGTTCTCCGCCGCCGAGGCCGCCCACTACGGCGTGGCCGGCGGCGACCGCGTCCTCGCCTTCGCCACGCCCAGCTTCGACGCCTGCGTCCTGGAACTCTGCATGTCCCTGCCGCACGGCGCCCGCCTGGTCGTCCCCCGGCCGGGACCGCTGCTCGGCGCCGAACTGGCCGAGGTGCTGCGCGCCGAACGGATCACCCACACGCTGCTGCCGCCCGCCGCGCTCGCCACCGTGCCCGCCGGCGTCCCCGGCACCCTGCCGGACCTCAAGACGCTCATCGTCGGCGCCGACACCTGCGGCGCCGACCTCGTCGCCCGCTGGGCCCCGCACCACCGCATGGTCAACTCCTACGGCCCCACCGAGGCCACCGTCGTCGCCCTGTGGTCCGCGCCCCTGCGCCCCGACGGCACCGCCCCGCCCATCGGCCGCCGGCTGCCCGGCACCGGCGCCCACGTCCTGGACGCCCGCCTGCGTCCCGTACCGGACGGTGTGCCCGGCGAACTGTGGCTCAGCGGCCCCGCCCTGGCCCGCGGCTACCTCGGGCGGCCGGGACTGACCGCCGCGCGCTTCGTCGCCGACCCGTTCGGGCCGCCCGGCACCCGTATGTACCGTACCGGCGACCTCGTGCGCCGCGACGCCCGCGGCGAGGTCCACTACCTGGGCCGCACCGACCACCAACTGAAGCTGCGCGGCCATCGCATCGAGGCCGGCGAGGTCGAGGCCGCCCTCGTCGCCCACCCGGCCGTCCTGGACGCGGTGGTGAGCGTCCGCGAGGACGAACCGGGCCTGCCCCGCCTGGTCGCCCACCTGCTCACCGCGCCCGGACACGAGCCGCCGGCCCCGGCCGACCTGCGCGCCCTGGCCGCCCGCACCCTGCCCGGACCCATGGTCCCCTCGGCGTTCGTGACGCTGGACCGCTTCCCGCTCACCGAGAACGGCAAGACCGACCGGGCCGCGCTCCCCGCCCCGGCCCCCGCCGCCGAAGAGGCGCGGCCCGGGCACGTACCGCCGCGCACGCCGACCGAGGAAGTGCTGGCCGAGATCTGGGAGGAGGCGCTCGGCACGACCGTGGGCGCCGAGGACGACTACTTCCTGCTCGGCGGCGACTCCCTGCGCGCGCTGCTCATCACCTCCCGGGCCAACGACGCGTTCGGCACCGACCTGACCCCGCGCGACGTCCTGACCCGCGCCACCGTCGCCGCGCTCGCGGAACTGGTGGAGGACCAGGTGCTCAGCGAACTCGAAGACGCCGCGTACGGCGGCCCCGACCACGACGAACGGTGAGGAACCGAACCATGACGTCTTCGAAGCCTTCGAAGCCCACGCAGCGGGACCGCGCCGAGGCCCTGCCCGAGGAGATGCGCGAAGCGCTGCGCCGCCGCCTCGCCGGGCGCGCCCGCACCGCCGCCCCCGAGGCCGGGCGGGGCATCCCGCGCGCCGACCGCGACCGCCCGCTGCCGCTGTCCTTCGCCCAGCAGCGCCTGTGGTTCCTCGACCGGCTGCGCCCCGGCGACGCCCGCTACAACAGCGCCGTCGCCCTGCGCCTGACCGGGCCGCTGCGCCAGGACGCCCTGGAGCGGGCGCTGGCCCTCGTCGTGGAGCGTCACGAGGCGCTGCGCACCACGTTCGACGAGAGTGACGGCCGCCCCGTGCAGACCGTGCGCCCGCCGGCCCCCGTGCCGCTGCCGCCGCGCGACACCGCGGACCTCGACGCCGACCTCCTCGCGGAGTACGCCCGCCCCTTCGACCTGCGCCACGGGCCGCTGCTGCGTGCCCTGTTGCTGCGCGAGTCGGACACCGCCCACGTCCTGCTGCTGACCGCCCACCACATCGTCACCGACGGCTGGTCGATGGGCGTGGTCCTGGACGAACTGTGCACCGCCTACGCCGCGTTCGCGCGGGGCGCCGAAGCGGACCTGCCGCCGGTCGCCGTCCAGTATCCCGACTTCGCCGTGTGGCAGCGCGCGCGGCTCTCCGGGGAGCGTCTGGAGCGGCATCTCGCGTACTGGCGCCAGCAGTTGGCGGGCGCGGCAGCCCCGGAGCTGCCCCTGGACCGGCCGCGGCGCGGCGAGGAGGCGGGGGAGGGCGCCGTGCACACCTTCACCGTCCCCGCCGCGCTCACCGCCCGGCTCGGCGAGCTGGCGCGGCAGCGGCACACCACCCTGCACACCGTCCTCGTCGCCGCCACCCAGGCGCTGCTGGCCCGCTGGTCGGGACGGGACGACATCACGGTCGGCTCGCTCACCCCCGGCCGGGGCCGCACCGATCTCGAACGGGTGGTGGGCTTCTACGTCGACACGGTCGTCCTGCGTACGCGCGTCGAGCCGGCCGCCTCCTTCCACGACCTGCTGACCGAGACGGCCGACACCGCGAACAGCGCCTTCGCGCACGGCGACGCGCCCTTCGAGCGGATCGTCGAAGCGGTCGGCGCGACCCGTGAGGCGGGTCGCAACCCGCTGTTCGACGTGATGGTGCTGCTGCACCCCGCCCCGCCCGCCGCCACCGCCCCGGAGGGCCTGGACATCACGCCGGTCGCCGTGCCCCGGCAGGCCGCCACCTTCGACCTGAGCGTCGAGTTCGTCCCCGACGGCGACGCGCTGACCGGCCTCCTGGAGTACCGCACCGACCTGTTCGACGCCGCCACGGCCGCACGCATGGCCGGGCAACTGCTGCGCCTGCTCGAAGGGGCAGCCGCCGCCCCCGACCGCCCGCTGCGCACCCTGCCGCTGCTGTCCGACGAGGAGGCGCGGCGGGCCGTCGCCACCGGCGTCACCAGGGCCGCCCCCGCCGAAGACACCACCCTGCCCGACCTGTTCGCCCGGCAGGCCGCCCGCACGCCCGGCGCCCTCGCCCTCGTGGCCGGCGGCGAACGCCTCGACCACGCCACGCTGAACGCCCGCGCCAACCGTCTCGCCCACCACCTGATCTCCCTCGGCGCGGGCCCCGAACGGCTGGTCGCGCTCCGGCTGCCGCGCACCGCCGACATGATCACCGCGATCCTCGCCGTGTGGAAGTCCGGCGCGGGCTACCTGCCCCTCGACCCCGCCCTGCCCGAAGAACGCGTCGCCTACCTGCTGGACGACGCCCGCCCCGCCCTCGTCCTCGACGAGGCCGCGCTGCGCGCCGTCCCCGACACGGCACCTGACACAGTCCCCGACACCGAGCCCGCCCGCGACGGCCTCGACCCCCGGCACACCGCGTACGTCATCTACACCTCAGGATCCACCGGCCGCCCCAAGGGCGTCGCGGTCTCCCACCGGTCGGCCGTCCGGCTGCTCGCCGCGCACCGGGCGGGCTTCGTCGCCGACGCGGGCGGCGGCCCGCTGCGGGTGGCGCTGACCGCGTCGTTCTCCTTCGACACCTCCCTCGAAGGCATCCTGCTCATGGCCGACGGCCACCCCCTGCACCTCGTGGACGAGGAGACCCGCAGGGACCCCGCCGCCCTCGTGGAGTACGTGGTCGAACACCGCGTCGACTTCCTCGACGTCACCCCCTCCTACCTGCGCCAACTCATTCCCGCAGGGCTGCTCACCGACCCCCGCCACCACCCGCGCCTCCTGATGCTCGGCGGCGAACCCCTCGGCCCCGCCCTGTGGCGCGACCTCGCCGCGCTGCCCGACGTGCGCGCCTACAACTACTACGGCCCCACCGAGTGCACGGTCGACGCCCTGGCCTGCCGTGTCGAGGCCGCCGACCGCCCCCTGGTCGGCCGCCCGCTGCCCGGCGTCCACGCGTACGTCCTCGACGACCTGCTGCGCCCGGTGCCCCCCGGCGTCGGCGGCGAGCTGTACCTCGCCGGTGAGCAACTGGCCCGCGGCTACACCGGGCGCCCCGGCCTCACCGCCGCCCGCTTCCTCGCCGACCCGTACGGGCCGCCCGGCACCCGCATGTACCGCACCGGCGACCTCGCCCGCTGGACCGCCGACGGCCGCCTCGACCATCTCGGCCGCGCCGACGACCAGCTCAAGGTGCGCGGCCACCGCGTCGAACCCGGCGAGATCGAGGCCGCCCTGCTCGACCTCCCCGAGGTCGGCGCCGCCGCCGTCGTCGGCCTGAGCGACCCCGGCGGCCACACCCGCCTCGCCGCGTACGTCGTCCCCGCCCCCGGCGAGGAGGCCCCCACGCCCACCGAACTGCGCGCCGCCCTGCGCCGGCTGCTGCCCGACCACATGGTGCCGTCCTCGTTCACCGCGCTGCCCGCCCTTCCCCTGACCACCAGCGGCAAACTGGACCGGCGCGCCCTGCCCGCCCCCGACGCCGAGGGCAGCGAGCGCCGCCACGTCGCGTACGTCGCCCCGCGCACCCCCGCCGAGGAGACGCTGGCCGGCATCTGGGCCGAGGTGCTCGGAGTGACCCGGGTCGGCGTCACGGACAACTTCTTCGAGCTGGGCGGCGACTCCATCCTCAGCATCCAGGCCGTCTCGCGCGCCCGCGCCGCCGGACTGCGCATCGGCTCCCAGGACGTCTTCCGCCACCAGACCGTCGCCGACCTGGCCGCCGCCGCGTCCGCCCGCGGGACCGCCCTGCCCGCGCCCCGCGACCCGGGGGACGACGCGGGGCCCGCCCCGCTCACCGCGGTCCAGGAGTGGTTCCTCGCCACCCATGGACCGCGCCGCCTGACCATGTCGATGCTCCTCGACCTGCCCGCCGAGCTGGACGAAGCGGCGCTGGAGACGGCACTTGAGGCGGTCGTCGCCCGGCATCCCGCGCTGCGCGCCCGCTTCACCCGTACCGAGGACGGCTGGCGCCAGGAACCGGGCACCGGCCCGGCCACCGGCCTGCTCACCCGCCTCACCGCGCCCGCCGGCACCCCCGACGCCGAGGCGGACACCCGCGCGGCGGATGCCACCCGCACCCCCGACGCCGAGGCGGACGCCCGCGCTGCGGACGCCGCCCGAGCCGCCCTCGACCCCGCCACCGGAGCCCTGCTGCGCGCCGTCCTGCTCCCGGCCGCCGGAGACGCGCGCCGCGAACACCCGCGCCCCCGCCTGTTCCTGACGGCACATCACCTCGCTGTCGACAGCGTCTCCTGGCGCGTCCTGCTCGACGACCTGGAACGGGCCTACCGGCAGGCCGCCCAGGGAGCCGACCCGCGGCCCGAGCCCGAGCAGACCTCCTTCGCCGGGTGGGCGCGCGCCCTCAGCGCCCAGGTGCGCGCCGGTGCCTTCGACGACGAACTGCCGTACTGGACCGCGCAGATCGCCACCGCCGCCGCCCCGCTCCCCGTCGACCTGCCCGGCACCCCGCTCGCCGGGACGGTGCGCACCGTACGCACCCGCGTGGACCGCGCCACCACCGACGCGCTGCTGCGCCAGGTGCCGGCCGCGTACCGCACGCAGGTCAACGACGTGCTGCTCAGCGCCCTCGGCCGGGTGCTCGCCGACTGGACCGGAGCCGAGCGCGTCACCGTCGCCCTCGAAGGCCACGGCCGCGAGGAGGAGTTGGTCGACGGCGCCGATCTGTCGCGTACCGTCGGCTGGTTCACCAGTCAGTACCCCCTCACTCTCACGCCCGGCCCCCGGGGCGACTGGGGGAGCACGCTGAAGGCCGTCAAGGAGCAGGTGCGGGCCGTACCTCGGCGCGGCCTCGGCTACCAGGCCCTCGCGCACCTCGGCTCGCCGCACCCCGACGCCCGCGCCCTGCGCCGCGTGCCGCTGCCGCCGGTCTGCTTCACCTACCACGGTCAGTGGGAGGCACCCCGGGGCGGCGACTTCGCCCCCGGCGCTCAGGCGCCCGGCCGGGAGACGGAACCGGACGCGCCCCTGGACCACCTCCTTGACGTCTCCGCGCTGGTCACGGACGGCGAACTGGAGATCACCTGGCACTACAGCGATCAGGTGCACCGGGCCGCGACCGTCCAGGAGCTGGCCGACGGCATGGTCCGCGCCCTCACCGCCGTCACCGAGCACTGCGCCCGGCCCGGCGCCGGCGGACGCACCCCCTCCGACTTCCCGCTCGCCCGGCTCGACCAGGCGGGCGTGGACCGCCTCGCCGGCGACGGCCGCCGGGTCGAGGACCTGCTCCCGCTCACCCCGCTCCAGGAAGGCATGCTCTTCCACCGCCTGGTCGGCGGCCCCGACGACGTCTACGTCGACCAGGCCGCCCTGCTCCTCGACGGCGTCACCGACGCCGAAGCCCTGGCGACCGCCTGGCAGCGGGTGACCGACCGTACGCCCGCCCTGCGCACCTCGGTCGTCTGGGAGGGCGTCCCCGTCCCGCTCCAGGCCGTGCACCGCGACGTGCCCGTGCCGTTGACGGTCCTGGACTGGCGGGACCTGGACGGCACCGAGCGGGCCGACCGCCTCGACCGGCTGCGCTCCGACGACCTCGCCCGCGGAATCGACCTCGCCACCGCGCCCCTGATGCGGCTCACCCTGGTGCGCCTGCCCGGCGACCGGGCGCACCTGCTGTGGACGTCCCACCACCTGATCCTCGACGGCTGGAGCCTCGCCCAGGTCCTCACCGACGTCTTCGCCGAGTACACCGCGCTCACCACCGGCGCCGTCGCCCCGCCGCCGGTGCGCCGGCCGTTCGGCGACTACGTACGCTGGCTCGACGGGCAGGACACCGAGGCCGCGCGCGCCTACTGGAGCGGCGTCCTCGACGGGTTCGCCGCCCCGACCCCGCTGCCCGCCGACCGCGCCCCGCGCCCCGGGCATGAGACCCGCTCGGCCGCCGTGCACACCGGGGCGCTCTCCGAGGAGACCTCCGCCCGCCTCGCCCGCACCGCGCGCGGCGCGGGCCTCACCCTCGGCACCGTCGTGCAGGGCGCCTGGGCGCTGCTGCTGTCCCGCTACAGCGCCGAACCGGAGGTGCTGTTCGGCACCACCGTCTCCGGCCGGCCCGACGACCTGCCCGGCGCCGAGTCGATGATCGGCATGTTCATCAACACCCTGCCCACCCGGGTCCGCGTGGACGGCTCCCGGGGCGCCGCCGCGTGGCTGCGCGACCTCCAGGAGACGCAGGCCGAGGCGCGCCGGCACGGTGCCGTCTCCCTCGCCGAACTCACCGCCCTGAGCGACGTCCCGGCCGGCAGCCCCCTGTTCCACAGCATGGTCGCGTTCGAGAACTACCCCTTCGACCAGGCCCGTTCGGCGGAGGCCGGGATCCGCCTCGCGGACGTCTCGGGCCGCGACGCGACCAACTTCCCGCTGTTGCTCCGCGCCCACCAGAGCGCACGGTTCGGCTTCGACCTCGCCTACGACCCCGCCCTGTTCGACGCGGCGACCGTACGCTCCCTCGCGGACCGGCTCGCCCTGCTCCTCACCCAGTTCGCCGAGGACCCCGACCGGCCCCTGCGCGCCCTCGCCCGCACCGCCGCCGAGGAACAGCGGCCCGCTGCGGAAGCGGCGTACGCGGCGGACCGGCCCGACCGGACCCTGGTGGACCTCTTCGAGGCGCAGGCCGCCCGCACCCCGCACGCCGAGGCCGTCACCTGCGGCGACGAACACCTCGACTACTCCGGCCTGGACGCCCGTGCCGGGCGCCTAGCCCACCTGCTCGCCGAACTCGGCGCGGGCCCCGAGCGGTACGTCGCCCTCGCGCTGCCCCGCTCCACCGATCTCGTCGCCGCCGTCCTCGCCGTCCTCAAGACCGGCGCCGCCTACCTGCCGATCGACCCCCGGCTGCCCGCCGAACGCGTCGCGCACCTGCTGGCCGACACCGCCCCCGTCGCCCTGGTGACGAGCGCCGCCGCGGGCGTGGACACCACCGGCGCCGACGTCCCCCTGCTGTCCCTCGACGACCCGGACCTCGGCGCCGACCTGGCGGGCCGCCCCGCCACAGGGCCCGCCGACCCGGCCCGCCGCCCGCTGCCCGAGAGCCCCGCCTACACCATCTACACCTCCGGCTCCACCGGCCGCCCCAAGGGCGTCGTCGTCCCGCACGCCAACGTGGTCCGCCTGTTCACCAGCACCCGCCACTGGTTCGGCTTCGGCCCCGACGACGTATGGACCCTCTTCCACTCGTACG
The DNA here is from genome assembly GCF_055639095.1 of Streptomyces sp. NPDC107550. Classification (NCBI taxonomy): domain Bacteria; kingdom Bacillati; phylum Actinomycetota; class Actinomycetes; order Kitasatosporales; family Streptomycetaceae; genus Streptomyces; species Streptomyces sp. NPDC107550. The sequence goes on from NZ_JBVKBC010000010.1 coordinate 109,046, forward strand.
CCTTCGACTTCTCCGTGTGGGAGCTGTGGGGCCCGCTGCTGCACGGCGGGCGGCTCGTCATCGTCCCCGACGACATCGCCCGCTCCCCGGAGGACTTCCTGCGCCTGCTCGCCGACGAGCGGGTCACCGTGCTCAACCAGACGCCGTCCGCGTTCTACCCGCTGATCCGCGCCGACGCCGAACACCCCGGGACCGGCGCCCGGCTGGCGCTGCGCACGGTGATCTTCGGCGGCGAGGCCCTCGACGTCACGCGCCTCGCCGACTGGTACGCCCGCCACGCGGACACCGCGCCGCGCCTGGTCAACATGTACGGCATCACCGAGACGACCGTGCACGTCACCTACGTACCCCTGGACCGGGCCACCCCCGAAGCGGGCGCGGGCGCGGGGAGCCCCATCGGCACCGCGATACCCGACCTGCGCGTCCACGTCCTCGACGACACCCTCCACCCGGCCCCGCCGGGCGCCGTGGGCGAGATGTACGTCGCCGGGCAGGGCCTCGCGCGCGGCTATCTGAACCGCCCGGGACTGACCGCCTGCCGGTTCCTCGCCGACCCGTTCGGCGCGCCGGGGGAGCGGATGTACCGCACCGGCGACCGGGCCCGGCTGCGCCCGGACGGCGCCCTGGAGTACCTCGGCCGCGCCGACCAGCAGGTCAAGATCCGCGGCTACCGCATCGAACCCGGCGAGATCGAGGCCGCCCTGCACACCCACCCGGGCGTCGCGGCGGCCGCGGTCGGCGTCTACGAGGACAGCGGCGGCACCCGGCGCCTGGTCGCCCACGTCGTCGGCGCGGGCGGCGGTTCCGGCAGTTCCCGATCCGGCGACGGTTCCGGCTCCGACGCAGGCTCCGGTGACCGGGAGGGGGCCACGCCGCCCCCGTCCGCCGCCGAACTCCGCGCCCACCTGGAACGTACGCTGCCCGCGCACATGGTGCCCGCCGCCTACGTGCCGATGCCCGCGCTGCCGCTCACCGTCAACGGCAAGCTCGACCGCCGCGCCCTGCCCGCGCCCGGCCCCGACGGCTTCGCCGCCGACGGCGCGCGCGTCGCACCCCGCACCCCCGCCGAACAGCGCGTCGCCGCCGCCTGGAGCGACGTCCTGGACACCGGCGAGATCGGCGCCCGCGACAACTTCTTCGCCCTGGGCGGCGACTCCCTGCTCGCCGTCCGCGTCGTGTCCCGGCTGCGCGCGTCCTTCGGCGTGGACGTCTCCCCGCGGCTGCTGTTCACCCACCCCGTCCTCGCCGACCTCTCCGCCGCCCTCGACGACGGCACGGCCCCGGACACGGACGACGCCATCGCCGCGACCGACCCCGGCGCCCCCGCGCCGCTGACGCACGCCCAGCAACGCCTGTGGTTCCTCGACCGGTTCGAGCCGGGCAGCGCGGAGTACACCACCCTGTCCGTGCTGCGGCTGCGCGGCCCGCTCGACACCGGCGCGCTGCGCCACGCCCTGGACGGCCTGGTCGCCCGGCACGAGGCGCTGCGCACCACGTTCACCGAACACGACGGCACCGCACGGCAGACTGTGCACCCGCCCGCCCCCGTGGAACTGCCCCTCGTCCCCTGCCCGGACGCGGCGGCCCTGGACGCTCTCCTGCACCGCGAGGCGAGCACGCCCTTCGACCTGGCCGCGGGCCCGCTGCTGCGCGCCCGCCTCGCCCGCGTCCACGCCACCGAGCACGTCCTCGTCCTCGCCGCCCACCACATCGTCACCGACGGCTGGTCGCTCGGCGTGCTCGGCCGCGACCTGGGCGAGCTGTACGCAGCCGCCCGCGAACACCGCCCGGCGGACCTGCCCGAACTGCCCGTGCGCTACGCCGACTTCGCCGTCTGGCAGCGCGCCCGTGCCGCCCGCGTCGAGGCCCACCTCGACCACTGGCGGCGCGTCCTGGACGGCGTCACCCCGCTGGAACTGCCCACCGACCGGCCCCGCCCGGCCAATCGCGGCCGCGCCGGGGCCCTCACGACGTTCACCCTGCCCGCCGACCTCACCGAGCGGCTGCGCGCCCAAGGCCGGGACGCCGACGCCACCTTGTACATGACCCTGGTGGCCGCCTGCCAGGTCCTCCTCGCCCGCTGGTCCGGCCGGCAGGACATCACCGTCGGCACCGTCACCGCGGGACGCGACCGGCCCGAACTGCACGACGTGGTCGGCATGTTCGTCAACACCCTGGCCCTGCGCTCCCACATACGCGAGGACCTGTCCTTCAGTGAGCTGCTGACCGAGGTGCGCGGCACCGTCCTCGACGCGTTCGCCCACCAGGAGGCGCCCTTCGAACGCGTCGTGGACGCCGTGCAGCCCGAGCGGGACACCAGCCGCACCCCGCTGTTCCAGGTCATGGTCGCCCTGCACAACCTGGGTGCCGAGGCCCCGGAGATGCCCGGCGTCGAGACGAGCGCGCTCACCCCGCCGGTCCGCAGCGCCACCTTCGACCTCGCCTTCGACTTCGTCGAGCGCGACGGCGGCCTCACCGGCTACCTGGAGTACGACACCGGACTCTTCGACGCCGAGACCGCCGACCTCGTCACCGCCCGCCTGACCACGCTGCTGCGGGCCGTCGCCGAGGACCCCGGCAGGCCCGTCGGCGCGCTGCCGCTGATGACCGGCGCCGAGCAGGAACAGGTCCTCGCGTACGGGCGCGGCGCCCCGGTGCACGGGCCGGTCACCGTCTTCCCCGCGCTGTTCGAGGCGCAGGCCGCCCGGACCCCGCACACCACCGCCCTGGTCGCCGCCGACGCCACGTACGACTTCGCCGCGCTGAACGCGCGCGCCAACCGCCTCGCCCACCACCTCATCGCGGGCGGTGCCGGGCCCGAGCAGGTCGTCGCCGTCCAACTGCCGCGCACCGCCGACCTGGTGGCCGCCGTCCTCGCCGTCCTCAAGGCGGGCGCCACCCTGCTCTGCCTCGACCCGGCGCTGCCCGCCGCGCGCCGCCGCCTGCTGCTCGCCGACACCCGCCCGCACACCCTGCTGGCGTCCCTGGACGACGTGCCCTGGGACCGGCTGCCCGCCCACGACCCCACCGACGCCGACCGGGTCCGCCCCCTGCGCCCCGACAACGCCGCCTACATCGTCCACACCTCCGGCTCCACCGGCCGCCCCAAGGGCGTCGTGGTCGAACACCGTCAGCTCGTCAACCTCTGCCACGACCACCGCGACCACCTGCTCGCCGCCCACACCGCGGGCGGACGGCGGCTGCGCGCCGCGCTCAGCGCCTCCTTCTCCTTCGACACCTCCTGGGAGGGCCCGCTGCTGCTCGCCCTCGGCCACCAGGTGCACCTCGTGGACGACGACGTACGCCTCGACCCCGAGGCGTTCTGCGCCCTCACCGACCGCGAACGCCTCGACTGGGTCAACGTCACCCCGTCCTTCCTGCGCGAACTGCTCTCCGCCGGGCTCCTCGCCCCCGGCCGCCACCACCCGGCGCTGCTGCTCGTCGGCGGCGAGGCCGTCCCCGACGCCCTCTGGCGCGAACTGGCCGCCGCCGAAAGCGACTTCGGCGTGGCCGTGCTCAACATGTACGGCCCCACCGAGACCACCGTCGACGCCGTCTACGCCCGCGTCGGCGACCGCCCCGACCGGCCCGTCATCGGCCGCCCCGGCGGCGGCCTGCGCGCTTACATCCTCGATCACCGCCTTCGCCCGGTGCCTCCCGGCACGCCCGGCGAGCTGTATCTGGCCGGGGCGCAGGTGGCCCGCGGCTACCTGGACCGGCCGGGACTGACCGCCGCCCGCTTCGTCGCCGACCCGTTCGGCGCGCCCGGGGAGCGCATGTACCGCACGGGCGACCGGGCCCGCTGGGACCGCGAAGGACTGCTGCGGTTCCTGGGCCGCGTCGACGAACAGATCAAGATCCGCGGGTTCCGCGTCGAACCCGGCGAGGTGGAGGCGGCCCTCCTCGCCCACCCGGACGTCGCGGACGCCGCGGTCGCCGCCCGCGACCACGCCGGCCGCCAGATGCTCGTCGGCTATGTCGTCCCCGCGGGCGCGCACGCGCCGGCGCCCGACGCCCTCCGTGCCGAGCTGCGGCGCACCCTGCCCGACCACATGGTGCCCGCCGCGTTCGTGGCGCTGACCCGCGTCCCGCGCACCACCGGCGGCAAGACCGACCGGCGGGCCCTGCCCGCGCCGCCCGCCCGGCCCGACAGCGGCGCCGCCTACGTCGCCCCGCGCCCCGGCGCCGAGGAACGCCTCGCCGCGATCTGGGCCGACGTCCTCGGCGTCGAACGCGTCGGCGCCCGCGACAACTTCTTCTCCCTCGGCGGCGACTCGATCCTCAGCATCCAGATCGTCTCCCGCGCCCGGCAGGCCGGCCTCGCCCTCACCACCAAGGACGTCTTCCGCCACCAGACCGTCGCCGAACTCGCCCTGCGCACCGCCGAGTCGGCCCCGCCCGCCCCGGCCGGGCAGCCGGAGCCGGGACCGGCGCCGCTCACCCCGATCCAGCGCTGGTACCTCGACGGACGCGCCCCGCACGACCCGCTGCGGTTCACCATGACCCAGCGCCTCGCCCTCGCCCCGGACACCGACCCGTCGGCGCTGCGGCGGGCCGTGGACGCCGTCGTCGCCCACCACGCCGCCCTGCGCACCCGCTTCCGCCGCACCCCTGAGGGCTGGCGCCAGGAAGCACTGCCCGAGGCGCCGCGCACGGTGTTCTCCCGGCACGAGACGGGCGCGCTGGACGACACCGCCCTGGAGGCGACCGCCCAGCGGCTCACCGACGAGGCGCAGCGCTCCCTCGACCCCACCGAGGGCCGTGTCGTACGCGTCCTGCACCTCGACGCCGGCACGGACCGCCCGGGCCAACTCGTCGTCACCGCACACCACTTGGTCATCGACGGCGTCTCCTGGCGCATCCTGCTCGCCGACCTGGAGAGCGCGTACCGGGCCGCGACGGCCGCAGCCCCGATCGCGCTGCCGCCCACCGGAACACCCTTCGGACACTGGGCCACGCTGCTGGAGCGGCACACCCGCTCCGGCGCCTTCGACGCCGACCTGCCGTACTGGACCCGTACCGCACAGACACCCGCCGACCTGCCGCCCGGGCGCCCAGGAACCAACACCCACGGCGCGGCCGCCTCCGTCACCGTCACCCTGGACGAGACGACGACGGACGCCCTGCTGCGCCAGGTCCCCGACGTCTACCGCACGCAGGTGGGCGACGTCCTGCTCAGCGCCCTCGGCCGCACCCTCGCCCGCTGGTGCGGACGCGACAGCGTCCTGCTCGGTGTGGAGGGGCACGGCCGCGAGGAGCTGTTCGACGGCGTCGACCTCTCGCGCACCCTCGGCTGGTTCACCGCCGAGTACCCGCTCGCGCTGCGCGTCGACCCCGACGCGGGCTGGCACGACACGCTCCGCTCGGTCAAGGAGCAACTGCGCGCCGTGCCCCGGCGCGGCCTCAGCCACGGCGCCCTGCGCCACCTCGCGCCCGGCGGGCCACTCGCCGCCGCCCCCGCCCCGCTGATCGGCTTCAACTACCACGGCCAGTGGGACACCGGTGGCACGGCGGCGGGCGGCCTGATCCGCGGCTCCCTGCCGCCGGCCGGGCGCGACACCGACCCAGGCCAGGACCGCCCGTACCTCATCGACATCACGGGTGTCGTCGAGCAGGGGCGCCTCGAACTCGGCTGGACCTACCCGCCCGCCGTCTACGACGAGGCCACCGTGCGCGGGCTCGCCGAGGAGACGGCCGCCGCCCTCGGCGACCTCGTGGCCCACTGCGCCCGCCCCGACGCGGGCGGCCGCACCCCCAGCGACTTCCCGCTGGCAGGCCTCAGCCAGGAGGAGCTGGACCTCCTGGTGGGCGACGGCCGGACGACCGAGGACGTCCTGCCGCTCTCCCCGCTCCAGGCCGGCATGCTCTTCCACGGCCTGGTCGACACCGTCAGCGCCTACGCCGACCGCACGGCCGTCCGGCTCTCCGGCGTCACCGACCCGTACGCGTTCGCCGCCGCCTGGCAGCAGGTCGCGGACCGCACCCCGGCCCTGCGCACCAGCGTCCACTGGAAGGGGCTGCCCCACCCCGTGCAGGTCGTCCACCGCCACGCCGAACTGCCCGTCACCCACCTCGACTGGCGCGAACTGCCCCGCGAGCAGCGGGCGGAGCGCACCGAGCGGCTGCTCGCCGACGACCGCGCGGCCGGCATGGACCTCACCACCGCGCCCCTGACCCGCCTCACCCTGGCCGCCCTGCCCGACGACGAAGTGCTGCTCGTGTGGTCCACGCACCACATCGCGCTCGACGGCTGGAGCACCGGACAGTTGCTCACCGAGGTCTGCGAACGCTACGCCGCCCTCACCGGCCGCCCCGACACCCCGCCCCCGCCGCGCCGCCCGTTCGCCGACCACCTGCACTGGCTCGCCGCCCAGGACCCGGCCGCCGCCGAAGCGCACTGGAGCCGGGCCCTCGCCGGGTTCACCGCCCGCACCCCGCTGCCCTACGACCGTGTCCCCGCCGAGGCGCACCGCGCCCGCGCGTCCGCCGCCGTCCACCACGAACTGGACGCGGACGTGTCCGGCAGGCTGCGCGGGGCGGCCGCCCGCGCCGGACTCACCGTCAACACCCTCGTCGAGGGCGCCTGGGGGCTGCTCCTGGCCCGGCACGCGGGCCGCGACGACGTCGTCTTCGGCACCACCGTCTCCGGCCGCCCCGCCGAACTGCCCGGCGTCGAGACGATGATCGGCATGTTCATCAACACCGTGCCGACCCGCGTCCGCGTCCCCTCGGGCCCGGTCCTCGGCTGGCTGCGCGCCCTCCAGGACGACCAGCTCGACTCCCGCCGCCACGACCACCTCGCCCTGTCCCGCATCCAGGCCGTGAGCGAAGTCCCGGCGGGCGAGGCGCTGTTCGACAGCATGGTGGTGTTCGAGAACTACCCCGTGGACGCGTCCGCGACCGCCCGTACCGGCGTCGGCGTCGAGGACGTACGCGCCGACGACGCCACCACCTTCCCCTGGTGCCTGCGCGCCCACCTGAGCGAACGGCTCGGCTTCGACCTCGCCTACGACCCCGGCCTCTTCGACGCCGGCACCGCCGAGCGCGCCGCCGACCGCTTCGCCGCCCTGCTCACCGCGCTCGCGGACGGCCTCGACGGTCACCTCGACGACCTCGACCTGCTCACCGACACCGACCGCGCGCTGCTCACCGCCTGGAACACCACCGCCCGCCCTGCCGCGCCCGCGAGCCCCGTCGAGCTGTTCACCGCCCAGGCCCGCCGCACACCCGACGCCCTCGCGGTCAGCGACGGCGAAGACGCACTGACCTACACCGAACTCGCCGACTGGGCCGGACGGCTCGCCGCGCGGCTCCTCGACGGCGGGCTCGCCGCCGAGGAACGCGTCGCGCTCACCCTGGACCGCTCGGCGGAGCTGATCGTCGCCCAGCTCGCCGTCCTCCTCGCCGGCGGCGCCTACGTACCCGTCGACACCCGCGCCCCCGAGGAACGCCGCCGCGCCCTGCTCACCGACGCGGGCGCCGCCGTCCGCCTCACCGCCGCCGACGTCACCGCCGCACGCACCGCGCCGCATCCCGGCACGGCGCTCCCGGCGCCCGACCCGGACCGGCTCGCCTACGTCATGTTCACCTCCGGGTCCACCGGCCGTCCCAAGCCGGTCGCCGTACGCCACCGCGACATCGCCGCGCTCGCCACCGACAGCCGCTTCACGGGCGGTGCCTGCGCGCGCGTACTGCTGCACTCCCCGGCGGCCTTCGACGCCGCCACCTTCGAGGTGTGGGCGCCGCTCCTCAACGGCGGCCGCGTGGTCGTCGCCCCGGCCGGCGACCTCGACGCGACCCTCGTACGGCGTCTCGCGGCAGGCGGCGAGGTGACCGCGCTGTGGCTGACCGCCGGCCTGTTCCGGCTGCTCGCGCAGGACGCCCCCGACTGCTTCCGGGGCCTCACCCAGGTGTGGACCGGCGGCGACGTGGTGCCCGCCCAGGCCGTACGCGACGTGCTCACCGCCTGCCCCGGACTGACCGTGGTCGACGGCTACGGCCCCACCGAGACCACCACCTTCGCCACCTCCCACGCCCTCACCGACCCGCACGCGGTGCCCGCCACCGTGCCCATCGGCCACCCCCTCGACGACATGCGCGTCCACGTCCTCGACTCCCGGCTGCGCCCCGTCCCGCCCGGCTGCGCCGGCGAGCTGTACCTCGCGGGCGAGGGCGTCGCGCGCGGCTACCTCGGCCGCCCCGGCGACAGCGCCGCCCGCTTCCTCGCCGACCCCCTCGGCCCGCCCGGCACCCGTATGTACCGCACCGGCGACCTCGCCCGGCGCCGCCCGGACGGCGCCGTGGAGTTCCTTGGCCGCGCCGACGACCAGGTCAAGATCCGCGGCTTCCGCGTCGAACCCGGCGAGGCCGAGGCCGCGCTCGCCGCTCACCCGCACGTCGCCGACGTCGCCGTCCTGGCCCGCGAGGACCGGCCCGGCGCCAAACGCCTCGTCGCCTACGTCGTCGCCGCGCCCGGCGAGCAGCCCCTCGACACCGAAGCCCTGCGCGAGTTCGCCGCCCGCACCCTGCCCGACTACCTCGTCCCCAGCGCGTTCGTCGCCCTCGACGCCCTCCCGCTCAGCGGCAACGGCAAGGTCGACCGCGCCGCCCTCCCCGCCCCCGCGCCCGAGGCCCGGCCCGCGCCCGTCGCGCCCCGCACCGACGCCGAACGCCGCGCCGCGCAGGTCTTCGCCGACGTCCTCGGCATCCGGCCGCCCGGCGTCCACGACGACTTCTTCCAGCTCGGCGGCGACTCGATCCTCAGCATCCGGCTCGCCTCCCGCCTCGCCGACGCGTTCGGCACCGACACCACCCCCCGCGACGTCTTCACCCACCCCACCCCCGCCGCCCTCGCCGCGTTCGCCCACGGCCGCGAGAACAGCGGCCGGCCCGCCATCGTCCCCGTCGCCCGCGAGGCGGCGGCACCCATGTCGTACGCGCAGCAACGCCTGTGGTTCCTGGAGGAGTTCGCCCCCGGCGGCGGCGAGTACGTCACCGCGCTCGCCCTGCGTCTGCGCGGCCCCCTGGACACCGGCGCCCTGCGCACGGCGCTCGACGGACTCGCCGCCCGGCACGAGTCGCTGCGCACCACCTTCGACAGCGTCGACGGGCACGGCGTGCAGATCGTCCACCCGCCGCAGGCGACCCCGCTGCCCCTGCACGACCTCACCCCTCTGCCCGCCGCCGACCGCGAGACGGCGCTGCGCCGCCACCTCACCGACGAGCGCGCCCGCCCCTTCGACCTGCGCCGGGGCCCGCTGCTGCGCACCACCCTGCTGCGCACGGCCGAGGACGAACACGTCCTCGCCCTCACGCTGCACCACATCGTCACCGACGGCTGGTCCACCTCCATCCTGCTCGGCGACCTCGCCCACCTCTACCGCGCCGAACTCGGCGTCGAGCAGAGCGAGTTGCCGCCCCTGCCGGTGAGTTACGCCGACTACGCGCACTGGCAGCGCACCACCCCCGCCGCCACCGGCACCGACGCACAGCTCGCCCACTGGAAGGAGCACCTGGCCGGCGTCGAGGCGCTGGAACTGCCCACCGACCGGCCCCGGCCCCCGGTGCGCAGCGGACGCGGCGCGACCACCCGCCTGGTCGTGCCCGCCCGTACCGCACGCGCCCTGACCCGCCTCGCCCGCGACCGCAACACCACCCTGTTCACCGCGCTCGTCGCCGCCGCCCAGAGCTATCTGGCCCGGCTCACCGGCGCCGACGACATCGCCGTCGGCACCGTCACCGCGGGCCGCGACCGCGCCGAGACGCAGGGCCTCGTCGGCTTCTTCGTCAACACCCTCGTCCTGCGCTCCCACGCCTCGGCCGACCGGCCCTTCGACGCGTTCCTCACCGACGTACGGCAGACGGTCCTGGACGCCTTCGCCCACCAGGACGTGCCCTTCGAACGGGTCGTGGACGAGGTGCGGCCCGCCCGCGACACCAGCCGCAGCCCCCTGTTCCAGGTGATGGTCGTCCTCCAGAACACCCCCGGCGCCGGCCTCGACCTGCCCGGCCTCGACGTCACCGACCTCGAACCCGACTCCGAGCACGCGCCGTTCGACCTCACCCTGGAGTTCGCCGAGACGGAGAGCGGCGCGCTGCACGGCCTGATCACCTACAGCACCGACCTGTTCGACGCGGCCACCGCCGAGCGCATGGCAGACCAGCTCACCACCCTGCTCTCCTCCGTCGCCGAGGACCCGGCCCGCCCGCTCGGCGCGCTGCCGCTGACCGGCCCCGACGAGGCGAAAGCCCTCCTGGAACAGGGAGTCGGCGCCTTCGGCCCGGTCCCCGAGGCCACCCTCGCCGACCTCTTCCAGCAGCAGGCGGCCCGCACCCCCGACGCCGTCGCCCTCACCGACGGCGGACGGCGCCTCACCTACGCGGAAGCCGACCGCGCCGCCAACCGGCTCGCCCACCGCCTCATCCGCGACGGCGCAGGACCCGAACGCGTCGTCGCCCTCGCCCTGCCCCGCTCGGCGGAGACGGTGATCGCCCAGCTCGCCGTCGCCAAGTCCGGCGCCGCCTTCCTGCCCGTGGACCCCGACTACCCTGCTCAGCGGCGGGAGTTCATGCTCCGCGACGCGGGCGCCCACCTCGTCCTCGACGACCCCGCCGCGGTGTGGGACGCCGACGGCCCGGACACCGCGCCCACCGACACCGACCGCAGCGCCCCGCTCACCTGCGACCATCCCGCGTACGTCATCTACACCTCGGGCTCCACCGGCACCCCCAAGGGCGTCGCCGTCACCCACAGCGGTCTCGCCTCGTTCGCGGCCGCCGCCGCCGAGCAGTACGCGGCGGGCCCCGGCGACCGGGTGCTCCAGTTCGCCTCGCCGAGCTTCGACGCCTCCGTGCTGGAGCTGTGCACCGCCCTGCTCACCGGCGCCACCCTGGTCTGCGGCGAGGAAGGCCCCCTGGTGGGGGAGCGGCTCGCGGAAGTCCTCGCCGAGCGGCGCATCAGCCACACCCTGATCCCGCCCGCGGCCCTCGCCACCGTCCCGCCCGGCACCGCGGACACCCTGACCGCTCTGCGCACCCTCATCGTCGGCGCCGAGAGCTGCCCCGCCGACCTGGTCGACACCTGGGCCCCCGGCCGCCGGATGATCAACTCGTACGGCCCCACCGAGGCCACCGTCGTCGCCACCTGGACCGGCCCGCTCACGCCCGGCGCGGGCGCCCCGCCCATCGGCCGCCCCGCCGGCGCCAGCCGCCTCTACGTCCTCGACGCCGCCCTGCGCCCCGTCCCGCCCGGCGTCACCGGCGAGTTGTACGTCGCCGGCGCCGGCCTCGCGCGCGGCTATCTGCACCGGCCAGGACTGACCGCCACACGCTTCGTCGCCGACCCGTACGGAGCGCCGGGGGAGCGGATGTACCGCACCGGCGACCTCGTGCGCTGGGCCGCCGACGGGCAGCTCCGCTTCGCCGGACGCGCCGACGCCCAGGTCAAACTGCGCGGGTTCCGCATCGAACCCGGCGAGATCGAGAGCGCCCTGCGCCGCACCGCTCTCGTACGCGACGCCGTCGTCGTCGTACGCACCGACCCGGCACAGGACGGCGGCCCCGAGGGACTCGCCCGCCTGGTCGCCTACATCGTGCCCGCCGGCCCGGACGGCGCCGACCCGGCCGCAGGCGCCCTGCCCGTCACGGAACTGCGCGGGCACCTCGCCGAACACCTCCCGCCGCACATGGTGCCGTCACTGTTCGTGCCGCTGCCCCGGCTGCCGCTCACCCCGAACGGCAAGACCGACCGGCGCGCCCTGCCCGCCCCCGGCCCCGCACAGGCGGCGGGCCGGACGGGCGCCGCGCCGCGCACTCCCACCGAGCGGCGCATCGCCCGGATCTGGTCCGACGTCCTCGGCGTCGACGGCATCGGCGCCGACGACAACTTCTTCGCCCTCGGCGGCGACTCCATCCTCAGCATGCAGGTCGTCTCCCGGCTGCGCCGCGACGGCCTGCACCTGGCCACCCGCGACCTCTTCACCCACCAGACCGTCGCCGAACTCGCCACCGTCGTCCGCGAAGCACCCCGGCGCGCCGACACCGGCCCTGCCACCGGGGACGTGCCGCTCACCCCGATCCAGGAGTGGTTCCTGACCACCCCGCGCGCCGCTCACCACCACTTCAACCAGTCGGCGCTGCTCGAACTCGACGACGCCACCGACCCCGACACCCTGCGCCGCGTCCTCGACGCCCTGATCGACCACCACGACGCCCTGCGCATGCGCTTCACCCACGACGCCGACGGCTGGAAGCAGTCCGGCCCGCCCCCCGAGGGCCCCTACGACGTCCTCACCCACCACGACCTCACCGGCCTGGACGACGCAGCCGCCGAGGCCACCATGAACACCGCAGCCGACCGCCTGCACGCCTCCTTCGACCTGGCGCACGGGCCGCACCTGCGCGCCGCCCTGTTCACCGGCGCCGACCGGCCCGCTCACCTCCTCCTGATCGCCCATCACCTGGTCGTGGACGCCGTCTCCTGGCGCATCCTGCGCGACGACCTGGAGAGCGCGTACGAGCAGGCCGCCCGGGGCGAGGACATCGACCTGGGGGAGCGCGGCACGAGCTTCCGGGACTGGTCGCGCGGCCTCGCCGCCCACGTCGCGGCGGGCGGCCTCGACCACGAACTGCCCCACTGGGAACAGGCCGTACGCGCAGCCGCCCACCCCGAGGACACCGGCACGACCACCACCGGCAGCATGTCCGTCGAACTCGACGAGGCCGACACCGCCGCCGTCACGGTCGAACTCGACGAGGACGACACCGCCGCCCTCCTGCGCCACGCCCCCACCGCCTACCGCACCCGCGTCAACGACGTCCTGCTCGCCGCGCTCGCCCTCGCCCTGGCCCGCTGGACCGGCCGCGACCGCGTCCGCCTCGACCTCGAAGGACACGGCAGGGAGGACCTGCTCGACGGCGTCGACCTGTCCCGCACCGTCGGCTGGTTCACCACCGTCCACCCCGTCGCCCTCGACGTCACCGCACCGGACGACCTCGGCCCGGACCGCGACTGGCGCGCCCTCGTCAAGTCGGTGCGCCGCCAACTGCGTACCGTGCCCGGCAACGGCCTCGGCTACGGCGCCCTGCGCACCTTCGGCCCGCCCGAGGTGCGCGAGCGGCTCGGCGACGGCGCCCACAGCCACGTCGTCTTCAACTACCTGGGCCAGTGGGACGCCCGGCCCGAGACGGCCTCCGGCGGTCTGGTCCGCGCCGAACACGGCTCCTTCGGCCAGGACCACGACCCCCGCGACCCCGGATCGCATCCGGTGGAGGTGGTGGGCGCCGTCCAGGGCGGCCGGCTCGCCTTCACCTGGCACCACAGGCCCGGCCTCGACGACACGGCGGCCGTACGCCGCGCGGCCGAGGACTTCGCCCAGGCCCTGCGCCGCCTCGCCCGCCACGCCAGGGCCGGCCGTTGACCGACCACCACGACAGGACCCGCGCGCCCCCGGCCACGCACCCCGCCCCCCCCGAACCCCGATGACGCACGCTCACAGGACCAGAGGACCGAGGAGAACGACATGGACGAGAACACCCGCTACCAGGTGCTGCGCAACGACGAGGAGCAGTACTCCCTGTGGCCCGTGGACGTGGACGTGCCCGCCGGCTGGCAGCCCGTCGGCAAGGAAGGCACCGAGGCGGAGTGCTCCGCGTACGTCGACGAGGTGTGGACCGACATGCGGCCGCGCAGCCTGCGCGAGCGCATGGACAGCGCCACCGGAGCGTGACTCGCACGCCGGGCCGCGCGCGGCGGCCCGGCGCCTCCCCCCACGGTTCCCGACGGCCCCGCTGCCCCACCAGCGCGGGCCGTCACCCCGTACGCCCCATGGACCGAGGAGACCGCCATGACCCCGCCCCTGCGCACCGAACGGCTGGAGTTTTTGCCCTACCGCCCCGAGGACGAGGACCACTTCGTCGCCCTGCTGCGCGATGAGGAGGTGTGCCGCTGGATGGGCCAGGACCTCGTGCCCGAGCCGGAGATCCGCGCCCTGTTCCGCGCGGTCCTCGACGAGGTGTACCCGCGGCACCTCTTCGACGTGTGGGGCCTGTGGCTCGACGGCGCGTACGTCGGCCACGCGGAGGTCAAGAAGACCGGCAACGTCGACGGCCACGAACTGATCACCGCGCTCGTCCCCGCCCACTGGGGACGCGGCCTCGGCGGCGAGGTGGTGCGCGGCCTGCTCCGGTACGCCGCCGACGAACTGGGCCTGAAGGAGGCGTACGGCATGGTGGGCGCGGAGAACACCGCCAGCCTGTCCCTCTGCCGCAAGCTTGGCTTCCGCGAGGTGCGGGACGTGATCGGCGACGACGGCACGGTCACGAAGCTCATGGCGATCCGTACGGACATCGACGCGGCGCCGGGCGACGCGACGCCGGGCCCGCGATCGTAGGCACCGACCGGAGCACGGGGTTCGATCCGAAGGGTAAAAGTAACTTCAAGGGATAAAAGGCAGGGTTCACCTCGAAGCGGGTGCGGTTTTCGAAGGTGGCCGGCTGAAAATCCTGGTGCGGCGGTACGGGGATGCCGTGACGCGGGGCGGGGGAGCGGACGCCCGGCCCGCGCCGTGCGCACCGGCGTCGGGGCCCGAGGGCGACGCCGCACGTGCCGTCGCGGCCACGCCCGCTCCCCGGCTGCCCCGTTTCGACGGAAACCGTTCCCGGGATCGGGCCCGCGGCGGGCGGGGGGCGCGCGGAGCGCTCGAAAGCCGCACAGCACAGAGCCGGAGGTCCGTCCCGTCGAGGCCGAAAGACTCTCCGGCGATGGACGAAATACCGACGGACCATTAATTCCCGGCTTCCGTGCGGCCAGAGAACAGGCCGCTGAAAGTAAAGTCCTACGAGAAGCGCACCCTTTTCGGCGGGAATTCCGCCGCCCGATGCCATGGAGTGGCTTCCGCTGAGGGCAGGCTGCGGATTCCGAAGACGCGCATCCGTGACGGCGTACGCGCGTAAACCGCCTCGGGCGTCTGGGATCGCGGCGCCGCACGATGGCACGGAAAGTTGGTCGTTTCGCGGACCGGGCGTCGAAAACCGCGATATCCGCAGGGGCCCGCACCGGCGAAGATTGCCTTTCCTTGAACAACTCGGTTAGCTTCGAGACATCCGGAAAGGCGCTGCTTCACCAGGGCCTTTCAACCGGACGAGATCCCGAGCGGACCGCGCGTTCGATGACGAAGAAGGTTTGAATCGTCCCGCTACCGACTTCGTCACCGTCGACCGACTGCGCGCCGTCCGCCCCACCCCACCGCCGCGAGCGGAGCTGGAGAACCATGAACAGGAAAGAAGTAGTCCGCACCTTTTTCGACCTGCTGTGGAACCATCACGACCCCCACGGCGCGGCGACCTACGTCACCCGGGACTTCGTGGAGCACAACCCCGACCTGACCGCCCCGGGACCCGGCGCCCCCACGGGCCGTGAGGCGTTCGTGGCGGGCACCGAGAAGGTACTCGCCGAGAACCCGGAGACGTCCCTCACGATCCTGCGCATGGTGCGGGAGGGCAATTACGTCTTCGCCCACGTGCACTGGAAGACCAGCCCGGACGACCCCGGATACATGGCCGCCGACGTGTTCTATCTGCAGCAGGGCCAGATCGCCGAACACTGGGACGTCATCCAGCCCGTGGAGGGCGCCCCGAACCCCCTGGCGGCGGTCGCCTGAATTCCACGACGAAGAAGACCACGAATAGGGGAGTCCTGCCGGGTGCGAGCGCACCCGGCAGGACTCCCTCCGTGATGCGGGCATTCGGTGCCGGATATCCGCGAGGCGCCCCCGCCCGCCCTCCAGCCCGCGCACGAACCCACACAAGCCTGGATACTGACAGCGGACGCCACAGTGACGGCGCCGCTGCCCGTCCACCCCACCCCCTGAACGCGAAGACCGCGAAGAACTTCCGCAGTGCACGCAGAAGAAGAACACGCCGCGAAGAACTCGCGTAAGCCTGGGCCTGCACGCCACGCGTCAGGGGAGAAGAACTCACGCCGGAAGGATGCGAACGTCGTGCCTCGATCGGTACGCCCCCAGGGGCCGTCCCAGGAACCCCGGGTTCCGCAGGACGCGGAGGGAAAGGCAGGCGCCGGCCGCTGGGCGATGCTCGCCGTGCTGTGCACGAGCCTGCTCCTCGTCGCCATGGACGCGACCATCCTCAACGTCGCGCTTCCCTCCCTGATCGACGACCTGCGGCCCGGCGCGCTCGCGCAACTGTGGATCATCGACATCTACGGGCTGGTCCTCGGCGGCCTCCTCATCACCACCGCAGCCGTCGGCGACCGCTTCGGCCGCAAGCGCCTCTTCCTCGCCGGGTTCGTCCTCTTCGGGATCGCCTCGGTCGTCGCCGCGACCTCCACCACCTCCGCCCAGCTCATCGCCGGGCGCGTGCTCCTGGGCATCGGCGGCGCCATGGTCATGCCGTCCACGCTGTCGCTGATCCGCAACATCTTCCAGGACGCGCGCGAACGCAACCTCGCCATCGGCATCTGGGCCGCCGTCGCCGGTGCCGGGGCCACGATCGGACCGCTGATCGGCGGCGTCCTGGTCGAGCAGTACGGCTGGGCGGCCGCCTTCTGGGTCAACGTGCCCATCGTCGTGGTCGCCGTCGTCGCCGGCGTCCTCATGCTCCCCGAGTTCAAGGACGCGGGGGACACCCCGCTCGACTGGGCCAGCGCGGTCCTCTCCGTCATCGGCATCGTCGCCCTCGCCTGGGGCATCAAACACGTCGCCAAAGGCAGCGTGCAGGTCATGGACGTGGCCGTGCTGCTCCTCGGCATCCTCGTCCTGGCCGCCTTCGCCCGCCGTCAACTCCGCCTGCCTGACCCGCTGCTCGACGTACGGCTCTTCCGCAACCGGGCCTTCACCGGAGCCGCGCTCGCCACCCTCATGGCCATGCTCGCCATCGGCGCCGCGCTGTTCCTGATGTCCCTGTGGCTCCAGTACGTACGCGGCTACACGCCCTCCGAGGCGGGCCTGCGGACGCTGCCCGCCGCGCTGGCCGCGCTCACCGGTTCGCTCACCGCGCCCTGGCTGATGCAGCGGATCGGCGTCCGCGCCATCATGGCCCTGGGGCTCGGCGCGCTCTCCCTCGGCTTCCTCGTACTCGCGCTGTCCCCGACGCCGACCACCTACGCGTACGCCGTCGTCGTCCTCATCACGGTCGGCCTCGGCGACGGGCTCGCCATCACGACGGCGGCCTCCGTGCTCGTCTCCGCGGTCCCCTCCGAACGCGCCGGCCAGGCCGGTGCCGTCTCCGAGACGTCGTACGAAGTGGGCGTCGGCCTCGGCGTGGCGCTCCTCGGCTCGATCCACGGAGCCGTCTACGCCCGCGAGATGAGCGGCCAGCCCGCCCACGCCGCCGAATCCATCGGCAGCGCCCACGAGTTGAACGACCCGAACGTCATGGCCGTCGCCCGCAGCGCCTTCGATACCGCCCTGACGACGACGGCCTGGATCTCGGTCGGCCTCGTCATCACGGTCACCCTCCTGGTGGTCGCCCTGGTCCCCCGAGACTTCAAGGCAACGGCCTCCCACTGAACGCGGCCGCGGTACCGGTTCCGCCCGTCAGGGCGGCTGGCGGCCAGTACCGAGGGAAGCGAAACGGCCGCAGCGCGGCGGCACAGTGTACGGGCCGCCGGCCTCGGCCGTCCCCGGAACCGGGGAACGCGGGGTCGTGCCCGTCGGTCGGGACTAGGGTCGCCGCGACAAGCTTCGTTCGCAGTCCAGGCGGCCCTGACCAGGCCGCCGTCCAACAAGGGGGAAGCATGCGCAAGTTCGTCCTGTCCGCCGCGGGCGCCACGTTCGCACTCGGTGTCCTCGGCCTCGGTCTGGCGCCCGCCGCGTCGGCGGCGGCCTCGTGCCCGAGCGGCGCCGTCTGCATCCGTGAGCCCGACGGCAGCATCCTGCCCAAGAACGTCTTCTACTCCTATGGCGCGCACGACCTGGAGAAGGTCATCGGCGTCCGTCCCGTCGTGAACAACCAGACCGGCGGCGCCGGTTACCAGCTCTGCCGCGGCTACAACGGCACCAACTGCGGGGCAGTCAACCGCCAGGTCGGCACCATCTCGTACGACATGACCCCGGTGAACTCGGTCGTCCTCGTGAGGTGACGCCCAGCAGGCACTGACCATCGGCGCCCCGCTGACGACGGCGGCGCAGCGCGATCCGATCCGTACGTCCCCGGAGACGGCCCCGCTCGTGGGCTCGTCCCGGGGACGTGCCATGTGGTGACGCGACGCGGAGGTGCCGCCGGGCCGGAGCCCGCCCGCGCTGTGCGCCACGCACTCTTCTGGCGCTCCGTGCCAAGCGGTTGGCGCCCGCTGCGAAGGCGCCCCACCTCGGGTTCCCGCCACGATGGATCCACAGCAACCGACTTACGGACCCGAACTGGGGGATTCAGTGCGCACCACGCCCACGCTGCCCGTCGCGGCGGCCTTCCTGACCGCCGCACTCGCTCTGTCCACGGCCTCACCCGCCCAGGCCGCCGGCCCACTGCGGCACAAGAACGTGCGCTCGGGCTACTGCCTGGGCATGACCTCCGGCCGCTCCACGGTCACCCTGATGAGCTGCGGCAGCAACCGCACCGCCTGGAAGGCGTACGCGAAGACCCGGGTCGGAGGCCGGGCGTACTACAAGCTCTACAACCCCACCAACCGGGTCTGCCTCGGCGTCTGGCACAGCTCCGGCGCCGGGGGCGCGGGCCTGGCGTGGGGCAACTGCACCAGCACCCGGGACCACTCCCAGCTGTGGCGTCTGAAGTACATCGGCCACTCCAGCAAGTACCAGATTGTCAACGCCCACTCGGGCCTGTGCGTCGGTACCCAGCGCAGTTCGACGGCCCGCGACACCCCGGTCATCCAGGGCGGTTGTACGACGTCGACGGGCAGCACCCAGATCTGGAAGAAGCTGAGCGCCTGACGCGGACGACCGGTGAGCGATCACGTGCCCGGGGCATCGTCCGCCCCGGGCACCGCGCGTTCATCGGCGGCGCGCGTGTGTGCGTACTCCCTGCGGTAGTCGCTCGGTGTGACGCCGTAGCGGGTGCGGAACGCGCGGGTGAAGTCCGCCGGCGGGGGAGGCCCCAGCGGGCCGCGATGGAGGCGACGGGTTCGTGCCGCAGCCCCGGGTCGGCCAGCTCACGACGGCAGCGCTCCAGACGCTGGCCCCGGATCCAGGCGCCGACGCTCATCCCGTGCTGCTGGAACAGGCGGTGCAGCGACCGTACGGAGATGTGGTGCGCGGCGGCGACGTTCTCGACGCTCAGCGCGGGGTCGCCGAGGCGCCGCTGGATGAACGCGGTGACGCGCAGGAACAGGACCCGTCGGCGCGACCCCGCGGGAACCTCGTACGCACGCTCCAGATGATGGGCGAGGACGGCGGTCACCAGATCGACGCAGACGGTCGCCAGCCGCAGCGCGTCCTGCGGGGTGCGGCCGGCGCCGTCACGCTCCACGCCGCCGAGGAAGTCCGCCAGCAGCCGCCCCATGCCCGCCGTGGCCGGCAACGGCCGGGAGACGAGCGCGTGCACACGGCCGGCCGGCAGCGACAGCAGGGCGTGCGGGACCTGGACGAGCAGGGACGTGCCGTCCGCCCACGTCTCGAACGGCCGCGAACTGTCGAAGACCGCCAACTCACCCGGGCGGAGCGCCGCCCGGTTGCCGCTCTGCTCCAGCACATGCCGGCCCGAGCGCATGAACGCGAGCTGCACGCACTCGGGGTCCGCTCTGCGGATCAGCTTCGCGGTGCGCACGCACTGGAACGAGTGGTACGCCATCGCCGAGACCTGCACCGCGCCCAGCGCGCTCGCCTCAAGAGCGCCGTGGAACGTGTCGGTGCCGACCAGCCGGAACAGGGTCGGCATCACCGCGTCCGCCGTGGCCGCCGCCCAGGCGTCGAGCGCGTCGCACGCCGGGTAGTCCGCACTGTCGTAGACCTTCTCCATGTCCGCCCCCGGAGGCCGCACCACTTTCTCGGAGAGGGGGTGTCGTCACCGCTCTCTCGAAGAGATCAGTTCTCGGCACCGCACCGGCTCATCTCCCCACACCCCGGACACGTCCGGAACGCGCCGTTCAGTGGCGGGTTCCCGGCCATGGCGCCGAACTCCGGTTCGGGTGGCGGGTCCGTGGTCCGACGCAAGTGCTACATCCCTGAGGCGACGCCAACGCGCCCGGGGGAACGTACGGTCCCGCCCATGACCAGAATCCGTTCCGCCGCCGCGCTCGCGGCACTGCTGCTCGCCCTGCCGCTGACGGCCGCCGCCACACCCGCCGAAGCCGCCCGACCCACCGCGTCCGCGGCGACCGCCCCGGCAGCCGTCCGGGCCGAACTCCCGCGCCCCACAGGGCCGTACGCGTCCGGCCTCGACGTCCTGGAACTCGTCGACCGGGGCAGGACCGACCCGTGGGTGCCCTCGGCGGGCCCGCGCCGGCTCATGGTGTCCATGTACTACCCGGCGAGGTCGGGCACCGGCAGCCCGGCCGCGTACATGACCCCCGCCGCGGCCCGGCTGCTGCTGGACACCAAGCTCCCCGGCAACACCGTCCCCACCGAGGCGCTCACCGGGACCCGCACCTGGGCCGCCTCCGGTGCCCGCCCCGCGCCCGGCCGCCACCCGCTGGTGCTGCTCTCACCCGGCTTCACCATGCCCCGTACATCGCTGACCGCGCTGGCCGAGGACCTGTCCAGCCACGGTTACGTCGTCGCCCTCATCGACCACACCTACGAGAACACCGGGACGACCTTCCCCGACGGGAGCACGGTGCCCTGCGTGATGTGCGGGCGCCTGCGCTCCCCGGCGGACTGGGCGGGCCTCAGTCGCAGCCGCGCCCGCGACGTCTCCTTCGTCATCGACCGGTTGACCGCACGGCCGCACCCCGCCTGGCGCTACTCCCGCACGATCGACCCCGCCCGGATCGGCATGGCCGGCCACTCGGCGGGCGGCGCGTCGGCCGTACCGGCGCTGCTCGCGGACCGGCGGATCCGGGCCGGCGCCGACCTGGACGGCACCCTGGACGTCCCCGTGCCCGCGACCGGCCTCGGCGGCAGGCCGTTCCTGATGATGGGGCACCCGCTGCCGGGCGGCGCGGACGACACCAGCTGGGCGGAGAGCTGGCCCCGCCTCGACGGCTGGAAACGCTGGCTGACCGTGGCCGGCACCAACCATGTCTCGTTCACCGACTTCCCCGTGCTCCTCGACGCGCTCGGCCTGCCCGACCCCGACCGCACGCTCCCCGCCGCGCGCGCCGTCCACCTCACCCGCGCGTACGTCACCGCCTTCTTCGACCAGCACCTGAAGGGCACACCCCAACCCCTCCTCACCGGGCCTGCCCCGGAGAACCCGGAGATCAGCTTCCACCCGTAGGGCCGCCGCCGACCCCGGTGCCGTCCGATGAGTTCTGGCCGGTCGGAGGGCCGGCTACGGGAGACAACCGTCTGATGCTCGACCTGAGCGGTGAGGAGGACTGGGCGGAGCAAGCCTGCGGTAGCCGTCGACGGGGTTCGCCGGCTGACGTTCGGGCACGTCGGCGGCCGACACCGGAGCGATGAGTCGGCGAGCCCGGAGCGGTCTATCCCTTAGTGAACCGACCGGACGGCTCCGCGAAGGCGGCAGAAGGCCGCCACCAGGAGGACGGCACAGTGACGGACCACGTGGGCAAAGTGACCTGCAATCTCTCGATCTCCCTCGACGGGTACGCGGCCGGACTCGCCCAGTCGGAGGAGCGCCCGTTCGGAGACGACGGCGGCGACGGGTGGGGAGACAGGCTGCACGCCTGGATGTTCGAGACCCCGGAGGCGAGGCAGGCCGAACTCGACCGGCTGGCCAAGGTCGGCGCCTTCGTCATGGGGCGCAACATGTTCGGTCCCGTACGCGGCCCATGGGACCGTCCGTGGAAGGGGTGGTGGGGCGACGATCCGCCGTACCACGCCCCGGTGTTCGTCCTCACGCACCACCCCCGCGACCCGCAGCCGATGGACGGCGGGACCACCTTCCACTTCGTCACCGACGGCATCGACTCCGCGCTGCGGCGGGCCCGCGAGGCGGCGGGGGAGCGCGACGTGTCGATCCACGGCGGCGCGACCACGGTCAACCAGTACCTCGCCGCGGGCCTGATCGACGAACTGCGCCTGCACATCGTGCCGTTCACGCTGGGCGGCGGCACGCGGTTGTTCGACGGCGTACCGCCACTCAATCTCGAACAGGTGGACGCGCGAGCCGCGCACGCAGTCACCCACGTGACCTATCGCGTACTGCGCTGAGCCAAGGGGACTGCCGGGCTGCGCGACGGGCGGGACGCGAGCGGTCGGCCGGCTGGATCAGCGGACCGGATCAGGGGCCCGCGCCCGTGGCGGTGGACGACATCAGACCGAGCCGATCAAGCCGTTGAGGATGCCCTTCTCGGCGGCGTAGAAGAGGAGACCGCCCATAGGGGCGAGCGTGGCGCACAGCCAGTAGCGGCGCGCCCCGGTGCGCGCCAGATAGACGGTCAGGAGGGCGGCGATCAGTGCCCCGGCGGTCAGGAAGACGGCCGCCGTCCCCCAGTAACGCAGCGCCAGGCCCAGCCAGAGCCCCTCACCCAGCACCACCATGGCGATCACGGCCCCGGCGACTGCTCGCCGGTCGCCCTGTGCCCGCCGTACGGTCCAGCCCGCCCACCCCAGCAGGGGCCCTCCGGCGAGCCCGGCCACCGACCACACGGCGGCGGTCCCGAGCCCGCCGCTCCCGAACGTGCCGCCCAGCGTGGACGCCGTGTAGTAGCCGCAGCAGGTGGCGAGCATCATCAGTGCCCCGCCCCAGACGGCGACCCACCTTTCACGGACGAGCGCCCCGGCCGCGGCGGTCCAGATGATCCAGGTGGACGACGAGTTGGTCGCCCGGTCCAGCAGAGGCGATATGCCGTGCAGACCGTACGTCGCCGCCCCGAGCGCAAGCCCGAAGACGGCGGTCGCGGCCAGCGTGACGGCAGGGGTGTCACGGCGAAAGGTGATCGAAGCAGCCATGCGCCGACTATACATGCCATGTATACGCCTCATGTATACGTGCCATGTATAGCCGCTGAGCTGGACGGGCGCGCACCCGAACCGGACGGTTCCGCAGGCGTGTCAGCTCTGGGCGATCTGCCTGCGGATGCTGCGGCGGCCGAGCAGCGCGTAGAGGACAGCCGAGGTGAGCATGCCCGCCGGCACCGACAGGTCCAGGTCGCCGAGGGCCGCGCCGAGGGGGCCCGTCCACACGGTGGTGGAGAGGAACAGGGCCGTGGCGAGGGCGCCGGCGACGACGGAGACGAGGCCGGGGCCGCCGAAACCGCCGGTGTACCAGAACGGTGCGCCGGGGCGTTCGTCGAACAGCGCGCGGCCGTCGTAGCGGTTGCGGCGCAGCACGATGTCCGCGACGTAGACCGCCATGGTGGGGGCGGAGATGACCAGGAGGAACTGGAGCATCAGGTTGATGGCGTCGATGAGGCTCGACGACAGGACGAGGACGATGGTGAACGCGGCCCCGAGCACCCCGATGAGGATGGCGGAGGGGATACGGCGGATGGGGATGCCGATCGACTGGAGGGCCATGCTGGCGGAGTACGTGGTCATGCCGTTGAGCGCGATGGTGTTCACGAGGACGCCGAGGACGAACGCCGGGGCGAGCCAGGCGGGCAGTTGCTCCAGCAGGGCGTACTCGATGCCGTTCTTCAGGCTCTGGGCGCCGACGCTGCCGCCGAGGACGATCCCGAAGGCGGTGAGGAGCGTGCCGGGGAACAGGTTGCCCAGCGTGGTGGCGGCGATGATCCGGGAGGGCTTCGTCGTACGGGGCAGATAACGGGACATGTCCGCGCTGTTGCTGAACGACAGAGGGGAGGAGGCGAACAGGCCGAAGGCGATCGTCAGGCTCGACCACAAGGGCAGGCCGTGCAGCGGGGCGGTCTGGGTGAACCCCCAGTCGACGGAGGGTGCGAGGAAGCCGACGACCGCCGCGAAGATCACCGACAGGGCGATGGCGATGGCCATGTAGGCGCGCAGGATCAGGGCGTGGCCGTAGATGGCGACGAGGACGGTGATCGCGGCGGTGACGACGGCGACGGCGATGAGCGCCACGGTGTGATCGGGAAAGCCCCACCGGGTGAGGAGTTCGGCGCCCATGAACGCGGCCGCGACCCAGTTGAGCGCGAGGAAGACGCCGGAGATGAACCATCCGTAGAAGGCGATCACGATCTTGTTGCCGCGAATGCCGTAGATCGCGCGCTGGATCACCGAGCCCGAGGTGCCGGCCGCGGGTCCGGAGACCGCCACGATGCCCGGCAGGACCGCCAGCGCGGACGAGGCGAGGAGCACGAGCAGCCCTTGCCACACCTCAAGGCCCAGGACGATCGTCAGGGACGCGCCCACGGTCACGTTCAGCACGCTGAGGCTGGGCGCCGACCAGACGAAGAAGAGGTCGCGGGCCTTCCCGTGCCGCTCGTCGTCGCCGACGAGCTCGATGCCCCGGGTCTCCGGCGCGGTCGCCGCGTCGACGAACTCGTGCCGTTCCGGGCGGGTTTCGCGCCTCGGGTCGACCGAATCGGCGGATGTCTGGGCCATGGCGGGTGTGCCTTCCTGAAGCCTTCGGGCAGCGCCGACGAAGGAGAGCGAAGGGAGCGGGGGAGAGCGGGGGAGAGCGAAGAGGAGCGGGGGCGGGCGAAGAGGCGCGCGGGGGAGGCGGGAGCGGGAGTGAGCTGAGCCGGGTGGTGCGGGGAGCGGCGATTCAGCGCTCGCCGCTCCCGTCGCCCGGCGCGCGGTGGGCGACCTGCCCGTGGACCAGCGTCAGAAGCACGGAGCCCGACAGCAGATCGTCCGCCGGCCGCGACAGCGGATCGATGTCGAGCACCGCCGCGTTGGCGTAGTGGCCGGGAGCGATACGCCCGTACGCGTCGTCGATCCGCCCGGCGAACGCCGCCCCGCTGGTGGCTGCGGCGAGCGCCTGTTCGGCGGTGAACGCGCGCGAGGGCTGGTACGGAGCCCGGGCGGGGTCGAGCGCGGAACGCCCTGAGGTGGCGATGAACAGGTTGTGCAGCGCCTCGTGCGGCGCGGTGGGCGCGTCCGTGCCGAGCGCGAGCGGCACCTGACCGTCGCGGAACCAGTCCCACGGGAAGCCGTCGTCCGCGCGCCGGTCGCCGAGCATGGCCATCCAGTTGTCGAGGATGGCCGGGTCGCAGTGCACCGGCTGCATCGAGGCGACGATGCCGTGCGCCCGCATCCGGCCGACCGTCGCCGGGTCCACGGACTCCAGGTGCTCGATACGGGGACGGCGGTCGGCGTCGGCGCCGTTGGCCTGCTCGCACGCGGCGACGATGTCGACGGCGAGGGCGCTCGCCGCGTCACCGATCGCGTGCATGGCGAGCTGGAGCCCGGCCCGGTCCGCCGCGACGGCGACCGGCAGCACCGCCTCCCGGCTCCAGATCGGCTCGGCGTTCGTCCCGTCGGCGTACGGGGCCGCCATGGCTGCGGTGCACGCGTCGATGACGCCGTCGAGGATGAGCTTGATCCCGGCGATCCGCAGCCACGGCGTGCCCTCGGCCGCGAGCTCGTCGCGCAGCCGCACGGCCCGCTCCACCTGGGCGAGGTCGGCGGCGGCGTCGCCGGTGGAGTTGATCAGCCAGTGCGCGGTCACCGGGAACGGCAGCCGCCCCTCCCGGTCGAGCAGGCGCCGCAGACCGGCCAGGGCGTACTCCTCCATCCCCATGTCCACGGCCCCCGTCACCCCGGCCCTCAGGTAGGAGTCGAACGCGCGCGCCAGGAACGCGTCCTGCTCGGACTCCGTGACCACGCTCTCCAGGTACGGCATCACGAGGTCCAGCGCCGCCGTCTCCAGCAGGAACCCGGTCGGCTCCCCGTCCGCGTCGCGCACCACCTCGCCCCCGATCGGATCGGGCGTGGCGCGGTCGATGCCCACGGCCTTGAGCGCCGCCGCGTTCATCCACGTCGAGTGCAGGTCGTTCGCGTCGAGGAACACCGGTACGTCGCTGACCACCGCGTCGATCATCGCGGCGGTCGGCTGGGAGACACCGTCGGGCAGCGCGTCGAACAGCCAGCCCCCGCCCTCGATCCGCGCGGCGCCCGGGTTCGCGCGGCGCGCGGCGAGCAGCCGCTCCTGTATCTGCTCCAGGCTCGCGCAGTCCCGCAGTTGCACCTTCCCCTGCGCGCGGCCGAACATCGCCAGGTGCGCGTGCGCCTCGATCACGCCCGGCATCACGAACGCCCCGCCGAGATCGACCTCGACGGCGTTCCCGCCCGCCGCCGCGCGCACCTCGTCCGCGTCGCCGACGGCGAGGAACCGCTCGCCGCGCACCGCGAAGGCGCTGTGTCGCGCCCCGCCGGCGAGCCCGTCGAAGACGACGGCGTTGACATAGACCGTGCTCTCGCACATGCGCGGATCCTCCTGGGACGACTGCGGACATCGAAGAGGTGCAGGACGCGCCGCCGGCGGCGGCCCGGGCGGCCGACCGGAGCGGTCCTCGGGGACGAGGGGCAGGGCTCGCCGTCACTGAGCCCGAGGACCGCACCGGTGCGTACCGATCACACGACAACGCATTCCGTCGTTCAAGTGCTTTGGCGGAACGGATTCGTGTGAGCCGAATCGATTCGGCAACGCAAAGCGTGGACCAGGGGGAGGGATTCGTCAACGCTTCCCGCAGAACCGATCCGCCTCGCCCGCGCCTCCCGCACCGAAGGGTGTGCACGATGGGCACGCGAAACAGCGCCGCTACGACGCCGTGACTCCCGAGCGAGCCGCGCTCAGGCCCCGGCTCCCGCCGTGAGCGGTTACGTAACCGCCGCCACCGCATGATCCGCCGTGCCGGCGGCGCGCCCCGGCGACGGCATCGACGGCGTCTGCCCTGAACTGACCTGACCCGGCAGGGCAGTTACGTACTCTGCGCGCGCCCCGCCGATTCGACGATGTGCCCGCCCTCGAACCACACATGGGGGTCGGCGGGAGCCCCGGCCATCACATCGGACAGGAGACGGGCCGCGGTCGCTCCGTACTGGTACGGCTCCAGCTCGATGACCGGGCCGGTCGCAAGGGGCCGGTCGGACGCGAACGACGCGACCGTGACGTCCGCGCACCGCCCGGCTGCGGGGAGCCGCATCAGCGCGTGCTCGACCTGCGGGGCGAGGCCCTGGACGCCGCACACGATCGCGTCCACGCCCTGGCCGAGGGCGTCGAGCAGCGCGTGCCGGATCGCCTCGGGTTCCGGGCGCCCCTCGAACATGCGCGTCGATCCGCGGACTCCGGCCGCCGTGGCGTCGGTCCCGGTGAGCCAGGTCCCGTACGCCTCTACGGCGTCGGCGGCGAAGGAGGGCTTGCCGTCCAGCGACAGGGTCCACAGTTCGAACCGGCGGCGCCCCTGGTGCAGGAGGCGCGTCAGCAGCTCCCTCTGCAACGCGCCGTGCCGGGCCTCCAGCGTGACCGCCGCCGCGAGGCCCTGCGAGGACGTGTAGCGGCCGACGCTGACCACCGGCACGTCCGAGCGGACCAGGGCGGTGACGACCGGGTCGTCGGCGACGGGGTCCACGGCGACGACCCCGCCGAGTTGCAGCCCGCTGCGGAGCGAGTCCTCACCGACCATCAACACGGTGTCCATGCCCCACGCCAGCGCCTCGCCCGCCACACCGAACGCGAACCGCATGTAGAACTCCAGGTCGCGCGCCCTGAGCGGCCCGTGGAACCCGATGGCGTCCACACGGCGGGTACGCAACTGCCGGGCGATCCGGTTGGCGACGTACCCCAGTTCGTCGGCGGCGACCCGCACCCGCTCGCGTGTCTCCTCGGAGACGCGGCCTTTCCCGCTCAGCGCTTCCGAGACGGTGGTGCGGGACAGGCCGACCCGGCGGGCGACGTCGAGGAGCGTCACAGGGCGCGGGTTCATGCGCCCCACCCTAAGCCAGCCCGGCGCGGCCCCTCGTGGGTGCGGGCGAGCACCCCCCAGCGGATGCGCGCCAGCACCCCCACTGCACGTGCACCCCCGTCGTCGGCGAAACCGGCGAGGGGGGTGCACGCGCAGGGGGGTCCGAGATCAGCAGGCGGCGAGGCTCACGGCGAGGCCCCCGCGAGCGGTCTCCTTGTACTTGTCGCTCATCTCGGCGCCCGTGATCCGCATGGTCTCGATGACGTCGTCGAGGGAGACCTGATGACGCCCGTCGCCGCGCAGCGCCATGTGCGCGGCGGTGATCGCCTTGACGGCGGCCATGCCGTTGCGTTCGATGCAGGGGATCTGGACGAGACCGCCCACCGGGTCGCAGGTCAGACCGAGGTTGTGCTCCATGCCGATCTCGGCGGCGTTCTCGACCTGTTCAGGCGTGCCGCCGAGGACCTCGGTGAGCCCCGCGGCCGCCATCGCGCAGGCGGAGCCGACCTCGCCCTGGCAGCCGACCTCCGCGCCCGAGATGGACGCGTTCTGCTTGATCAACAGGCCGACGGCGCCCGCGGTGAGCAGGAATCGCGTGACGGTGTCGTCGCGTTCGGCGTCGGTCGTCCCGGCGCCGGCGAAGGTGAGGCAGTAGCGGAGCACCGCCGGGACGATCCCGGCCGCGCCGTTGGTGGGCGCGGTCACCACCCGGCCGCCGGCGGCGTTCTCTTCGTTGACGGCCATCGCGTACAGCGTGACCCAATCCATGGCGCGGCCCGCCGCCTCGCCCTCGGCGCGCAGCACGCGGGCAGCGGCGGCGGCCCTGCGGCGGACCTGGAGGCCGCCGGGCAGGATGCCCTCGCGGGAGAGGCCCCGCTGGATGCCCGCGTCCATGACCTCCCAGATCTCCAGGAGCCCGGCCTCGACGGTCTCCTCGTCGCGCCAGGCCCGTTCGTTGGCGAGCATGATGGCGGAGACGGGCAGACCGGTCGCGCGGGTGGCGGCGAGGAGTTCGGCGCCGGTGCTGAAGGGGTGGGCGACGGCCGTGTCCTCGACGTGCCCGGGGTCGGCGCACGCGGCCTCGTCGTCGACGATGAACCCGCCGCCGATCGAGTAGAAGGTCTTCTCCAGCAGGACGGCGCCGGAGACGTCATGTGCGTACAGGCGCATGGCGTTGGCGTGGAAGGGCAGCGAGCGGTCCTGGTGCAGGACGAGGTCGGCGGCCGGGTCGAAGGCGATCTCTTTGGAACCGGCCAGTTTCAGGCGCCGGGTGGTCTCGATGCGCAGGGCGTCCTCGTCGGCGGCGTCCACGTCGAGGGTGCGCGGGGTGTGGCCGCTGAGGCCGAGGAGGACCGCCTTGGGGGTGTGATGGCCGACCCCGGTGGCGCCGAGCGAGCCGAACAGCTCGACGCGCACGGAGTGCGTCGGCGCCAACAGGCCGTCGTACTTCAGCCGTTCGGCGAACACCGAGGCCGCGCGCATCGGGCCGACGGTGTGGGAACTGGAGGGGCCGACGCCGATCGAATACAGGTCGAAGACAGAGAGGGACATGGGGTGGATTCCTTGCGGTCGCGGGAGGCGGCGGAAGCGGACTGCTCGTCAGACGGTGAGACCGTCAGGCCCTCAGGCCGTGACGGGCTGCTGCCCGGGGGCGGCGGTCTCTTCCTGCGGCGCGGCGGCCGGCTCGGGGTCGGGCTCGGCGAGGCCGTCGTGGTGGGCCTTGATCCCGGCGTGCACGGCGATGAAGTAGTAGCCGAGCGCCATGACGGCCACCAGGGCGATGTCGAGGCCGCCGGGAATCACGCCGCTGCCGCCGAACTCGGCGGAGCCGAGGTACGACAGAAGCGAGACGGTGATGAGGAATCCGACCATCCACCAGGCCGGGGCGAACTGCCGCTTGAGGTCCTTCTCGCCGTTACGGGTGAGCACCAATGCGGCGATCGGCGCGGCGAGCAGGGTGAGGACGGTGACGATGCCGGTGTTGGGCCACTTCGACCAGTACAGCGCGCACGCGGCGAACACGAAGGTCAGCGGGGCGAGCACGCCGGCGGCCGGGAGCCGGAACGGACGCTTGAGGTCCGGCTTGGTGCGGCGGAAGACACCGACGGCGATCGGGCCGATGAGGTACGAGATGACCATGGCGGCCGAGATGATCGGCGCGAGCGACTCCCAGCTGTGCCCGACGGTCACCAGCAGCAGCACGGAGAAGCCCAGGTTGACCCACATCGCGGGACGCGCGGTGCCGTAGACCGGGTGGGTCTCCTTCAGCTTCTTCGGGAAGAAGCCGGTCTCGGCGAGGTTCTGCACCATGTACGCGGACGAGGCGACGTTGGCGATGTTGGAGCCCGCCGGGGAGATGAACGCGCCGAACTGGAGCATGGTGACGACCCAGTGGATCATCAGGACCTTCGCCAGGTCCGCGAACGGCGAGTTGAAGTTGATCCCGGCCCACCCGCCGGCCTCCTGAAGCTGCTCGGGCGGTACGGCGCCGAGGAACGCGGTCTGCAGCGCCAGATAGATGACCAGGCCGAGGGAGAGCGCGCCGACGAGCGCGAGCGGAATGGCGCGGCCCGGGTTCTTCGCCGCGCCGCCCAGGTTGACCACGGCCTGGAAGCCGTTGAACGCGAAGACCACACCGGACGTGGTGACGGCGGTCAGCACCGCGGACCAGCCGTTGGGGGCGAAGCCGCCGTGGGCCGAGAAGTTGGAGGTGTGGAAGCCCGAGGCCATCAGCGCTATCACCGCGAGCACCGGGATGGCGAACTTCACCAGGGTCAGCAACGTGTTGGCCCGCGCCAGAAGTTGCACCGACCAGTAGCACGCCAGCCACAGCAGCACGGTCAGCGCCAGCGCGACCAGCATGCCGAACCCGCTGAGCTGGTGCTTGGAGTCGACCAGATCCCCGGCCCAGCCGAAGCTCCACGACGACATGTACTGGGTGGCCGCGATGGACTCGATCGGGATGAGCGAGGCGACCGCGATCCACACCGCCCACCCGGTGACGAAGCCGAGCACCGGCCCGTGCGAGAGGCTGCCGTAGCGCGCCATGCCGCCCGGTATCGGATAGGCGGCGCCCACCTCGGCGTACGACATGGCGATCATGCCGATGAAGACGGCGCCGATGACCCACGCCACCAGCGCGGCCGGGCCCGCCACCTGTGCCGCCGATCCCGCTCCGAACAGCCAGCCCGAACCGAAGATCGACCCGATGCCGATCATGATCAGGGCGAAGAGACTGAGTCCCTTCTTGTTTGCCGCGCTCATATCCATGCGTACGCCTTCCGATCCGTCCCCTCGCCGTTGAGGGGGCCAAGTCACACGATTCCTACGACCCACCCCTCGGCCCTAGGGAAGAAGGGCCGTCATGATCAGGAAGAACGTCCTGTCTTGTCCGGGACTTGACGGCCAGTCAGCGGCGGCGGTGGTCCCTCGGGCGCCTTTACGCGCGACGATGCGAAGCCGCTTCAGTGCTGCGGCCAAAGGGAATTGACGGCAAGTCACGCGCGCGAGCACAGGGCAAGCCCGCTGACGACCAAGGGCCTGGCCTGTACAAGCAGTTGGCGGCGAAACTCACACTCCTCACGCCACGTAGAACCCGTAAATCCCCCTCGATCTTGTGTTCTAGGATCTCGGGATGAGCGACGAGCTTCTGCACCTCACCGTTCTCGGCAGCGCGACCCCCTACCCGAGCGCGGACAACCCGTGCTCCGGCTATCTCGTGTCGAGCGGATCCACCCACGTCTGGATGGACGCGGGAAGCGGAACGCTCGGCCCGCTCCAGCGTCACGTCCGGCTGGACGAACTCGACGCGATCTGGATCTCCCACCTGCACGCCGATCACAGCGCCGACCTGCTCACCGCGTACTACGGCGCCCTGTACGCGGACATCCGCCTCGCGGCGCCGATCCCCCTGTACGGCCCGCCCGGGACCGCCGACCGCCTCGCCGGGTTCCTCACCAACACGGCGACCCGCAGCCCCGTCGAATCCGCTTTCGCCGTGACGGAACTGCACGACGGGCACCAGGCGTCCGTCGGTTCGCTCCGCCTGACGAGCCGGGCGGTCGCGCACGAAGTTCCGGCGTTCGCCGTACGCATCGACGCGGCGGGCACGTCTCTGGTGTACTCCGGGGACACCGCTCCGTGCGCGAGCCTGACGGAACTGGCCGAGGGCTGCGACGTACTGCTGTGCGAGGCCGAGAGCGACCGGGCGCCCGCGGACTGCGTACAGGTGCACCACACCCCGGAGGACACCGGCGACACAGCCGGTTCAGCGGGGGCGGGCAGACTGATCGTCACGCACGTCGGCCGCTTCCTCACACCGGAGCAAGCAGTGAAACGCGCCGCAACCCGCTTCCCCGGCCCCATCGACTACGCCGCCCCGGGGACCGTCTTCGCCGTCGGCTGAGGAGCCCTCGTCGGAGTCCGCCTTGATGTCGGTCAGGCGCCGACCAGCGGTGCTCGGCCGGCGGGCTGTTCCTCCGCGCGAGTGATGAGATGCGGGTAGGCCGGGGAGCGGCCCTGGAAGGTGAGGATGTGCGGGCTCTGGATGACTCCGGCGCGCATCTCGACGGCCCGGCGGACCGTCTCGTCGGACTCCCACGACCGGGGGTCGGCGATGGTCGGCAGGTAGGGGAGGAGCGCCTGGCTGAGTTCCCACGTGGACGAGTCCCACAGCAGGGAGGGGCTGTGGTCGACGGCGTAGTAGTGCATGCCGTCGCCGATCGTGACGACCGGCCGGTCGAAGGTGGTGGGACGTGCCCAGGCGAAGCCCATGGCCGTGTCGCAGGACACGTCGACGAAGAGGGAGCCCGGAGCGAAGCGTGCGAGGTCGCCGTCCGTGAGATACACCTCGGGAGCGGTGACGTCCTGCAGGACGCAGTTGACGACGATGTCGTGCTCTGCGAGGAAGGCAGGCAACGGCGCCTCTCCCTCCGCGATCCGGACGGTGGACTCGTCCGGCGCCGAGCGGTGATGGAGCTGGGCCATTCGAGCGCCGCCGTCCGGAGGGGTGACGGCGGTGCTGGGTCTTCTGGTCACCACGCTCAGATCCCGGACCCCCTGGGCGCGCAGTGCCGCGGCGGCTCCCTTGCCGGTGGAGCCGAATCCGATGACCACGGCGCGCAAGGGTCTGCCCCAGCGGCCGGTGATGCCCACGCACTGCATGGCGTGCTGGACCGAGCAGTAACCGGCCATCTCGCTGACACGGTAGAAGGCGAAGCGGGCGAAGGCGTCGAGCGGTCCGTCGGCGGGCCAGTGCCGCATGGCCTCCATCGAGATCACCGTCAGCCGCTTGTCGATGGCCTGCTGGGTGGTGTCCGCGTTCTGCGCGAAGTGCGGGGCGCCCACGAGGATCTGGCCCTCGCGCATCCCGGCGACATCCTGCGGTGTCACCTTGAACAGCAGCAGGGCGTCGCAGTCGTCGATGAGGTCGGTGCGGGGCCTGACGCCGGCCACGTGAGGGCGGAGATCGTCGTCCGTCAGGCCGAACCACTTGCCGTAACCGGACTCGACGAACAGCCGGTCTCGGATGCCGTCGTCCAGCCCCGGCAGGTGCGCGGGATGGATCGGCACTCGCCGCTCGTGCTTCTTGCCCGTGTTCGCCACCAGGCCCAGCTTCAGCCCGCTCATGACGGCTCCGTCCTATACGCGCGGTATCAGCTTGGTCACACTAATGTAAATATGCATGAAGCACTCTTCACGGACAATTGCTGACGATATGGCCTCGGCCGGGTACGCACTCGTAGAAGGCCCCCTGGACGCGCAGGACGTCACCGCCGTACTGGCCGACCTCGGCGTCCTGGTCCCGCAGACCACCGGTGAGCTGACCTACGACATCCAGGCCCACGCCGGGTTCGAGCAGGTCCGGGACACCCGTAGCGCGCACACGCTGCGCCCGCACACCGAGGCGCCCGGCCAGGACCTGCCTCCGCGCTACCTGGCCCTGCACTGCCGCGTGCAGGCCGCGTGCGGCGGAGGTCAGACTCTGCTCGCCGACGCGCACCACTTCCTGACGACACTGGACCAGCGACTGCGCGACGTCGCCCACACGCGCCCGGTGTTCTGGCCCTCCTACGAGGAACGCCCGGACGCCGGCGGAGTCCGCAAGCCTGTGGTGGACGGCACGGCCGCCGGCACCGTCGTCCGCATGAGTTCCACCTTGCTGAGCACCGGAAGCTACTCGGAGACGCTCGACGCACCCGGCGGCGCGACCCCCTCGCCCCTGGGACCCGACGGCGCGGCCCTGGCCCGGCAGGCCGTGGACTTCGTGCAGGACCACGGCATCTCCGTCCTCATCCCCGAGAACGCTCTGCTCATCTGGGACAACCACCGCATGTTCCACGCCCGTACCGGCTTCTCGGACACCCGGCGACGCCTCACCCGCTACTGGATCGCCGACCACTCGGGCACCGGTCCCTGGAACTCCCGCGCGCAGGCCGCGTGGGGCTGACTGCCCCGAGTGAACGACGACGCCCAGGCGTGGGACGCAGGCCACGCGGTACGGTTTCTCCACGGCCTGACGGCAGTTGGCGTCGGCTCGCGAACGGTCGGCGCGCCCGCGGACCGGCCACCAGCCCGTACGGGAGGGGCACCGGATTCATGAGCGGCCCAACTGTCCCCAGAGCGCGGGAGATCACGCGCCCCGACGTGACCCTCAAGGGGACGGAGGTCGGAGCCGGCCCGACCTTCCTGCTCCTGCACGCCGGGGGCGAACGCCGCCAGGTGTGGGAACCGGTGAGCGAGGTGCTCGTCGACGCCGGGTACCGGTGTGTGGCCTTCGACCAGCGTGGCCACGGCGAGAGCGAGGGCGGTGCCCGGACCCTGTCCGCGTACGCCGAGGACGTGGCCGCGATGGTGCGCTCCGAGCCGCCGTCCTGCGTGATCGTCGGCGCCTCGCTGGGCGGCCTCGGCGCCGTCGCCGCCCTCACGGATCCGGCCGTACGAGCCAGAGTGGCGGGTCTTGTACTGGTGGACGTCGTGCCCTGCCTCGACCCCGCCCGGGTCCGCGGCTTCCTGGCCTCGGCGACCCGGCTCGGCGCCCACGCCGAACTGGTCGAGAACATACTCGCCGAGGCCCCGCGGCTGACACAGGCCGCAGCGGAACTCGATCTGCCGCTCCTGCTCGTCCACGGCGACAACGGCTCGTCGCTCACCGACACGGACCTCGACCAGGTGCGGCACCTGGCCCCGCAGACGACGATCCGCCCCATCCACGACGCCGGCCACCTCATCGCCCGCGACCAGCCGACGGCCTTGGCGCGGACCCTCATGGAGGCCACTGCCACTTGGCGGTGAGCACCCCACCGCGCCTGACGGCGGGCTGGGTGGTTTACGCCGGTTCGCACGGCGCACTGTGCGTGTGCATGAGCACCCATGGGCACGGTGTGCGCCCTCCCGGACCCTCAGGGCGCCGGGAAGGATGAGCGCACCCCACCAAGAGCCAGGTGATCCGCGGGCCCCTGTCCTGCGGCCGGCGGGCTGGGCGAAGGAGGTCAGGGTGTTGCTTCTCATCTCCCCGGACAGCGTCGAAGAGGCTCTGGAGTGCGTGAAGGCGGCGGAACACATCGACATCGTGGACGTCAAGAAACCCGATGAGGGCTCCCTCGGCGCGAACTTCCCCTGGGTCATCCGCCAGATCCGTGACGCGGTCCCGGCGGACAAGCCGGTGTCGGCGACCGTGGGCGACGTCCCGTACAAGCCCGGCACGGTGGCCCAGGCCGCGCTCGGCGCCGTCGTCTCGGGAGCCACGTACATCAAGGTCGGCCTCTACGGGTGCACGACGCCCGATCAAGGCATCGAGGTCATGCGCGCGGTCGTCCGAGCGGTGAAGGACCATCGCCCCGAAGCGCTCGTCGTCGCCTCCGGATACGCCGACGCCCACCGCGTCGGCTGCGTCAACCCGCTCGCCCTGCCCGACATCGCCGCCCGCTCCGGCGCCGACGCCGCCATGCTGGACACCGCGATCAAGGACGGGACACGGCTGTTCGACCACGTTCCGCCGGACGTCTGCGCCGAGTTCGTACGGCAGACCCACGCATCCGGACGGCTCGCCGCCCTCGCGGGCAGCGTCAGACAGGCCGATCTCGGAACCCTGGCCCGCATCGGCACGGACATCGTGGGCGTGCGCGGCGCGGTCTGCGAGGGCGGTGACCGCGATGCCGGGAGGATCCAGCCGCATCTCGTGGCCGCCTTCCGCACGGAGATGGACCGGCAGGCCCAGAAGCACGCGGGCGGCGCCCCTCGGGCGACCGAGCAGCATGCCGACCTCTGATCCCGCGCCCGGTCCTCGCGGCCGACGCGCCTACGCCCCTGCCGTACTGACGCCGAGGACGACGCAAGCGCCGAGGCCCGCGCCCTGCGACGGCCACGCGTTCACCCCGTACAGGAGGCATGGCGTTGAGGTTCCAGGCGGCGGTACTGCGCGCGTACGAGGACCCGTTCAGCGTCGAGGAGGTGATCCTGCGTACAGAGCCCGCCGCCGGAGAGATCCTGGTCGAGATCGCGGGCTGCGGGATGTGCCGCACCGATCTCGCGGTCCGGCGATCGGCGGGCCGCAGCCCGCTGCCGGCGGTGCTCGGCCACGAGGGGGCCGGGGTCGTGGTGGGGGCGGGCGGTGGCCCGGACACCGTGATCGGCGTCGGCGACCACGTCGTACTGAGCTTCGACTCCTGCGGGCACTGCCGGTCCTGCCGCGGCGCCGCCCCCGCGTACTGTGACTCCTTCGCCTCCCTCAACCTCTTCGGAGGACGCGAGGAACGCGTGCCGCGGCTCACCGACACGACCGGGGGAGCGCTGGCGCCCCGCTGGTTCGGACAGTCGTCGTTCGCCGCGTACGCGCTCGTCCCGGCCGCCAACGCCGTCCGCGTCGACCCCGCGCTCCCCGTCGAACTGCTCGGCCCGCTCGGCTGCGGCTTCCTCACCGGCGCCGGGGCCGTCCTGAACACCTTCGGTGTCGGCCCCGGTGACACGCTCGCGGTCTTCGGCGCGGGAGCGGTGGGCCTTGCGGCCGTGATGGCGGCCACCGCCGCAGGTGCCCTGACGGTGGCCGTCGACCACAACCCCAGCCGGCTCGCCCTGGCCGAGCGGTTCGGCGCGCTCCCGCTGCTCGCGACGGAGCCCGGACTGCCCGAACGGATCCAGCGCCGCACCGAGGGCGGCGTGCTGTACGCCCTGGACACCACGGCCTCGCCCCCGCTCATCAACGACGCGCTGCGGGCGCTGCGCCCCACCGGCTGCCTCGGCCTGGTGGCACGCCTCCACACCCCGCTGCCGCTCGAACCGGGCACGCTGGACCGGGGCCGAGGCATCCGCCACATCTGCGAAGGGGACGCCGTACCCGGGCTGCTGATCCCCCGCTTGATCGGGCTGTGGCAAGCCGGACGTTTCCCCTTCGACGAGTTGATCCGCACCTACCCGCTGGCCGACATCAACGAAGCCGAACGCGACTGCGAGGCGGGCCGCGTCGTCAAACCCGTCCTGGTGCCGGAGCACGGAAACCGTTGACCGAAGCGGAGAACGAGACGGACAGAGCCGCAGACCCACCGCGTCACACCACCGGACACCCCGCAGTCGCCACTCCCACCGACGGAGGAGATATGGCCGGCACGTTGCCGCAGCACACAGACGTGGACGGAGTGGGTGAAGGCGTGGGCCTGACCGCCCTCCTGGTCGCCGCCGCCCGCGCGATCGAGACCCACCGCCACGACAGCCTGGCCCAGGACCTCTACGCGGAACACTTCGTGCGCGCCGCCCCGCCGTGTGCGGGCTGGCCCCTGCGCATCGACGAGGTCCCGGACGGGGACGACAACGCCCTGTGGGGGCGGTTCGCCCGCTACTTCGGCCTGCGCACCAGAGTCCTCGACGACTTCCTCCTCAGCTCAGTCCGTGCCGGAGCGCGCCAAGTCGTCCTCCTGGGCGCCGGCTTGGACACCCGCGCCTTCCGGCTCGACTGGCCCACCGACTGCGTCGTCTTCGAGACCGACCGGCCGGGCGTGCTGGCGTTCAAGGACCGGGTGCTCAGGGACCTGCCGGCCACCCCCCGGGTCAAGCGTGTCCCCGTGCCGGTCGACCTGCGCGCCAACTGGTCCGTCGCGCTGACCACCGCCGGCTTCGATCCGGCCGTACCGAGCGTCTGGCTGGCCGAGGGACTCCTCTTCTACCTGCCGGGTGCCGCCGAAACCCACCTCATCGCCACGGCGGACCGGCTGGCCGCCGCCGGCAGCGCCCTGGCGTTCGAGGCCAAACTGGAGAAGGACCTCTGGGCGTACCGGGACAGTCGCATCTACACGGCGACGAGGGAACAGATCGGCATCGACCTGCTCCGTCTCTTCGCCGAGGGGCCGCGCCCCGACTCCGCGGGCGATCTGGCCGCCAAGGGCTGGGCCACGTCGACGCACACGCCGTTCGAGTTCGCTCGGCGGCACGGACGTGGCCCCCTCCCCGAGCCCGACGACGCGCTGGAGGGCAACCGCTGGGTGTTCGCACACAAGCCCTCGACCTGACGCCCGCCCGTGTCAGACAGCGGGGGCGGCCACGAGCCGGTCGCCGGGGATCCCGGCCATGTCCGGCGCGTAGTAGTCCACGATGCCGTCGGCCCACGTCCGTACGGTGATGCGGTCCTCGGCGTCCGGACCGAACGCGTCGAAGAGGGCGTGGATGTTCCTCTCCTCGAAGCCGATCGCCTTCATCAGCGATACGAAGAGGGAGCGTTCGATCAAGCCGTCCCCGTCGGGGTCACCGAGAGCGGACAGCGCGTGGGCGAACTCGGCGATCGTGGGACCGAACCGCTCGGGGTCGAGCACGAACGGACGGAACTCGTCCACGGTGATCACACCGTCGCCGTCAGCGTCCAGTTCGGTGGCGAGCGTCGTCCAGTAACGGCGGAACGCGGCCCGGATGGCGGCCTTCGCGGCGTCGTCCGACGCGGTCGCCTCCTTCACCACGCGGTCCGTCATCAGGTCGAAGTCGTCGGAGTCGATGACACCGTTGCCGTTGGCGTCGAAGAGGGAGAAGACCAACTCGACCCGCTGGGCGGCTTCGTCACGCATTTCCATCACCTGTCTCGTACGACCCGGCGGTCCCGGGCCTGACCAATGAGCGCCGCCACCTGATGGCGTGGGGGCGCAGGGGTCCGGCCGCAGGGCCTGTCACAGGCGGCCCGGCGGCCGGTGTGCGCTGCCTGACCAGGGGTCAGCAGCGCGGCGTGTCCTCGCGGGCCACGCGGGGCGGTCAGCCCTGGTGGAAGACCCGGACGCTCCAGTCGGCCTTCCAGTTGCCGTCACCGAAGCGGAGATCCGCGGTGCACTTGTACGTGTCGCCGTCACACACGAGGTTGGTCACGGGGACCGGCGCGGCGGCCCTGCGGTCGGCCGACCGGTTCTGGTGGAAGACGCGGGCGGACCACTCCGCCTTCCACTTACCGTCGCCGAAGTTCAGCGAGGCCAGACACTTCCCCGTATCCCCGTCGCAGGTGGCGCTGGTGACCGGGACCGGCGCGGCGGCTCGGCGGTCGGCCGACCTGTTCTGGTGGAAGACGCGGGCGTCCCAGTCGGCCTTCCAGTTGCCGTCACCGAAGCGAAGGTCCGCGGTGCACTTGTAGGTGTCCCCGTCGCAGTTGAGGGCGGTCACGGGGACGGGGGCGGCCATGGCGGAGGCGGGGACGCCGAGCGCGAGCGCGCAGGCGGCAGTCGCGGCGCCCAGGGCGATACGCAGCATGAGGGGGGTTCCTTTCACGAGGGGCCGACCGGACGTCGGCGGTTCATAGGAAGAGATGGGCCTCGGGCGAGCCCGGCATGTCAGGACCTTTCGATGTTCACCGCCATGAGTGAAGGAAATGTGAAGGCGTGAATGGTGGTGCGCGACAGGCCCGGAAGCACCCGCCCGACTCGCCCGCGCCCATACCCTTGAGGCACCCCTGAAGCCCAGGTCAGCGCGGTGAGAAGGACCCCAGCAGCGGACGAGGCGAGATCACCGATGACGGCTCGCTCACCGTCGCCGACGCCCTCGCGGACGAAGACGCCCCGTCGTGGAGGCGGGTGCAGGACGCGCACCTCAGGACGCGCCTGGGGACTGGTCAAGCGGCCCTCCGGGACAGCTCGTCAGGCAGCCGCGCGGCACCTTGAGCCGGTTGGCCCGTGGGCAGGCCGCCCTCATCGCGGCGGCCCCGACCGGTCCCGCCACGGCCCTCGGCGCCGCCTTCCGCCGTATGCGCGACGAGTCCACCCGTGTGCGGCCGCGTGAGCCGGGCAGGCGTCCCGAGGTGCGCCGAGTGATCATTGTGAGCAGACTCGGCCCAGACGCGCGTAGACGAGGACGACGACACGGAGAGGCGGCATCGGCACGTGGCCCACACTCCTTCTGACGGCCCGCCCACCAGGGGGCGCAAGCGCATGCCGGCGACGGTCGCGGAGCTACCGGGACACGTCCGCGAGGAACTCGTCCGCCGGCTGCGTCGTACAAAGAGGGCCTACGGCAAACAGGACGTACAGGTCGTCGAGAAACCCCTGCTGGAGCGGGCCGTGGGCGCCTCGGCGCTCGGGAACTGCATGGAGTGGTTCGACTTCGGCGTCTACAGCTATCTCGCCGCCACCATCGGCAAGGTCTTCTTCCCCGGAGCCTCGCCGGGCGCCCAGTTGATCTCGTCCTTCGCCACGTTCGCCGCCGCGTTCGTCGTGCGACCGCTCGGCGGCCTGGTGTTCGGGCCGCTGGGGGACCGGATCGGGCGGCAGAAGGTGCTGGCCACCACCATGATCATGATGGCGGCCGGTACGTTCTCGATCGGCCTGATCCCCAGTTACGCGACCATCGGCATGGCGGCGCCCGTACTCCTGCTGCTCGCCCGAATGGTGCAGGGCTTCTCGACCGGCGGTGAGTACGGCGGAGCCACGACGTTCGTCGCCGAGTACTCGCCCGACCGGCGGCGCGGATTCCTGTCGAGCTGGCTCGACTTCGGCACCTTCGTCGGTTACGCCCTGGGCTCCGCGCTCGTCACCGTGCTGAACATGGCGCTGACGGACGACCAGATGCTGTCCTGGGGCTGGCGCCTGCCGTTCCTGATCGCGGGACCGCTCGGCGTCATCGGCCTCTACATGCGGCTGAAGCTGGAGGAGTCCCCGGCGTTCCAGCAGCAGCTCGACGAGCACGAGAAGAACCTCGCCCAGGACTCCGTCGGCAGCGAGTTCAAGACCATCGTGCGCGAACACTGGCGGCCGCTTCTGATCTGCATGGGCCTGGTCCTGCTCTACAACGTCACGAACTACATGGTCACCGGCTACCTGCCCAGCTACCAGACGGAGGCCCTCGGCCGCTCCAGCGGCTCGGCGGACATCCTGGTGCTCATCGGCATGGTGTGGATCGTCGTCCTCATCACGTTCCTCGGACGCCTCAGCGACCACATCGGCAGGCGGCCCCTGTACGCGGGCGGCGCCATCGCCATGATCGTCCTGGCGATCCCCGCCTTCCTGCTCATCAGGGCGGACGGCACCTGGCCGCCCATCTTCGGTGTCCTGCTCCTGGCCACGTTCCTGGCCTGCTTCGCCGCCCCGAGCGCCGCCACGCTCCCCGCCCTCTTCCCTACGGCCGTGCGCTACGCGGCGATGGGCATCGGCTTCAACTTCGCCGTGGCCGCGTTCGGCGGTACGACGCCGCTGGTCACGGAGGCCCTGGTCAACGCCACGGGCGACAAGCTGATCCCCGCGTACTACCTGATGGTCGCCGGTGTCATCGGCCTCGTGACGGTCAAGTTCCTCCCCGAGAGCGCCCAGCTCCCGCTCAACGGCTCCCAGCCGATGGTCGGCTCGAAGGAGGAGCAGAAGGAACTCATCGACACGTCCCAGGACCTGTACCAGTACGAACAAGAGCAAACCGCAACCCGCTGACACCCCCGACTCACACCGCCGCCCGGCAATCGCTGGATCGAACGTCTGCCGTCCTTGTACGTTCCTGACATGCGTGAGGACGGCAGGACTCGGATCCGTTTCGCGGAAGAGGCGGACGCGGCTGTGATCGCACGCATCCACATGACCTCCCGTTCGGAGACGATGCCCTATCTGCTCCGGCAGAAGCGCAGCCACGAGCAGGTGACCCGATGGGTCGAGGAGGTCCTGCT
Source organism: Streptomyces sp. NPDC107550 (assembly GCF_055639095.1). Classification (NCBI taxonomy): domain Bacteria; kingdom Bacillati; phylum Actinomycetota; class Actinomycetes; order Kitasatosporales; family Streptomycetaceae; genus Streptomyces; species Streptomyces sp. NPDC107550. The sequence goes on from NZ_JBVKBC010000010.1 coordinate 151,012, forward strand.
GAAGCAATGCCGCATCTGGGTAGCCGTGCGGGAGGCGGAGGTCGTCGGCTACGCGGCCCTTGCCGACGCCATGCTCGAACACCTCTATCTGCGCCCGGACACCCGTCGCCAGGGAATCGGCACGCTCCTGCTCGACGAGGTGAAGCGGCACAGCCCTGACGGGGTGTCCTTGCACGTCTTCCAGCAGAACACCGGGGCCCGCGCCTTCTACGAACACCACGGCTTCACGCTCCTCGACACCAGCGACGGTGCCCGCAACATGGAGAACCTGCCCGACATGACGCTCCGCTGGACACCGGGGCGGCCTCACTCGCCGGACCTCATGGAGGTGGGAAGCAGCACGATCGGACTGACCGAGCCGGCCCCGGCGGGGGAGTGAAGAGACAGGGCAGGTCCCCGGCAGGCCGCCCGCACCGCCCACGAAGGGCGCCACACAGCGATGCAGCACCACCGGACACCGCACAAGGAACTTAGGATGCCCTGGTGATCGCATTCGGCTTCGCCGCCTTCTTCTTCGTGCTGTTCAGCCTCGGAATCCAGGAGGACCCGCGACGTTTCCGGAATGCGGTGCTGCTGGGCCTGAGCGTGGTGTGCGCTCTGCCTCCGCTGCTGTCGACGCTCACCCTGAACTCCTCGCCGTCCGGCGAGGTCGCGATGGTGCTCGTCCTCCTCCTTGTCGGCCTGGGTGTCCTCGTTCTGCCCGTGCTGCTGGTGGCCAACGGCATCACCATGGTCCGCAAAGAGGGGCGCAGCCTGGGCAACCTGCTCTCGCTCCTCACCGGACTCGCCATGTTCGCGCTGATCGGGATCACCGTCGTGGCGGTGCGCACCCAGTCCATGCACGTGGTGGCCTTCGCCGTCGTGGCCTTGTCGGTGAGCGCGTACGTGTCCTTCCTCTTCCTCTGCTTCGTCGGCTACGGGTTCGTGTACGGCCGGCAGAAGGTGCGAGGTGACCTCGACTACGTGGTCGTGCTCGGGAGCGGACTGCTCGGCGGCAGCCGGGTGTCGCGCCTGCTGGCCAGCCGCCTGAACCGGGGTCGCGCGGAGTACGACACACAGGCCGCGCGCGGCACCGCCCCCAAACTGCTCCTCTCCGGAGGCCAGGGCCCCGACGAAGAACTCCCGGAGGCCGAGGCCATGGCGGGCTACCTCGTAGGGCGCGGCGTGCCCGAGGGCGACTTGCTGCGTGAGGAGAAGTCCCGTACCACCGAGGAGAACCTGCGCTTCAGCAAAACGATGATGGAAACAGAGAAGCCCGACTACCGCTGCGTGATCGTGACCAATGACTACCATGCCTTCCGCGCGGCGATGTTCGCGCGCCGCCTGGGAGTGCGTGGCCAGGTGGTCGGCTCGCCGACAGCGCGCTATTTCTGGCCGAGCGCCACGCTGCGGGAGTTCGTCGCGGTATTCCTGCACTACAAGAAAGTCAACTTCTCGGTATGCGGCGCTTTGATCGTGCTCGGCGCTCTCTTCGTCTTGATCGGCCGCTGAAGCGCTCCCCCCGGGGGGCCCGGAGCGGGCAGTCCGCTGAGAGCTGTGGAGACTCGACCGCATGGACCACATGGACCACATAAAGGAGTTGGAGTCAGCCGAGGATGTGCGCGTATGGCTGATCCGCGCGGAGCCCGAGTTCGAGAACGTAGTCCCGGCCACGCTCCTGGACGAGACCGAGCAGGCGCGCGCGGCGGCCTTCCGGTTCGAGGCGGACCGCGTGCGTTACGTGGTCGCGCATCTTGGCCTGCGCGTGATCCTGTCTGACGTACTCGAACGCGACCCGGCCTCCCTGCGATTCACGCGCCTGCCCTGCCCGAACTGCGGCCAACCGCACGGACGCCCGGCCGTCGTGAACGCCCCGAACGCTCACTTCTCCCTCTCCCACAGCGGCCAACTCGCTCTGGTTGCCGTAGCGCCCGCTCCGATCGGCGCAGACGTCGAGGAACTACCGCCCCCCGAAGCCGTGTCGGACGTTGCGGCCCTGCTGCATCCCCAGGAGCGCGCCGAACTCGCCGCTCTGTCCGACCCGCTGACACACCGCCAAGGTGTGGCACGGGCCTGGGCCCGCAAGGAGGCCTTCTTGAAGGGCCTCGGAACCGGCCTGTCCCGCGACCTGGACATCGACTACGTAGGCACCCAAGCGACCGCACCCGGGTCACCCGAAGGCTGGACGCTGACAGACGTGCCGGTACCGGACGGCTACGCGGCGGCCGTCGCCGTGGCTCCACGCGTGTAAGAGGCGCCACGGGGCCCCCGGGTGAAGACCCCCGCCCCCCGGCACGTCACCCCACGCAAAGGACAGACCTCGCCCCGGCCGAGGAGGAACACGCGGTCCCTACGATGGAGGTGATCGTCGACAGATGCCGGGTAGGAGAGGAGACCGCGGGTGTTCTCGGTGCAGGTCACGCAGGAGGAGCAGGGTGTGGTGTTCGTGCTGCGGGGCGCGCTCGACTTCGACAGCGTGGTGCAGTTGGAGGAGGCCGGGGAGGGTGCGCTGGCCCGGGGCCGGGGCGCGGACCCGGTGGTGGTCGACTGTGCCGGGCTGGCGTTCTGCGACTCCTCCGGGGTAGGTGCCCTGCTCCGGTTGACGCAACAGCTCGCGGCCCAGGACCGCGCGCTCCGCCTGGCGGGCGTACCCGCGCAGATGACCCGCCTGTTCGCGGTGACCGGCCTCGACCAGTTCTTCGAGGTCTACCCCGACATGGATCAGGCCCATGCGGCAGCCGCGGCCCGGCGTGACACGGCGGCCGGCGGCACGGACGACCCGGCGCGGTCGGGGAAGAGGCAGATCTCATGACGCGCGTACCGGAGCAGCAGGTGCGACGGCCTGCCGCGGCGCCTGGGGCGCGGAGCGTGGCCCACGAGGAGAGAGCGGATCACGACCTGCGGGCCCTGTTCGGTGAGTCGGCGGCCATCTTCGCCTACCTCGCGGGACCCGCCCACATGCTGGAGTCGGCGAACGCGGCGTTCTTCGAGACGATCGGCAGCGAGCGCACCTGTACGGGCCTGCCTCTGGCCCAGATGATGCCGGAGCTGGCCGGCCAGGGCTTCATCGCCGTCCTCGACCGCGTCTACCGGACCGGGAAGGCCCACACGGCACGCGACGCCCGCGTCCTGCTCGGCGAGGGAGCGAACGCCCGCGAGGGCTTCTTCAGTTTCACCTACGAGCCGCGCCTCGACGCCGGTGGCAACGTGACCGGCGTGCGCGTCGTCGGCGTGGAGACCACCCAGGTCAAGCACGCCCAGCGGCTGACGGCCGAACACCGCGTGCTGCTGGAGCAGATCGCCCGCCAGGCACCTCTGCCAGAAGTACTGGAAGGCATGGCCCGCGCCATCGAGACGGTGGCCCCCGAAGAAGTCCTCGTGTCGGTGCTCCTCGCCGACCGCGACGGCCGGCACCTGCGGCACGGGGCCGCCCCGAGCCTGCCCGACTTCTACAACAAGGCCATCGACGGCATCGCCACCGGAGAGGGCGTCGGCTCCTGCGGCACCGCCGCCCACCGACGCCGACCAGTGATCGTCACCGACATCGCCACCGACCCGTTCTGGGACGAGTTCCGCTCGCTCGCCGAGCAGGCGGGGCTCGCCGCGTGCTGGTCCACCCCCATCCTGGCCCGCGACGGCGCTCTGCTGGGCACCTTCGCCATGTACCACCGCACACCGCGCAGCCCCCACGCGGCCGACCTCGCCCTGGCCCGGGTCTTCGCCGACACCGCCGCCCTCGCCATCGAACGCCACCACGCCGAAGAGGCCCGTACCACCGCCGAGGCGCGGGAAGAGTCCGTACGTGACGATCTGACCTTCCTGTTGGAGGCGAGCAGCGCGCTCACCTCCGATCTGGACGCCACCCAGGTGCTGACCAGGCTGGCCGCCTCCTGCGTCCCCAAGCTGGCCCCGCTGTGCACGGTCGACCTCATCGAACACGGCCGGGTGCGCCGGGTCGCCGTCACCGCACCGACCCAGGTACAGCGGGACCTGCTGACGTCCCACATCCCTGTCTACGACGCCACCGACGACGCCGTGGCCCGCGTCCTCGCCTCGGGGACCAGCGAGGTGGCCCGCCGCACGCCCACCGGGCCCGGCCCCTGGGACGATCTGCACGTCACCGGATACCTGTGCATCCCGCTCATGGACCGCGACCAGGCCTTCGGCGCGGTGACCCTGCTGTCCAGCGGCGACCATGTCTTCGACGGCCACACCGTCGCCCTCGCGGAGGAACTCGCACGGCGCGCCGCCTCAGCCGCCCGCAACGCTCTCCAGTACACCCACCGGGCCACCCTCGCCCGAGACCTCCAGGCGGGGCTCCTGCTGCCGGACCTGCCCGACGTGCCAGGCGCGGAGGTGGCGACCTACTACCACCCGGCCGGCGAAGGGCTCGACATCGGCGGGGACTTCTACGACGTCTTCCCTCTCAAGGACGGCCGCTGGGCGTTCCTCCTGGGCGACGTGTGCGGGCGCGGCGCCATCGCCGCGACCACCACCGCACTCGTCCGCCACACCGCGCGCGCCGTCGCCTCCCGACTCCCGGGCCCCGCCGATGTCGTCCAGGCCGTCAACGAAGCCCTCACCGACCGGCCCCAAAGCCACGGCACCGGCTTCGTCACCCTCGTCTACGGGCAACTCACGCCCACCCGCACCGGCCTCGACATCGAACTCGTACGCGCCGGACACAACGCCCCCTTACACCGAAAAGCGCAGCACACCGTGGACGTCCTCGACGCGACGGGCCTCCTGCTCGGCATCTCCCCGACCGCGCACGTCACCCCGCATCGCCTGCACCTGCGGCCCCACGAAAGCCTGATCCTCTACACCGACGGCATCACCGAAGCCCGCCGCGCGGACGGCACGATGCTCGGAGACCAGCGCCTCGCCGAGGCCGTGGCCCACCTCCCCGACCTGCCCGGCCCCCAGCAGATCATCGACGGCATGATCACGGCCCTGCACACCTTCACCGGCGACGGAGCGGGCGACAGGGACGACGACCAAGCCATCCTCGTCCTGACAGCCACCCCGCCCCAGGAGACGGCCGCTCCATAGCCGAATGCTCCATAACCGCAGTCGATCCCTCAACCGGTTACCCACCGGGGGAAAACTGCTGATCGTGGCTCCGGGTGCTTATCTGGCAGGGCCGGCGGGCGCGGGCAGGAGCGCGGGACACGTACGACTGTCGACCACGGGAGCCGCCCGCTACTCCCGGAGCGACCCCTGCGCCCGCCTCCCGTCCAGCCGGCGATCAAGTTCCCGGCGGATCGCAGGGGGAAGGTCGCCCGTCGCAGCCCAGGCCACCACCAGTTCCGCCACGTCAGCGACGCCGTACCCGGTGGCCGCCGCTACCTCGCAGAGGATGTCCCATGCCCGGGAGGGGGCCACCGCTCCGACGGCGCAGATGACTCCACGGGCCTGATTGAGTGGGGCGCCCGCGTGGATCAGTGCTTCCAACTCGGCGATCTGAGCTTCCAGTTCCGATATGCGCGCGCGAGCCGCTGCGTCCTCGTTCGCACCGCAAGAAGTTGTCACGACACCGATCCTTCACAACGAACACGTTCCTCTTACGTTCAGCGCGTGCCCGGTCATGCACCGGCTATACGCGGCGGTAACCGGCCGCCTGCCGAGAGATCTCCCAGGCCGGTGGGTCGGCGGGCCTCGTCGGAACCGCTGGGCGCGCCGCAGCGGGCGGGACTGTTCGAGTGACGACGCGGCGAACGCCGATATCGCCACCCGCACAGGCGGTAGTCGTGCCCTGGACGCACACAGGCGTGCTGAAGAGAAGGGCGTGATCATGCCGAGCACGAAGCACCTGGTCCGTGGTGCGGCGATGGCGGTGGCCTGCGTCTTCGCTGCGCCGGGCGCCGCCGCGGCGGACGATCCCGCCGCCGAGGCGCCCGCCGCGGTTTCCTGCCAGGCGGTGGCCAAGTCGGACATCCAGGCATGGACGCACACCCGAGGAATGGCCGACCTCAGCAAGTCGTACGTGCCGAGGAACATCTTCGTGCACGACGGCGACCGCTTCCGTGGCGGCAGTTGCCTCGACGGTCTCTGGACGGACAACGTCTTGGAGGGCCGATTCGACTGCGACGACGCGGACACGAGATGCGACGAGCGCAAGGCGCCTGGGGACGGGGACTACCGCCACTTCAGGCAGTTGACGAACGGCCAGTACGTCGACGAGGACGCCATCGACTGGCAGTAGCCGCGGCACCGGCCTGCGCAGTTCTGTGAGTTCAGGAGCGCGGGGGTACGGCTTCCGCGCACACCGGGCAGCGGCGCCCGCGTTGCAGCGGCATCTCCCACGGCTCGTCGGTTTCAGTGATGTAGGCGGAGCGGATCTCATGCGGCGCCGACTCGGCTGCCGCATCGTAGGCGTGCACGACGGCGTCGGCGCGTATCGCATCGATCTCGTTGACCAGGCCGTCGGAGTCGGTGGTTTCTATGGCTGCGATCCAGTGGGTCATGACGCTCAAGTGCTCCGGATGATCGGGGCTGACACCTCCCATGCGAAGAAAGGAGCCGAGAACGACGGGGCGTGTCCGCGAGGACGGTGGTGAAGATCGGCGTTCAAGGACGGAGAAATCGTCTACCAATGGTTCCGATGCATGACTTCGGCTACCGGGCGGCGGCGAACCGGCCCGAAGTTGCCCATCGGCCAGCCGACAGGAATCGCGGCGAACGTGCGCATGCCGTCCGGAATCCCGAGAGCATCCTTCCATTCCGCCTCCAGCATCAGATGCCAGATGGTGATGTTCGCCGCGAGTCCAAGCGCTCGGGCGGCGAGCAGAAGGTTCTGCACACCGGGGTAGACGCAGGACGCCTCGGCGAGTGCGGTGAAGCGCTCTTGCGTATCCAGCATGTGCTGGGTCGCGGCCGGCCCGAGAGCGCGGCCGTAAGCCGCGTACCCCTCCTCGGTCACCCGCTGCGGAGGGAATTCATAGCAAGGGATGATGAGGACAGGCGTATCAGCGAAATGATCTCGCTGGTACTCGATCGCGCCGACCATACGGCCGTAGGCGGCTTCATCCATTCCCTCGGGCGCCGACGCACCTGTCGTGGCGAGGTAGGCGTCCACGCAACGCTTCCATAAGGGCGCGAGACGCGACATGACGGCCCGGTCGGTGACGACCACGTACTCGAATCGCTGCATGTTGCCACCGCTGGGCCCCCAGACCGCGGCCTGGACAAGCTGTTCTACGAGGCCGTCGGGCACCGGGTCGGGCTTGAGGCGCCGCATGGCCCGCATCGTCGACATGACCTCGAACAGGGGCACGGCGGTTTCCTCACCGAAAGAGTTGACCATGATCACGCAGTGTAGCGCTCGCCGCTATGCCTGCGTAGGCCGTACGGGTCGGTCGCTCGGCCCGCTTGCCTCCAGTGGGGTGAAGATCAAGGAGGCCCTCGGCCGTACACGTGTCCCCGGTCGGAGCCCGTCGTTGGCTGGATCATGAAGAAGATCGCAATCGCCGCACTGTCCGCCATCGCCTTCGGCTTCGTCGCCCCCGCGGCGGCTCACGCTGACGACAACAACTGGGCTGCCATCGGTGGCTCGGGTGCCACCGCCGCGTCGGTCACGTTCCCGGACGGGTTCCAGGTCTCGAGTTCTGACGACTGGTTCTACTTCGAGGACGCGACGTCTGCCTGACGCTTCGACGTCAGCCGGGAGGGCCCCTGTCGCACACTGCGGCGGGGGCCTTCTCGTTGGATGCGTGACCTTGACGCCTACCGGACATCAGCGCGCCCCTTGGTGCCGCGCGGCGGAGGCGGGCGAGAGGGCGTCAGGCAGGTTGGGGGCCGGCCGGGGCGCCCTCGGGGTCGTTGTGGAGCGGGAGGCGGGCGGTGATGCGTTTGCCGGCTGGATCGCTGCGCGTCTCGAAGCTCTCGGCGACGGCCTTCACTATCTCCAGCCCGTGCTGCCCGACCCGGCGGGCGTCGGCAGAGCCGGATACGGGCAGTTCGGGGTTGCTGTCCCACACCGCCACCTCCACCACCGTGCCGGTGATGCGCAGATGGAGCAGCGCCGGGCCGGGGGCGTACTTGCGCGCGTTGGTGACCAGTTCGCTGACGACCAGCTGCGTGAGATCCAGGGCACGCGGTGTGACGGGTATCGCGTACTCGCTCTGGAGGCGGGTGAGGAAGTCGGCGGTGAGGTGGCGGGCCTGTGCGATGCATGTGCTGTCGCCCGTCAGCGTGGCTGACACCTCCCAGGACTCGGGATGCCGGGCCCGGGCGTCTTCCTCACTGAAGGGGACCGATCCCACTCCGCCACCCCCGCACCCGTCGTTCATATGTCTGCGCCTGCCCGTGACCGCCTCGCGCACACCCCAGATGCCAGGCGGCCCCACCTTGTCGAGGACGCCCCCGTAGTATCCGGGCAGAGTCCGGCGGACGACCGCCGTACGGAGTGGTCACCGAGTCTTTGTCGAGGGAAGTGTGACAGACACGAGCGAGGCAGTAGGACCAGAGGGCCTGGCAATAACCTCTGCCCTCATCGACGGCATCAACGTCGTCACCGTGCGTGGAGAGATCGACCACGACACCGGTGACGCTCTCCGCGACGCTCTCGCCTTCGGGCAGGGCGGGACCGCTACGCGGGTGGTGGTGGACCTCAGCGGGGTGACGTTCATGGACTCCAGCGGCATCAACATTCTCATCGCCGCGCGTAACGCCGCCGCCGAAGCCGGCGGCTGGCTGCGCCTGGCCGGGCCGACCGACGCCGTGCTGCGCCTTCTGCAGCTCGTGGGCCTGGACAGGGTCATCGACTGCTACCCCACTCTGGAGGACGCCCTGGACGCCTGACGTGCCGGGCAGGAGCACCGCCTTGACGGCGTCAGGCGTCAGGCGTCAGGCGGTTACGGCTCTCGGTCGCGCCGCCTGCTCGAACTGGCGGGCGAAGCCGCGGTGTCAGCGCGTGCGCGCCCCCGCCCTGTCTCCGCAGAGGGCGAGAGGAGGAGGCGAGGGCGCGCGTCGCGGTTTCAGGGAGTGCGGATGGCGTCGCTGTCGTACAGCTCACGGGTGAAGGACGAGATGTACTCGCTGCGGTCCGAACCGTCCAGGTTGTACGTCAGATAGGCGCCGTACCCCTCGTCGACGGTCCGCCGTGCGAAGTCGGCGGCGGTGTCCGCGGGCGTGCCGCCGATCTCCACGGCGGCGGGGGAGAGCTTCGACTTCGGCAGGTCGAGCTGCGGGGGGCTCCACTGGCCGTACCAGGGGTTCCAGGCGTAGTCGAACATCGAGGTGACGTCCACGCCGTCGTGGGAGAGGCGCGAGGGGGCCTCACCGATGTTGTAGAGGGTGATGAGTTTGTCGGGCATGTCGGCCCGCAGGCTGCTCACCAGATGGACGAAGGAGCTGTCGTTGGGCGCGCCGGTTCCGTTCTTCCCGTACTCCGCGTATTCGTCGTCGAAGTCGACCCCGTCCAGCCCGTACTGCTCTACGGTGTCGGAGAGTTCGCCGGCGAATTTCGAAGCGGAGGCCTTGTCGGGGAAGTTGGCGAAGCCGGCTCCCTGATGGTTGCCGAGGACGGACAGGACGACTTTGATCCCCTTCTCCTGGAGCGGGCGGATCTCGGTGTCGGCGTTGTCGAGGACACGTTGGACGTTCTCGTTGAAGTGCAGATAGGCCGACTTGGTCGTCGTGTCGTAGTTGATGTTGGCGGCGAAGATGACGGCGATGTCGAAGACGTTGCTTCCGTCGTTGAGGGAGTACTTGCCGACGTTGGTCATGCTGTTGTCGTTGACCTCGACGTAGGCCACCGAAACCGGCCCGGATTTCCGGTCCGTGGGGTTCTCTGCTGCTGCTGCCGCGGGGGAGGGGATCAAGGGGCCCAGGGTTGCCGCTGCGGCGGTCACCATCGCCGCCAGCGTCCTGCGCGTGGAAGCACGAGCTAAAGCGAACGTCATCTGCCTGACTCCTTTGTGAGGCGGAGGATTGCTGTGGCCTCAGCCTCGCACCGGATTCGTGGACGGCCCATTGCCGAAAGTCACGCGGGTGCAAGGGATTTGGTCCATATCGGGGGGCGCTCTGTCAGCGGGTCCCTCGGCTACCACAGCGCGGAGGTCGTGAGATTCAGCGGGCGAGTCCCGAAAGGGTGATCGGTAGTCTGCAGTCACGGCCCCGGGAACCCGAGGTGAGTCCGGTTCCCAGCCCCGCCGATTCCAGCTGAGGAGTCGGCGGGGCTCGGTGCTTGCCGGCTATCGGCTGTCTTGCGGTTCGCGCATCGTGCGGGGTGTCAGCCGAGGGCGACCATGCGGTTCCAGCCGCGGGTGCCGACGGCGATCGGGGCGCCGAGGCCGTTCGGTGTCAGCCGCGGATAGAAGTGAATTCCCTCCCTGGCGTTGCTCGAAGTGGCCCACAGGTCGGGGATGCCATCGTGGTCGGCGTCGGTGGGCGAGGTGAGCAAAGGCCGGGCGGCGGGGGTGAATCCGGTGGCGACCCGCTTTCGGTCCGCCGTGGAACCCAGCCCCTCGCCATGGGGGCCGGTGCCTTCGTAGAGGAACAGTTCGCCGGTGCTGCGCTTGCGGGCCAGCAGATCGACATGGTTGTTCCCGGTGGCGTCGCCGGGGGCGGCGAGATCGTAATCGGACCAGTCGCCGTTGCCGAGGAGTACGGGATCGGAGTACTCGTCGAGGTAGTCCATGGGGTGCCCGAAGTAGAGCCACAGGTGATCACCTTCCTTGACCAGCAGGTCGGGGAAGGAGGGGAGGTCCCAGGTGTCGTCGATGCGACCGTTGCCGTCCAGGTCCGTGGGGCCGTCGACGTCACCGATGGCCAGGATCTGGTCGGCGTTCTTGAAGTGGTCGTTGGCGGGGTCGTACACCTTCAGTTCCCGACGTCCGTCTCCGCAGGCGGAGCTGCCAGTTTCTTCGCCGTATGCGGAACAGGCGTAGCCGAAGCCGTTGTTGGGGTGGACGTACAATCGACGCTGACCCTTGGGCCCGGTGGTGGCGATCAGGTCCTCGTAGCCGTCCCCGGTCCAGTCGCCGCGGCGGGTGATCAGGGAACCGGTGAAGTCCATGGTGCTCGCCTTGCCGGCGGTCCCGATGCGTCCGTTCCCCTGCCCTGTGTACAGGCGCAGCTCTCCGTTGTCGCGCAGGGCGATCATGTCGGGGTTGCCATCGCCGTTGAAGTCCCCGGGTTTGTCGGTCTTGCCGGTGGGGTTGGCGTAGAAGAGGTAGGTGCGGGTGTCGGACTTGTTGTTCGCCTTGTCCAGGGAGCGGGCGAACAGCCGCTGCGGGCCGGCTGCGGGCGGGGTGAGCTTCACGGTGGCGCTGCCGCCCGCGGAGGGAGCGCCGACCGTGCGGACCTTGGGGTCCCAGTCAGCCCAGTACTCGTACGTCACGACGTCCTTGATGCCGGATGCGGACAGGGTGAAGATGCCCTCGGTTCGGGCGGGGGACGTGTTCTCGGGCCAGCCGTCATCGCCGTTGGGGAACTGGGCGGAGGTGATGCCGGGCGGGGTACTGGGCCGGACCGGGTCGAAGACGAAGCGGCAGCCGGGGGCGCCGGCGGTAGGAGTCCAGTCAGAATTGGCTTTGCCGTCGCGGGCCTGGACTTTCCACGAGTAGTTGCCGGCGGCGGCACCGAGGTGCTTGGTCAGGAGCCCCTTGGACACAGTGGTGCGGGCGACGCCGCCTGAGGTGACCTTCACATCACGGTTGACGACGATCCCCGGGGCGACGTCGTGTTTGCCGGTGGGCCAGAGGTGGAAGCGGGCGGTGACGGTACCGCCGTCGGCGTCGGAGACCTTCGCGGTCAGCTGCACATCGGTGTTGCCGACCGTGACATGCGTGCCCTTGTCGCCGCAGGTGTTGTTGATGCGGGTACTGGGCACGGTGTCCAGGCTGGACGGTCTGTTCGGTACTGAGTTGTACTCGGTGGAGAGTACTGCGGTGGACGCGTCGAACTTCTTCCAGGCGTACACGTCGCTTTCGCTGGCGCGCAGCCCAAAAGTGATCTTGTTCCATTTCTTGGCCGAGGCGTCCTTGGTTGCGCTCTTGACGTTGAACGCCAGGTTCCCGGCCGGGCACGAGGACGACCAGCCCTTGGAGTCGGTGACAGTGGCCAGCTTCTTTCCCCAGGTCGGTTGCTTGTTCCAGGTGGTCGCCGAAGAGATCGCCGTGGTGAGCCGCACCTCGACGGGCTTCTTGGTGCAGGACCAGGAGTGGGTGTTCTTGACCCTGAGAGTGGACTTGATGATCTGCTTGCCGTGCAACTTGCGCGGGTCGAACTGGACGAAGGAGCGCCAGGTACCGCCGGTCTCCGACTCGTGGCCGACCCGGGCCACCTTGGACGAGTGGTTCCAGTAGGAGTTGTTCGGGTGCTTCTTCGACACCGCCGTCCAGCCCAGACGCGGGCTGGAGATCGTCGGGTCGATGTAGACGGGGAAGACGGTGTCCGGGGCGGACAGCAGCTTCTGGTCCGGTGTCACGAGCAGTTCATCGCCAGAGACTTCCAGTGGCATGCGCGTCGCGGCGGAGCCGTGGCGGGGCTCGAACACGTCCTCGTCGCGCTTGGCGGGTCTGCCGCCCTGCCCGTCCAGCAGTGCGCCGAGGCTCTTGGCCCTGGCAGCGGCGGGCCGGTGGTCGGGGACGCCCGCCGAGTCCCACATCTCGGGCGGCGGAGCGGTGAACACCTCCTGCCCGGCCGGGTTGACGGCCTTCAGGTTGCCGAACTCGTCGGCGTTCACCACCACGCCGTCGGCCCCGAGTGGGTAACGGATCTTCTTGAGCAGGGGATTGCCGGCGGCCTCGCGGGTCTTGACCACGAGCAGTTGCTGGTAGCCGTCCACGCCCGCGCGCATCCGCAGGTCGATGCCCGGCGCCACTTCCGGGTAGACAGCGGTGTCACTCGCCAGACGCGGTGTGGGCAAGGGGGCCGGCCACCCCACCGTAAGAGAGCGGCCGTTGCGCGTGATCCTCACCAGCGGAGTGTCGCCGCCGGATGAGAACTCCAGGCCGACATCGACAGCGTTGGGCCGGACGACACCATCGTCGAGGCGCAGGGTCGTGTCGACATCGACCAGGGAGTTCTTCTGCTTCACCCGGACAGGCACCGCAGCCGACTCTTGGGTGAAGGTGCCGTCCGGGTTGGCATAGACGGTGTTGAACGGGGAGCGGTGCGAGACCACCTCGACCCGCTCCCCGGTCTGTGCGGCTTCGCGTGACGCGGTCGCTTCCGGTGGCGCGCCGACCGCCTGCTTATGCCCGGTCGGCCCGGGTGCGGCGGCGGCCTGCGACACGGTCAGTACGGGGATGGCGAGGGCCGCGGCCAGCCCACAGGACAACGAAACGCGGGGCAACGCACGCCAGGACATTCGGTGGTGACGGCCCGTTTTCAACAGGGGCTTCCTTTCGGAGGAGTTCGAGTGCCGAGATCGACACAGCGGAACGTATCCGACGCCTCGCCACCAGGCGGCCCCCGCAGGGCAGTTGATATATATCAAGGTGGCTTAGGCTTCTGGCCTCCGTGGCTTTCGTCGCCTCCTAAAAGCCATTAGTCCTCACGTGAGAAGTACTTGATACCTAATCGGGACCCAAAGTGTGTCTCACGTGGTGAATGGTGTGAGGCTCCATCTGGTCGGGAGATCGCCGGGAGTTCGAGACAGACCGAGGGCTGTTGCTGCGGGCAAGCAGGTCGCGCCGTTCAGGCCCTCTTCGCGCGGATGCAGGCCGCCTGTACGACGGCCAAGGCCCAGACTCCCTCGGCGTCGGCGTCGGCGTCGGCGTCGGAGTCGAGGTCGGCCAGAACCGCCTGCTGCAGCCGCGGCCACAGCCCGTCCTTGGTCCATGCACGGAATCGGCGGTGGGCGGTGGCTGGCGAGATGTCGAAAGCCTCCGGCATGTGCCGCCAGGCGCACCCGCAGGTCAGCACGTACACGACGGCCGTGAAGACCGATCGTTCATCCACCGGGGCCGTTCCGCCTCCCTGCGGACGGGAAGCGAACGGAGGTAGCAACGGCAAGACGAGCGACCACAGTTCGTCAGGAACCAGCCGTCGCGACAAGTCCATTCCCATACCCATGGAGATCATCATGCCTCACGAACCAGGCGCCACATGAGACGCAATGCGCGAGTAAAGGCTATGTAATGTCAGCGTGGTTCGTTCGCTTCCGAATGGGGAGGAGACCGCGTCGTGCCATTCGCCGCTTTCTGTGATGAAGGTGACCAGCCATCAGGGAAGCCCCCTGGTCGACCACGGTTGCGGCGAGGCGTGACTCGGGTGGTCACGTCGCTGGCAGCGGCTTCACTGCTGGTCGGGCTGGTTTCAGTCGAGGCGCTCGCCCTCTCGCCCTTGGCGCTGCCAGAACTGCAGAAGACTCCTCCGGTCCCCGTTTCGAAGGTGGGCGGCGCTTCCACTGCTGCGGCCAAGGACGACACAATGGGCAGGGAATGGAAGAGCATCCCTGATGCCTCATGGCCCAAGCTCGGTACAGTCACGGCGACATGGGTCGCGGGAAACGCGGTCAGTCTGAACGCCGGTGGCCTTCCGGTTCGCATATCGTCGGCTCCCTCGCAGCGCGGTAACCACAACGGGAAGGCGGCGGGCGAGATCGGCGTGGAAGTCCTCGACCGGAAAACCGCCGAGCGGGCTGGAATCTCCGGTCTGGTCATCGCTGTCGATTCCAGTACCAGCACGGTCGACGCTCAATTATCCGTGGACTACGGTGCGTTCCGCAACGCTGTCGGTGGTGACTGGGCCTCGCGGCTGACCCTCGTCCGACTGCCCCCATGTTCCCTTTCCGTGGCGGACAAGGGCGACTGCAGACCGGCCCCGCTGAAGGGAGTCGACAACGACCACGCCAAGTCCCGCCTCACGGCACTGGTGTCGTTGGGCACAGCTCCGGCCTCCCGGGCGAGCAGGGAGACCGAATCGACTCCGGACGCTCCTGAATCCAGTCTTTCCAGCCCCGAGGCCACGCGGTCCGGCACCGCGGAATCGGCCACCGCCACCGAACGCCGTGCAGGCGCGCCGTCGATGGCCCGGACATTGTTCGCCGTGACGGCGAAGCCGGCCGGACCGAGCGGCGATTTCAAGGCGACATCGTTGTCCCCGTCGGGCCAGTGGGAGGCCGGAAGTTCGTCGGGCGCCTTCACCTGGTCCTACGACCTGCAAACCCCCGATGTGGCCGGTGGCCTGGGGCCCGAGCTGTCACTGGAGTACTCCTCGACCGCGCTCGACGGGCGCACCGGCGCCACCAACAACCAGGCCAACAACGTCGGTGACGGCTACACCCTGGAGCCCGGGTTCATCGAGCGCCGCTACAAGGCATGCAATGCCGACATGATCGGCGGTACCAACAAGGCCAAGAACGGCGATTTGTGTTGGGGCGGTGACAACGCTGTCCTCTCGCTCGGCGGTGCCACCAACGAGCTTGTCAAGGACGACGCATCCGGGGCGTGGAAGCTCAAGCAGGATGACGGCTCGAAGGTCGAACTGCTCAAAGACATGTCGCTGTCCAACGGGGACAATGACGGCGAGTACTGGAAGGTCACCGACACCGCCGGAGTGCAGTACTTCTTCGGCCGCCACAAGCTGCCTGGTTGGGCGAATGGCAAGGAGACAACCAACTCGACCTGGACGGTGCCGGTCTTTGGCAACCACACGGGTGAGCCGTGTTACAAGGCCGACTTCGCCTCCGCCTGGTGCCAGCAGGCATGGCGCTGGAACCTCGACTACGTCGTCGACCCGCACGGCGACGCGATGGCCTACTACTGGGCCAAGGAGGCCAACTATTATGGCCGAAACGTCGAGTTGAGCACGGGGAAGTCGAAGTCGACGACGTACACGCGCGGCGGCTATCTCAAGCGCATCGAGTACGGGCTTCGCTCCAACAACCTCTACACCGGAACTCCTGCCGCCAAGGTGACCTTCAGCACGGCGGAGCGGTGCGTGAAGTCTGGCGCGTTCAACTGCGCGGAGAACAAATTCACCGCGGCCAATGCCAAGCACTGGCCGGACGTGCCGTTCGACCAGTACTGCGCCTCCGCCACCGAGTGCAAGAACCGCTACAGTCCCTCGTTCTGGTCGCGCAAGCGCCTCACCTCGGTCACCAGCGAGGTCCGCGTGGGCAACGTCTACCAGAAGGTCGATGTCTGGGCTTTCGACCAGAACTTCCCCTCCAGCGGGGACGGCTCCAGCCCTGCTTTGTGGCTCAAATCGGTCAAGCGGACCGGGTACAGCAGCGGCACCGCCACGAGCCTGCCGGCGATCACTTTCATGGGAAAGCAGCTTGCCAACCGGGTGGAAGCGACCGGGGACGAGATTCCGCCGCTGATTCGCTACCGCGTCCAGACCGTCAACAACGAGACCGGCGGCACCGTCGCCGCCACCTACAGCGCCCCGGAATGCAAGGCGGGCAGCCTGCCGCCGGAGCCGGGCAACACCAAGCGCTGCTACCCCGTCTACTGGTCCTCCCCGGATTCGCCAGGAGAGGAGTACAAGCCGGTAAAGGACTGGTTCCACACCTATGCGGTCACCCAGGTCCGTGAGGAGGACAAGGTCGGTGGTGCCGTCGCCAAGGTCACCGATTACACCTACACCGGCGGCGTCGCCTGGGCGAAGAGCCAGGACGCCTTCACCGAGGCCAAGTACCGCACCAACTCTGAATTCCGCGGATACGCACAGGTGAAGACCTCGGTCGGTACCGGCACGGACGGCGCCAAGCAGGTCAGCGAGGCCCGCTACTTCCGCGGCATCCCCGGCGCCAAGGTCGCGGACAGCGAGGGCAACAAGGTGGACGACCACCCCGCCTTCGCCGGCATGACCCGCGACGAGGCCACCTACAACAGCGGCAAGATCATCGAGGCGTCGGCTTTCACTCCGTGGAAGTCGGCGGTCACCGCCACTCACAAGCGCGGCGACTCCCTGCCCGACCTAAAGGCGTTTTACGCCCAACAGGCCCGCATCGAGACCAGCCGCACCCAGGTCGGCGGCAACTGGCGGCGCACCAAACTGGAGCGGACCTTCGACACCTACGGGATGCTGTCCACCGAGTCCGACCTTGGCGACATGGCCACGTCCGGTGACGAGACGTGCACGAGCACTACGTATGCGCGCAACACCGAGAAACATCTGCTGGAGTTCGCCTCGAAGGTGAAGAGGGTCGCCAAAGCCTGTGGCACGGCGCCGAGCTTGCCCGCTGACCTGATCTCAGAGGACCGCACCTACTTCGACGGCTCCACCACCCTCACCAAGCCGCCCGTCAAGGGGGACGTGACGATCGTGCACGCGCAGGACGCCGAGGGCACCGGCTTTGTGCGCACCGAGACGAACAAGGTCGACCAGCACGGCCGCGTCACGGAAACCCTCGACGCCGCCGGCAGCAAGACCACCACCGCCTACACCCCTGCCACGTTGTATGCGGCGACGAAGCAGGTCACCACCAATGCGCTCGGCCACACCGAGACGGTGGAGACGGATCCCGGCCGCGGCGAGCCCATCGCCACGATCGACGCGAACGGCAAGCGCACCGATGCGGTCATGGACGGGCTCGGGCGCACCGTGAAGGTGTGGGAGGCGGCCTGGCCCAAGAAGGATCATGCGGATACCCCGAGCAAGCAGTTCGCCTACACGATCACCAAGATCCGCCCGAACGTGATCGAGTCCAAGACGCTCCAGCACGACGGCAGCTACCGCTCCGAGTACACGTTCGTGGACGGGCTGGGTCGTGAACGCGAAACGCAGGCGCCCGCGGCCAGTGGACTGGGCCGGCTGATCACCGAGAAGCTGTACGACTCCCGGGGATCGAAGTGGAAGTCGTTTGACGGCTACTTCGCGAACGGTGATCCGTCCGGTGAGTTGGTGACCGGGGACGACACCAAGACCTCGCGCACCACTCGGACCACGTTCGACGGGGCCGGCCGCCCCCTGGTGGAGATCAGCGAGAAGTATGGCGAGGAGGTCTCGCGCACCACCAGCCAGTACGACGGTGACCGGGTCACGGTGGTCCCCCCGAAGGGCGATACCGCCAGCACCACCATCACCGACGTCCACGACCGGACGACCGAGCTGATCCAGTACACCAACGCCGAGCGCACCACGTCGCAGTCGACCAAGTACACGTACACGCCCTCGGGGCAGCAGAAGACGGTCACCGACCCGACCGGCGCGAAGTGGACCTACCACTACGACCACCGTGACCGCGCCGTCAAGGTCGAGGACCCCGACAAGGGCACCTACACCACCGCCTACGACATTCTCGACCGGCCCGAGACCGACACCGACGCATCCGGCAAGACCCTGACCACCCGCTACGACAAGCTGGGCCGCAAGACCGAACTCAAGGAAGGCGACACGGTCCGGGCGAGCTGGACCTACGACACCCTCGCCAAGGGGCAGCTGACGAAGACGGTGCGCCGCGAGGGCGGCCAGGAGTACGTCAACGAGACCACCGCGCTCAACGACCGCTACCAGGCCACCGGCGTCAAGGTCACCATCCCCGCGCGCGAGGGCGCCCTGGCCGGCAGCTACACCTTCGCCGCGGGATTCAACGCGCAGACCGGACTGCAGGACTGGGCCCGCCAGCCCGCGCTGCCCGGCCAGATCGCCGAGAACCTCACCTACCGCTACAACCCTCAAGGTCAGCTCATCGGCGCCGGCACCACCGCCGCCGTCCTGATCAACAACCGTACTTACAACCCGTATGGGCAGCCGCTGCGCACTGAGTACGGGCGGCTGGGGCAGAAGGTATGGCAGACCCAGGAATACGACGAGCACACCGGCAACCTGAGGCGCACCACCACCGACCGTGAAACCGGCCCCGCCCGCATCGACGACGTCCACTACAGCTTCGACCTCGTCGGGAACATCACTCAACTTGACACGACCTCAGGCCAGGACGCCGAACGCACCGCCGACACCCAGTGCTTCACCACCGATGCCCTGCGCCGCATCACTAACGCCTGGAGTGCGACCGACAGCTGCAAAGCTCGGCCGGATGGGAACGGCGGGGAAGGCGGCGAGACACCGAAGGTGGGCGGCCCAGACGCCTACTGGCACTCCTACACCTATGACCCGGTCGGTAACCGGAAGACCACAACCCAGCACAAGATCGACGGCAGCGTCCTGGCGGACAAGGACACCACCCGCACCTACCGCTACGGGCAAAACGGCGCCAGCAAGCGGCAGCTGACCGGCATCGACACCGAACAGGACAACAAGAAGACCGCCACCGACTCCTACACCTACGACAAAAACGGCAACACCACCCAGCGCACCCTGGCCGGCACGGCCCAGGACCTCACCTGGGACGCGGAAGGCCGCCTGGCGACCGTCACCCAGTCCGGGCAGAAGACCGCATACGTCTACGACGCCGACGGCAACCGCCTCATCGCCAAAACCGACGCCCGCAACATCCTCTACCTGCCGGGAGGCAACGAACTCGTCGCCGACAAGGTCGGCACCAAGTCCTCGACGCGCTACTACGCGGCCGGAGACGAGACCATCGCGGTCAAGGCCAGCAACCAGACCAGCATCCTCCTCAACGACCACACCGGCACCGCCACCGCCGCCGTCCTCCTCGCCGCCGGACAGACCGTCACACGGCGCAAGATGAACATCTTCGGCACCCCACGCAGCGAACAGAACGTCAACTTCCCCGGCAACCGGGGATTCGTCGGCGGCACGATCGACAACACCGGCCTCACCCATCTCGGAGCCCGCGAATACGACCCCGCCCTGGGCCGTTTCGTCTCCGTTGACCCCATCATCGACACGGCCGACCCGGACCAGATGCACGGCTACACCTACGGCAACAACAATCCCCTCATCAATTCCGACCCGACGGGCTTGATGTGGTGGCCGACCAATAAGCCGCCGTGGTCCGGCAGCGGCTTCACCACGCCGCCGGGCGGCTGGAACTCGACCATCCGCAAGAACACCCGCAAGACTTCGGCAAGTAGCCGGGCGCCCTTCAACCGCCGCATGGGAGTCAATTCCACGGCGCGAACGGGACCCTGGAAGGGTGGTCTGTACGCCGACCCCTACGCCACCCGAAACGCGCAGAAGCGAGCCCAGGCCGACGCCGCCGCAAGAGCCGCGCAAAGGCGCGCGGACGAACAGCGCCGCAAGCAGGACCAGATCAAGAAGAACACCCAGCAGCAGGCCAAACCCAAGAAAAGGAGCGGAATCGGAGGATGGCTCAGGGATGCCTGGGACGAGACTGGCGGAAAAGTCGTGAGTCACATTAAGGATCACTGGCGTGGATACGCCCAAGTAGCAGCCTTCGGAGTTTGCGTCGCAGCGAGCGCTGGGTGGTGCGCAGCTGCCGGCGCCGCCGTATTGATTGCCGAAAACGGGGCTGATGCAGCGAACGGGAACTTCAGCGGGCAGAAGGTTGTTACCCAGGGGCTTTGGCTCGCTGCGGGAGCTGGTGCCGGTAGGTACCTCGCGGGCAGCTGGCGAGGCAGCGCGTTCACCCGCGGCCCTTCCGGTCCACGCCCCCCTCTATGGCGGGGAACTGCAAGGCCAGCTGCCCCTAAGGGCGCCTTGGACTGGGGACAGACAGGTCGCAACATGGGCCTTAATGCCGGAACGAGTTGGGCAGGCTGCGGCGCAGGCGGATTCAGCGGTGGACAAGGAGCCTGTGGATGAAACGCGTCCTGAATCCGGTGCCCCGCCCGGGGGGTGCGCCTCTGGCTACCCTGCGCCGAAAGAGCGGGCCCATCGGCGGACTGGTAATGATCGCCGCAATATTGATCGGTGGATGCTGGGCGACCATTGCGGGTTGGAATAAGAACGACCCAGGAGAAATGCCCATGTTCGGTGCGGGCGTAGCTGCAGCTGCTAGATTCATGTGGCGAGCTGTCGTACGGCCTCGCGTCGAGGTGTATTCGGACTCTCTCTTCGTCATCGGATTCTGGGATCGCTTCTGGATACCCGGCGTCGCAATCTGCAGAATCGATCCCGAGGACGGGATGTCGGTCGGAACGGTCCATGGTGAAGAATTTTCCGTATTTGCGTTTTCGCGGTCATTGCTCGACCGAGGCCAGGCAGATTCGGCTGCACGAGCGATGCGTAGGGCGAAACCAGCTCGACCCGGGACTCCGACGGAAACACCGCACGCGATCCACACAGCTGATTTCACCTGGGCAGACCTACTGCTGGTCCCGCTTCCCGTGCTGATGCTGCTGGCTGCAACCGGCATATACGGAACATGGACCTGACCATTAGATCGGAGTTCTCGTGGGCCCAGCCAACCTGGACTGGGCCCACGAGGGGGCTGATGTGGTGGCCGACCAATAACCCGCCGCGGTCCGGCAGCGGCTTCACCACGCCGCCGGGCGGCTGGAACGCGACCATCCGCAAGAACGCCCGCAAGAAGGCAGCGAGTAGCCGGACCCCCTTCAATCGCCGCAAGGGAGTCAATTCCACGGCACGAACGGGCCCCTGGAAGGGTGGTGTGTACGCCGCCCCTATGCCACCCGAAACGCGCAGAAGCGGGCCCAAGCCGACGCAGCTGCACGAGCCGCGCAAAAGCGCGCGGACGAACAGCGCCGCAAGTGGGATGCGGCCAAGCGTGCATCACAGCCGTTCTGGAAGCGCGCTGGCGGATGGTCGCCGAAAAGGGAAAGAAGATCGCCCAGAGCTTCAGTGGAGACACCAAAGGAATGTGTCTGAGCGGATCGGTAGGAATCGGGCTCGGTGGAACCGCCTCGCTCTGCTTCGTCACCACACGACGCCCGGACGGAAAGAGCGACTACGGGTTCAGTCTCAGCACGGGGACGGAAACTCCTTCTGTCGGATTCAATGGTGGCATTTCCTTCATGAGTGGCAACGCGACGGATCTCGAGCAGCTTCGCGGCGACGGCTGGGGAGGTACGCCGAGCGGATCCTACGGAGTCGGCGCCACGATCAGCCACGAACGTGGGATCGACGGAACGAACAGTCGGGGTGAGCCGGTGGGAACGACAAGCGTGGGTCTCATAGGAGGCGTGGGTGCCGCAGCAGGTGTAACAACCTCGCACGGCACACGAGTTGGCCGAATAGGTGATCTGTTCAAATGGTAACAAGCCCTGAAGTAACGCAACTGGCTGGCCGAGTCTCATCCGATATGAGTGTGGGAGGCGTTATCTTCTACAGCGTTATGCTCGTGATCGGCCTGCTCTTCGCCTGCAATATTTGGGACGTGTCTCGTCGATACTACGAATTCCTCCTTATGGCACTTCCCGGCCCCGTTGATAGGGCAACGCCAGGCCACTTGCGATTCGCCGCCGACATGATGGCGGCTATCTCGTTCATCGGCCTATTGGTGGAAATACGGATGGGCCTTACGTGAACTGTCCGGATGCCTCCCCTCGCGGAACGGGCTGGTAGGGGCTGTGGGCCCACCGATCGGTGGGCCCACAGCCCTCGGCGGGCATCAGGCGTGACGTGTTCCGCTGGCGGTATTCGTTTGGAGCCTGTGACCCGTGACGAGCCGATCGCAGGACTGCGGCGCACGGAAATCTTGACCGTAGGACTCGTTGGGGGCAGTAGGGCTAGCGCCGGCGCACACGTGAACGTAGCCCTGGCGAGATTTTCGTGAAGCGATGCGCTTCCGTGCGCTGGTGACGCTCCGTCACGGGTAGCGGCGTTGGGCAACCATCATCCATGAAAGGCCCATCGGAGCAGTGAATAGCCGTGGCGAGCCCGTGGGGACTACGAGTGCCGGGTTGGCGGGTGAAGTCAGCGCCGAAGTCGGCGTCACCACATCTCATGGGACTCAGGTCCGTCGAATCGGAGACCATTTCAAATGGTGGGCAAAATCTGGGCGAATTGCGGCGAAAGAAGGCCATCGAAAGGGGAGCGAGTAGCGGCGGAGCTGCCGGATATGGTGGTCGCATCACGTAGATCGCCAGAATGAAGGGTACTGGAGTGACTGTGCAGCGACGCAGGAGTGGGCCCATACTCGGCATTCTGGCCATTGTGGCCGTGTCTATTAGCGGCGGGATTGCCGTAGTCCTGGGTTGGGAGGGGAATGACCCTGGTGACATGGTTGCTCTTGCCGCCATGGTCTTGGCATTCGACCAGTTAATCTACCGTGCTCTGGTGCGGCCATGCGTGGCCGTATTCAAAGACGGCCTGCAAGTGGTTGGGTTCTGGGATCGCTGCTGGGTGCCCGGTGCCGCAATCCGCAGAATCGAGCCCGAGGATGGGATGACGATCGAAACAGTGCATGGCGAAGAAATTCCCGTCTTCGCGTTCTCGCGGTCATTGCTTGACCGAGGTCAGGCGGATACAGCTGCCAGAGTGATGCGCAGGGCGAAACCACCACGGCCCGGGCGTCCGACGGAAACCCCCCGTGCGATCCGTACACCTGATTTCATCTGGGCTGACCTTTTGCTTGTCCCTCTTCCCGTTCTGATGGTACTGGCCGCAGCCGGAATCTATGGGACATGGAAATGAATGGGTGGAGCGCGTTGGCACCTCGGCGCCTTGGGTATATGCGGCATGCTGAGCCCTGGGGTGAATTTGTGCAGCTCGCCGGCTCGGACTTGGCTGAGCCGGGTGCTTCATTTATTTTCCATTTCCGCGACGATTCACGAGTAAGACCGGAGTGTAATTTCTGTGAGAGCTATTGACCATCCCATAACACGTCAGGCGTTGGAGCGTTACCGCAGGCGTGCCTGGTGTTGGGCGGGCGGTGGTGTGCTGGTCATGCTGGTGGCCGTCTGGCTTGGCGGGTTGGTGCCGGGGGCGGGAGTGTGGGGTGGAGGACTGGGTTTGGCGGCGTGGGGTGTGGGCTTGTACTCCGTGAACAACCACCGGCGGATGCGGAGCGTTCTGCGCGGTCATCCATGGGTGGACTGCGCGGCAGTGGTATCTCCTTCCGTGTGGTCGGGGCCGAGTGTGGTGCTGCGGATGCCGGACAGCGGGGCGGTGCTGGTGCGTTCGGTGGTCGCTGTGAGGCAGCGATGGCACCTTGCCGAGCCGGACACGCGCGGGCGGTTGTGGTGGTGCGGGGACCCCGCCAGCGGTGGAGTCCTGGTCCAGCCTGAGGGTGATGGCCTGGTGTGGGCGCGCGCCGTGGGGGCGGCACGTTCTCGGCGGGAGGCCCGGGCCGCGGTCGAGGCTGGGCTGTTGAGACAAGCGGGTGTGGTGCAGCCCGCCGGGCGGAACGGCCTGCTGTCTGAAGCGGTGGACACGCAGCAGCGGGAAGCACAAGAAGGCCGTGGGGCGTTGCGGTGGCGACTGCTCGCGGTACTCGCGGCCGCCGGGATGGTCTTGTTCGCTGCCAGTCTCGCTGCCGAGACGTCCACGGAGTCGGATCCGTATGTGCCGCTCCTCTTGGAGTCCGGCCCCACCCGTGACGGTCAGTGCAACATGTCCTGGATGGATCAAGCCAGCGAAGCAGAGACGACGGTGAACCTGCCGTGTACGGAGCGGCTGCTGGATGAGCCGGACGAGTATGGGTTCCGCTTCATGGACGGGTGGATGATCGCCCACGGCCCGTTCACGGGCGACCTGTACAACGCCGACCTGGGTGGCACCCGCGCCTTCACCGTGTACGGCATGGCGATGATCGCTGGCGGAATCCTGTTTCTCGCCTCGGCAGGAACCCTCGCCGTGCGCTGGTCCGGCTCTGTGCGCCACCGCAAGGCCATCGGCGGGCTCGTATCAGGGGCGTCGCAGGAGGCCGCGCCGCGCGTGTCGCTGGCCAAGCCACGCGTCGAAGCGCAGCGGTACTCCTGGGCTGAACTGTCCGCCGCGGCTGCCGAACAGGCCCGTGCCCAGCCGCACACGGCGCGCGACGGTGCTCCCGCTCCGGACGAGCGTGCCGCGCCCTGGTGGCGGATCAGGCCACTCCTGAAGATGGCAGGGGTGCCGCAATTGGGCGTCGCCGCCCTGGTGTTCCTGAGCATCGGCATCGTGTACCTCTTCATAGGCAAGGCCCCGTGGATTGTGGCTGCCATTACCTGCGGTACATTCCTTGCGGCGGGTGCCCGAACGGTGCGCGCCACGCAGATCGTGCGTACGCTCGCGCAGGCCGCCGTCTGTGAGCCGCAGTGGACCGGCCGCTACGTCCTCCTGTACGAAGACGCCACACATGTGCCCTGGGCCATCTACTTCTCTGCAGCAGGCGATGACGCCGCACCGATTGCCGCGCAGCCGCTCCTCGCCGACCAGGCCCTGCCGGGCCCAAGCGGTGAGGCTCGTCTGCACGGCTCCGCCGACCAACCCCACGTCCGAGTGCCCTGGATCGAGGGACGCCCTGTATGGCCCGCCGGCGACTACACAGTCCTGGGCGCTCAGCCCCTAGGGAGTGGCTTTCCGAACATCTGATCGCTGGTCTGGTTGTGAGCGATGGGGAGATGAGCGAAGCCGCATGGTTGGTGATTGAGCCGTCGTTGCCGTCGTTGGCGGGGCGGGCTCGTGGCCGGTGGCGGGATCACCGCCAGGTGCTTGAGGGCATCGTGTTCAAGTTCCGCACCGGTCTGCCCTGGAGGGATCTGCCTGAGAGGTTCGGTCCCAGGCAGATCGTGTATGGACTGTTCGCCCGCTGGGCCGCCGACGGCACCTTTGACCGGCTGCCGGCCGTGGCCCAGGCACGGATCGACGTCGGCTGGCTGGTCGCCATCGACTCCGCAACGGTCCGAGCCCAGCCCACCAGCACACGGCCCCTGACGGGCTGGAAGAACGCAGACTCGGACGCTCCCGCGGCGGGGCAGCACGGTGTCGTCATCGGCATGGAAACTCCTGTCTCGACGCCGACGCCACCCGGGCGGAGGCTGTGCACCTGGCCGTGAGCGTCGGGGATCCGCTGTTTCTGGTCCTTCGGGAGGTGCTGGACGATCACGATGAACCGGCCTACGTGGGGCGGCAGTACATCGCCGGGGGCCGGTACCGGCTCGGCTAAGGCGCGTATTGCACTCGAACCTGCGGCAGCGCGAGCCACGAGGGTGAAGGCCGCGAGGCCGCCTGTCGAGGGGCTCGGCAGGCGGCCTCGCGTCAGGTTCCGGGAGACGGAGCTGGCCGCCTGGGGCCGTCCGGCCGGCGTGTGTCCAGGCAGGGTCCTCGGCGGTCAGCTCGGTCGGGACGGCCGGCCTACAGGCCCAGGTCGCGGCCGACGATCTCCTTCATGATCTCGGTGGTGCCGCCGTAGATCGTGGAGATGCGTGAGTCGAGGTAGTCGTGGGCTATGCGGTAGTCGAGCATGTAGCCGTAGGCGCCGTGGAGTTGGACGCACCGGCCGACGATGGCCACGTAGGTCTCCGTGGCCCAGAACTTGGCCGCTGCCGCGTCCACGGCCGTCAGTTCTCCCCGTGAGTGCCGGGCGAGCATGTCATCGAGGTAGCTGCGCCCCACGCGGGCCGTGGTGACCATCTCGGCCAGTTCGAAGCGGGTGTTCTGGAAGGAGCCGATCGGCTTGCCGAACGCCGTGCGCTCCTTGACGTAGGCCAGGGTGCGGTCGAGGACGCCCTCGATGGAGGCGATGGCGTTCGCGGCGATCGAGATGCGCTCCTGGGGCAGGTTGCGGATCAGGGAGGTGAAGCCCGTGCCTTCCTCACCGAGCAGGTTGGCGGCCGGCACGCGCACGTCCTGGAAGAAGAGTTCGCTGGTGTCCTGCGCGTGCAGGCCGACCTTCTCCAGGTTGCGGCCGCGGGAGAAGCCGGCACGGCCCGCCTCGATGACGAGCAGACTGAGCCCGCCGTGCCGGTCGGGTCCGGTCCGTACGGCGGTGACGACCAGGTCGGCGTTCTGCCCGTTGGAGATGAACACCTTGCTTCCGTTGACCACGTAGTCGTCTCCGTCGCAGACGGCGGTGGTGGCGATGCCCGCGAGGTCGCTGCCCGTGCCGGGCTCGGTCATCGCCACCGCCACGATGAGCTCACCGGCGGCGATCCCGGGCAGCCAGCGCGCCTTCTGCTCCTCGGTGGTGAGGTCGGTGAAGTAGGGCACCACGATGTCGTTGGACAGGCCGACGCACGCCAGCGCGTCCGCCGCGGGATGGCGGGAGAACTCCTCGCCGATCACCGCGTTGAAGCGGAAGTCGCTGCTGCCCGCGCCCCCGTACTCCTGCGGGATGTTGAACCCGAGGACGCCCGCGCGGGCGGCCTCCTCGAACAGCGTCCGGTCGACCCTGCCCGCGGAGCGCCACCGCCCGATGTGCGGGGAGGCGTGCTTGTCGGCGAACGACCGGGCCGTCCCTCTGAGCAGCTCGTGCTCGTCGTCGTAGAGGGAACGCTGAGGGAAGAGGGAACTGGGCACGGCAATCATCACTCCTGTACAAGTCAGAGGCACCGCGTACGGGGGAAGACGAAGAGGGGCAGATCGCGGGCCGGCTGCGGCACCGCCTTCAGGAACAGACCCGCCTGCGGGCCCGCGACCGCCGGTCGAAGTCGCCGAGCGCGTACGTGGTCACGACACCGTCGACGGGCAGCCGGCGGATGCATCCGGTGGTGTCCCGGCGCCCGCCGCCCGGAGAGCGGTGTGGCGCGGCAGGGGCGCAAGCTCGTACCGAGGTCGCGCAGAAGTCTTGCCGACCCAGGTGCGTGTGGTTATGTTAATCGAAAATCACACGCATGGACAACCGTGACGATCACTCAAATCAAGCTCTGTGTACGTAAGTTGAGGGTTCATCCTGACCTGCTTGAAAGTAGGTAAGTGAATGGGAAGTATCAGCAGACGACGAGCGTTGTCGCTCGGTGCCGCACTCGGCATCACGAGCATGGCCGCCGCCCCCAAGGCGTGGGCCTGGTCGTCGGCCGGCTCGCTCGCCGGCACTGACGCGGTGACCGACCCCTTCCAGGTCTGGGACCCCGAACCGGACGCGGTGGCCGCACGGCTCCTCGCGGACGGCGTGATCCCGGCGGTCAACACCGCCTGGCGCTCGTGGACCGACAACGCGGACCCGCTTCCGGCGGGCATGCCCGGCTACCTGACGGCCTATCTGCAAAAGGCCAACCAATTGCCGGACTGGGCCGACGCCACGAAACTCGCCGCCTCCGAGCGCTACTACAAGCGCCTGGCCTCGTACCTCTTCGTCTCACAGAGTCTGGCCAGCGGGATGATGAGCACCGTGATCCCGCGGGAGGCCCGCGCCGTCTACTGGTCCGCGGGCGGTGCCGACATGAAGGAGCGCGCGGCCAAGACCTTCACCTTCGGCTACGACCTCAACTCGCAGACCGCCTGGCATCCCACGGGGCACTTCATCGTCACCGCCAACAAGACCCGCCTGGTGCACTCGGTGGTCCGCAACCTGCTGCCGACCTCCGCCGGGTTCATGAAGACCGCGGACCAGCCGAAGCCGATCAGCAATGGCGACATCCTGCGCACCTTCCACTCGGTGGCCACGTACGCGCACGACAATCTGCTGAAGTGGGGGATCCGTCTGTCCGCGGCAGAGCAGGAGGCGGATCTGCACGCGTGGCAGGTCGCCCTCCATCTGCTCGGCGTACAACGCCAGTTCATCCCTGCCACGTGGGCCGACGCCAAGGCGCAGGCCACGCAGATGCTGTGGCCGAACGTCGGCCCGACGACCGAGGGAAACAGCCTGGCGCAGACGCTGCTCGGCTACGTCACGCAGCCCACGCTGGGTCTGGCTGAGGGGTTCGTCAACGAGTTCGTGCGCTATCTGCTCAACGACGAGATCGGCGACTGGCTCGACCTGCCCCGCGACTGGGTGCAGGCGGCCCTGATCCGCGTCGAATGGCCGCTCTACGTCGCCTTCCGCGAGGGGACGTCGTGGGTGGCGCCCAATAGTGGCTACCTGTTCGACCGGGCCCTGCGCGGCATAGCGATGCTGTACCTCAACAACGGCACCTCGACCACCCAGACCCCGATCACGCTTCCGGCCGCCAACAGGCCGGGTGGCTGAGTCCCGGCGCCACGGAACCCGCCGTCCAGCAGTTCCGGTCTTCCGCGTCTCAGGGGCGTCGAACCCCATGGGCGTTCCGTTACTGTCCGACGCAGCGCGTCGCGTCGCTACAGGCCGAGCGCCCGCAGGACCAGCGTGGTGACCGCGCTTCGGTGCTCGGGCGAGTCCCGCCAGTGCAGACGGCGCCCGGCCTCGACGACCACGCCGAGGCCGGCGTGTACCAGTACCCGTGCCTGACGTGCGTCCAACTCCGGCCGTGCCAGAAGGAATTGCTGCTCCCAGATCGCCATGTGCTCGCGCTGAGCGAGGATCAGGGGGCGGCGCAGGTCGTCCGGCAGTCCAGCCACCTCGGACTCGGCGACACTGGTGAGCTCGGTGTGCTCGAAGCTGTAGCCGACATACGTGGCGGCCAGCGCCACCACCGCTTCGCGCGGCTCGGTCACCTCGCCCAGGCCCTGTTCCACCGCTTGCGCGAGCAGTCCCGCCGCCTGCAGGCAGGCCGCCACCAGGATGTCCACCTTCGTGGCGTAGTGCCGGTAGAGCGCGGACGGGGCGATGCCCACCGCCTCCGCGATCTGCCCGTTGGTGACCTTCGCGAAGCCGTCCTGCGCGAAGAGCGGGATCGCCGCGGCCAGGATCTGCGCCCGTCGGGTGCGCGGCGTGGGCGGGGCGGGCAGCTCGACCGCGCGTGGCGCGCGGGCGCCGGCAGCGGGCGGGGTCGCCGCGACGCGGAGGGCGGCGGACAGGAGTGTCTCCTCCAGGCGGCGCCTGGCCATGGAGTTGTGATGCTGGGTGATCGAACCGATCGCGCCGAGCGCCGACACGGCACGCAACTGCGGCTGAGGGCAAGGATGTTCACTCTGCGCGGCCCCGGACACCCGCCCGACGACCCGGGCGAACTTGCCTTTCAGAAGCCGCCGGTCCGCGGCTTCCAGGTAGCGCGCCTCCCATCGGTACAGGCCCCCGCACGCGCGGTGCTCCACGGCGACCCGCGTGACCGCGCGGAGCACCTCCGTCAGATCCGCCTGCGGCGGCAACTCGTCCAAAGCGGCGACGAGTCGGTCCACGATGACGTTCGCGCACTCGGCGAACAGGGCGTACTTGTTGGGGAAGTGCCGATAGAGGGCCGTGGCGGTGATGCCCACGGCGGCTGCGATCTCCTCCATCGAGGCGGCGTGATAGCCGCGCTCGCTGAACACCCGGCCGGCGGCCTCCACGATCCGTTGTTTGCGGTCGCGCGGCCGTGCGACCGCGACCGGCTCGGCCGTCGCCGGAGGGGGAGGAGGGCGCAGGGGCAGGGCCATGAGGGTCAGTCAACCACATGGCCGACGCGGGGGAGTGTTCGCTTCGCGCCTCCACCCCTCATGTGACGCGCCGTTCACATCCCATGTGATTTCTCATTAACAAAGGGCTTCTTGGGGGAGGCTCCCATGGGCATAATGGCCAACGCTTCGCACACCTTCGACGATTCCACGCTTCGGTACGCGTCCCACCGCCTCGCCCCGCTCGACCCGTCCCGCGCATTCGGCTCCCGAGGAGTGGCATGTCCACCGTTCCGGCTCCCGCTTGGTCCTTTCGGCACCACTGGATGGCGCAAGTGGCCACGCACGCGGCCATGCGGCCCGACAAGCCCGCGCTGCGTCACCTCGGCGAAACCACCACCTGGGCCCAACTGTCCAGACGCTCATTGCAGTTGGCCGCCGCACTGTCCGGCCGCGGCCTCGGTGAGGGTGACCGGCTGGCCCTGTTGACTCTCAATCACCCGTGGTTCGTGGAGAGCGTCCTCGCCGCCAACAGCATCGGCGCGGCGGCCGTCCCGCTCAGCTTCCGGCTCGCGCCCCTCGAACTCGGGGACGTCCTGGCGGACTGCACCCCGTCCGCCGTCGTCGTCGATGCCCAACTCCTCCCGCTGCTGCGCACAGCGACGGCCGGCGCGCCCATCGGCACGGTCATCGTGATCGGTGAGCCCGCTGAGTCTGGTGAGCCCGGCGGGTCCGGTGAGCCCAGCGGGTCCGGCGAGCCCGGTGAGGCGACGGACGGCAACGGCGGCGCGGCCGGAGCCGACAGCGGCCAGGCAGTACCCGAGGGGCAGTTCGCCTACGAGGAGTTCCTCGCCGCACACGAGCCGATGCACCTGCCCGACATCGCGGAAGAGTCCACGGCGTTGATCATGTACACCTCGGGCACCACCGGTCGCCCCAAGGGCGTCATGCTCTCCCACCGCAACATGCAAGTACAGGCGATCACCTGCATCCGAGCGATGGAGATCTTCGACGACTCCGACGTCGCCTTCCTGACCGCGCCTTTCTTCCACATCGCGGGACTGGGCTCCATCGTCGCCAACATCCTCGTCGGCGGCACCATCGTGATCCACCCGCTCGGCGCCTTCGACCCGAAGGGCGTCCTTGACGCGTACGAACGCGAGGGCGCCACCCTCGTCTTCAACGTGCCGCAGCAGTGGGACCTCATCTGCGCCCAACCCGGCATCGGCAAGCGCGACTTGAAGCTGCGCGTCATCAGCTGGGGCGCGGCGCCCGCGAGCGAAGCGACGCTGCGCGCCATGGGGGAGGCATTCCCCGACGCCCTGAACGTCGCCGTGTTCGGCCAGACCGAGACCTCGCCGATCACCTGCGTGCTGCGTGGGCAGGAGTCCCTGCGCAAGCTCGGCTCGGTGGGCCGGCCGATCCCGACGATCCAGTACCGCA
The DNA here is from genome assembly GCF_055639095.1 of Streptomyces sp. NPDC107550. Taxonomy (NCBI): domain Bacteria; kingdom Bacillati; phylum Actinomycetota; class Actinomycetes; order Kitasatosporales; family Streptomycetaceae; genus Streptomyces; species Streptomyces sp. NPDC107550. The sequence continues at coordinate 182,497 of NZ_JBVKBC010000010.1, forward strand.
TCGTCGACGCCGAGATGAACGACGTACCCCTCGGCACCGTGGGCGAGATCGTCTACCGTGGCCCGACTCTGACCCAGGGCTATTGGCGCAGGCCCGAGGAGACGGCGCAGGCCTTCGCGGGCGGCTGGTTCCACTCGGGCGACCTCGTGCGGATGGACGAGGACGGCTTCGTCTGGGTCGTGGACCGCAAGAAAGACATGATCATCAGTGGCGGGGAGAACATCTACTGCGCCGAGGTGGAGAACGCCGTCGCCGGGCATCCGTCGGTGCTGGAGGCCGCGGTGATCGGACGGCCCGACGAGCGCTGGGGCCAGATACCGGTCGTGTACGCGACCCTCGCACCCGGCACGACCCTGTCGCTCCCTGAGCTGACCGCGTTCCTCGACGGCAGGATCGCCTCCTTCAAGATGCCCAAGGACCTCGTCACCGTGGAAGGGCTGCCTCGGAACGCGGGCGGCAAGGTGATCAAGCACGCCCTGCGCGCCCAGGACGAGACCCGGACGCACCCGCTCGCCTGAACGCACACCGCCTGCCTGCACCGGGCCGCCCTGGAGATGATCGCCCCGGAGGTGATCGCCTCGGCCCGCCACGGCTGCCGACCTCTCCCCGACCGCTGCTCCGCCCGGACAGCCCACCCACCCACCTCGCCGACCATGCGAGCCCCGGACAGGGACCTTCCTGCGCCGCCCCTGAACCCTCCCACGTATGAGGACGGACCATGCAGTTCGACTCCCGCCAACGCGCGGCGCTCACCGCGATCTGCGACACCTTCGCCCCGGGGGACGGCGCCGCGATCCCGTCCGCGGGCCGGCTCGGAGCGGTGTCCCTCGCCGAAGACCTCGTCCACGCCCTGCCGTGTACTCGGGACCGCAAACAGATCGGCTCCCTGCTGTCCTTGTGGGACTCACGCCTCGCCGGCCTGCTCCTGGGCACTGCGGGACGCCGGTTCTCCGACCTGACACCGTCCGCCCGGGAGGACGTCATGCTGCGCCTGGGCGACGCGTCATCGGAACGCAGACGCGTCCTGTTCCAGTCGCTGCGCGCGCTTGCGACCTCCGCGTATCTGATGGCCGAGGGACCGGACGGCACCTCGCCGGTCTGGGACGCCATCCGTTACCCCGGCCCCCTGGGCAGGAAGCCCGACGCCCCACGCCCGCGCCTGTCACCCCTGTCTCCCGCCGCGGACACCACGCTCGACTGCGACGTCGTCGTGGTCGGCTCGGGCGCGGGGGGGAGGCACCGCCGCGGCCGTCCTCGCGCGGTCCGGACTCAGCGTGGTCGTGCTTGAGCGTGGCGGCTACTTCGATGACGCCGACTTCGACGGCGGTGAACGGTCGGGCCTGACTCGCCTCTACGCCACCGGCCCCTCGACCACCGCGGAGGGCCAGATCTCCCTCGTCGCAGGCTCCTGCCTCGGCGGCGGCACAGTCGTCAACTGGACCACGTCCCTGCGTACACCCGACGAGATCCGCGAGGAATGGGCCGCGCTGGGCGCCGCGCAATTCGCCCAGAAGGAGTTCACCGCGGCACTCGACGCCGTCACCGACCGGCTCTCCGTCAACAACGACCACAGCACCGCCTCCGCCCGCGACGCCGTGATGGAACGCGGCCTGCGCGCCCTCGGCTGGCACGTCGACGCGATGCCCCGCAACGTGGTGGGCTGCGACACGGGCACGGACTGCGGACGCTGTGGATACGGCTGCCGACTCGGCGCCAAACAGTCCGTCACCAAGACCTGGCTCGCGGATGCCGCGGCCGCCGGGGCCCGACTGGTCATCGACACCAAGGTGCGTTCCATCCAGGTGAAGCAGGGTCGTGCCGTCGGCGTGCGCGGCACGACGGCGGCCGGCCACGTGGTCACCGTTCACGCCCGCGCGGTCGTCGTGGCCGCAGGTGCCGTCCAGACCCCTGCTCTGCTGCGGCGCTCGGGGCTCACCGATCCGGCCATCGGTCGGCACCTGCGCCTGCATCCCGCGACCGCCGTCTGGGGCGTCTTCGACGAAGAGATCCGACCGTGGGAGGGCGGCCTGCAAACCCGTTACTCCCGCCAGCACAGCGACCTCGACGGCCGAGGCCACGGCGTCATCTATGAAACAGGACCCGGCAATCCCGCGGCGCTCCAGGGCTTCACGAACTGGCGCGGCTCCGCCGCCCACCTGGCCGCCCTCAAGGACCTCCGGCACACCGTGGGCATCGGCGTGATCACCCGCGACCGCGACAGCGGCGTGGTCAAGGTGGCCCGCGACGGCGAACCCGTCCCGCACTACCGCCTCTCCGCCTACGACACCGCGCATCTGCACGCCGGAGTCGAGGGCGCGGCGAGGATCCTCGCCGCCGCGGGCGCGCGCCGCATCTCGTCCGCGCACCAGGCAGGCCCCTCGTACGAGCCCGGACGCTCCGGTTCGCACGAGGAGTTCACCGCCGCCTGCCGCAACGCCGGCTACCAGCCGGGCCGCTGCGCGATCGCGGCCTTGCACATCATGGGCACCGCCCGCATGGGCGGCACCCGTCACACCAGCGCCACCGACCCGGACGGAGCGACCTGGGAGGTCCCCAACATCGTGGTGGCCGACGCGTCCTGCTTCCCGACCTCATCGGGCGTCAACCCGATGATCTCCATCGAGGCCATCGCGTACATGAACGCCACGAGACTGGCGGAGCGCCTGGGCCGTACGGGCTGAATGGTGAACGAGGGGCCCAAGGGCCCTCCGCACCCGGCCGCCCGCAACATGCGCCGCCGCACTGATCTTCTGGCTGATGGGGGAAGCTCCGCACCCGCAGGTGCTCTCCTCAGAGGGTGTCGAGGACGGCCGCCGCCACCGCATCGGGGCGGTCCAGCATGATCAGGTGCCCCGCGTCCGGCACCGTGTGCAGGCGGGCGTCGAGGGTCGCGGCCAGCCGGGTCTGGGCGGCGAGCCAGGAACGTGAGCTGCCCGCCGCGAGGACGGTGGACCGCAGCCCGCTCGGGGGCGGGGTGGTGTGTCGGAGTGCGGTCAGTTCGGCGGCCACATCACGGTAGGTGGCGTTCTCCAGCAGGATCGCCCGCATGCAACGGCTCGTCCCGTACACCGCGCGGACCAGCGAGCGCGGTGCCGGGTCCGTGCCGCCGACTCGGTTCACCCGTACCGTCGCGCGGCGCAGCGCCGGCCCGCATGCGGCCGGGACGCCCGTGGCCCGCAACACCGTCGCGGACAGTCGCGCGGCCCGCATCCGCGCCGTGCGCGCGCGTACGAGCCGCGCGTCTTCCTCCACGCTGGCGTCCACCAGGACCAGGCCGGCGAGCCGGGTGGGATGCAGCCGGGCGAACGCCTCGCAGTGGAAGCCGGCGAGCGAGTGGCCGACGAGCGTCACGGGGGACGCCGCTGCCGGGCCCAGGGCGTCGAGCACGGCTGCGATGCGCGCGACCTCGCCGCTGAGAGTGGGGGGTGTGTCGGCGGGGGCGCTGAGGCCGAGTCCGGGCCGGTCGAAGCGTACGACGGTGCGGTGGGGGACGAGGAGGGCGGCGACGGAGTCCCAGTCGAACCAGGACATGCCCAGCCCTCCGGACAGCACGCACACCGGGCCTGAGCCCTCGACCACGACGTGGTGGGGGATGCCCCCGATCTTCACGAAGGTGCCGCGCGGGGCGACCGTGTGTCGCGTCACCGTCGCTCCACGGGCTCGGCTTTGAGCAGGGCCAGCGCGAAGGTTCCCAGCCACAGCGAGATGAGCAGCAACTGGAGCCGCTGTCCCAGGCCGATCAGGCGGGTGCCGTTGCCCGCCTCGAACGAGGCGACACCGACGAGCGTCCAGACGGTGGCGGCCAGTTCGAGTACGGCGATCACCAGCCCGGCCCGCAGCAAGGGGCGCCAGATCCCGTACCGCGCTGCGGCCACGGTCAGTGCGGTCATCCCGATGAAGGCGCCCGTGAGGGCCAGGGAACTGCTCACGGCGTGCGCGGTGTGGGTCGCCGGCACCAGTCCGGCCAGTTCCCGTAGCCGGCACTCCGGGTCACCGGTGGACGGGCAGCTCAGCGGAAGCTGGGAGTCGACGGCGGTAGCGGTCCCGAACAGCGCAAGCCCCGCCCATCCGGCCGTCGTCCAAGGCCGCCGGGGCCGCTGAGTGAGCAGCCCGCACACCGCGCCGGCGCCGGCGAACAGGCCGGCGACGAGGTCCGTGGCGCGGAACAGGCCGCCCAAAGGCTGGGACTGGGCGGCCAGTTCACTCACGTAGGTCCGAAGCGGGTCGAGGCCGGTAGCGAGGACGACCTCGAGTACCCACGCCATGTACGCGGCTGCGCCGATGGCCAGCAGCACCGGAACCAGCCGCCCGCCGAACGGAACCCGTACGTTCCTGCCTTCATCTGAGTTCATCGGTGCAAATGTAGACAGAATACCCTTTTGTTATCAATGTTGGTTGCCGGTGGGGGCGCCCGGCTCACGCGCCGCCTTCCCGAATGCTCAGGTCGCTCGGGCGGGACTTGTCTGACCTGGGATGCGGGGCGAGGTGGGGGTATGCGTGTGCACCAGTTTTTGGAGGAAGGCGCACTTAACTGGCAGATGTCTCAAATGAGAGCGAGGAAGATGCCGTTCCGGACCTAATGTCCATGACATCCACGGCGCTGCCGACCCGGCGGCGCCTCGCACTCAGGGGGCACGATGAACAGGAAACTCCTTGTAGGGCTCACCTCCTCGGCACTGCTCGTCGGGACAGTCGCGTTCACTGTCCCGACCGCCCAGGCGTCGGCGGCCGCCACGTGCTACGGCTCCTCGTGCACGGGCAAGGAGCCCAACGGCACCACGTGCGCCAGCGACGCGATCACCGCCAAGCAGGTCACCTCCGGCGGCCGTACGATCCAGTTGCGCTACAGCCCGTCCTGTCGCGCGGCCTGGGGCAAGATCACCAGCGCCAGTGTCGGCGACTACATCTCTGTGTCGAACTCCAACGGCGACTACCGCGAGCGCCGAGTGGCCAGCGGCAGCGACCAGCACACCGTGATGGTCAACGACGCCGGCATCACCTCGCACGCCTGCGGTTTCCGCAGCGACAGCTCCCTGCTGAACTGCACGGGCTCTTACTGAGCCCACCAGGTCATGCCGCCGGCGGGCGCGATGCCACCGGGCACGCGGGTCGGCAGGCCGCAATCAGCGATTGCGCGGTGCGGGCCGCGGATCTCGTCGACGGTCCGCACCGCGTACCCCGTCAAAACCGGGGAACCGGGAAAGTCGTTTGCGTGTTCGGTTCGCCACCATACGATCAGCTTCGTGAACGTGACTTCTCTGGGCTACAGAACCGATCTGATGCTGCTGACCATGGCAGGCTCCAGCATCACCGATCTCGACTCGCACGTCGTGATCCGTACACCGGCCAACCCGGGTTTCTGGTGGGGCAATTTCCTGCTGCTCAAGGGCGCGCCCCGCAGGGGCGATGCCCGTCGCCTGTCGGAGTGGTTCGCCGGCGCCTTCCCCGGCGCGGCCCACCTCGCGCTCGGGGTGGACGGCACCGACGGAGACTGCGGAGAGGCCAGTGAGCTCGCCGACCTCGGGGTCACCGCCGAGGTGAACACCGTCCTGACCGCTACGAGACTGCTGCCGCCGGGCCCGCCCCGCGTGCAGGCCGACGTCCGGGCGCTGTCCGGCGACGACGACTGGAAGCAGGCGCTCGACCTGCGTATCGCCTGCGCTGACCAACCCGCGCTGACCGGCGAACACCGGGAGTTTTTCGAGCGCAAGGTCCTGGAGCACCGCAGACTCAGCGAGGCCGGCTGCGGAGCTTGGTTCGGGGCCTTCGTGGACGGCCGCATGCGCGCGGGCGCCGGTCTGTTCAGCGACGGCCAGGGACTGGCGCGTTTCCAGGACGTCGAGACGCACCCCGCGTACCGGCGTCTGGGGCTGGCCTCGGCGGTGGTCCATCACACCGGGCAACGGGGGCTGCGCCAGATGGGGGCCGACACGCTGGTCGTCGTCGCGGACCCCGGCTACCACGCGATCGACCTCTACCGCGCCCTCGGGTTCAAGGACGTAGAACAGCAGGTCCAACTCGCTCGGACCGGCCCGCCGCCGGAGCCTGCGCAGGGTGTCGAAGCCTGACGCGCTGTCGACTTCAGGTCGGGCACCCGGCGTCCGCCGCCAGCCTGGCCACATGCAGGGCCAGGTACGTCACCTCGTCCTCCGTGAGGCCACACGCGTCCATCTCCAGGACCTCGCGCAGCCGTTGGGCCGTGCGGAAGGACCGCGGGTGCGACTGCCGTATCGCGTCCAGCAGCAAAGAGGGCGCGTCCTCGATCTGCCGCTCTTGCGCGACGCGTGCGAAGAGGTAGCGCAGATGTGTCACGAAACGCGCCACGGAGAGAGAGTCCGTGCCCAACTGCACGCCCAGCGAGGCCCCGACCACGCCGAGGAGCTGCGTGATGCGTTGCGTCATCGCCACCGTCCGGCCGATGTCTCCGGCGTACTGCGCGGTCACGAAGTGCAGGGCGAAGCCCGTCGCCTCCTCGGGCGGCAGCCGAACGCCGTGCCGTTCCGCGATGATGTCCAAGGCGTCCTGGCCCGCGGCCCAGTTCGTCGGGGAAGAGCTGCGACACCTCCCACGCCAGCGGGTAGGCGGCCGAGCCGTGCTCGCTCCGCCGCACGGCGAGAGCGAGGTGGTCCGCGACGGTGAGCAGCAGAGCCTGCGTCGCGGCCACCTTGGTCCTCGCCCGGCCCGCCCGGATGATCAGGCCGGCGGTCTCGGTGATGTCGATGGGCAGGTCGCCCACCAGATCGGCCAGTTGACCGATGGGGTGTGAGCCGCTCGGCACGAAGGTGTGCCGTACCGCTGCCGGGTCGACCGGGTCGCCCAAGTGCCTTCCGAAGCCGATCCCCTTGCCCATGAGTACGACGTGCCGGCCGTCGGACCGCGAGGCCAGCACGGCGTGGTTGTTCAGCACGCGGACGACGTGCACCTCTGCTCCTCAGCTCTCGATGTCGCGCCCCGGGTGAGACCGGACGGTGTACGGCGAGCCGGAGCCCGCCGTACACCGTCGCGGGATCTCACGTCAGAGCTCGGCGCCGTTGGTGGCGATGACCCGCTGGTACCAGGCGAACGAGTCCTTGCGGCGGCGCCGCATCGTGCCCCTGCCCGCGTTGTCGCGGTCGACGTGGATCATGCCGTAGCGCTTCTTCATCTCGCCTGTCGTGAACGAGACGAGGTCGATGACGCCCCACGGCGTATAGCCGATGAGGTGCACGCCGTCCTCCACGACGGCGAGCCTGGCCTGCTCGATGTGGCGGCGGAGGTAGTCGGTGCGGTCCGGGTCGTGGATCGAGCCGTCCTCCTCGACCTCGTCGATCGCGCCGAAGCCGTTCTCCACGACGAACAGCGGCAGGTCGTACCGCTCGTAGAGGGCGTTGAGGGTCCAGCGCAGTCCGACGGGGTCGATCGGCCAGCCCCACTCCGTCGCGGCGATGTGCGGGTTGGGCACGGCTCCCGGCAGGCCGCCGGAGACGACGTTGGCCTCGTCGACGTCCTTGTCGTCCGTCGCCCGCACGGTCACCGACATGTAGTAGCTCAGACCGATGAAGTCGACCGTGCCCGCGGCCAGGATCTCGTCGTCGCCCTCCCGGATGCCTACGTCCCAGCCCTTGCGGGCGAACTCGGCGAGCGCGTAACCGGGGTAGTGGCCGCGCGCGTGGACGTCGCTGAAGAAGTAGCGCGAGTGGTTGGCGAGTTGGGCCGCCATCATGTCCGCAGGGTCGCAGGAGAAGGGGTAGATCGGTACGGACGCGATCATGCAGCCGATCTGGAGCGCCGGATCGATCTCGTGCCCGATGGCCACCGCCCGCGCACTCGCCAGCAGTTCGTGGTGCCCGGCCCGGTACATGACCTCCTGCGGGTCCTCGCCGGGCTCCACGATGACGCCGGAGTTGGTCCACAGGAAGATCGGGGCGTCGGTGTTCATCTGGTTGTTGATCTCGTTGAAGGTCATCCAGTGGCGGACCTTGGACGAGTACCGCTCGAAGCACACGCGGGCGAAACGCTCGAAGAATCCGACCAGTTCGCGGTTGCGGAATCCGCCGTACTCGCGCGCGAGGTGCATCGGCAGCTCGAAGTGCGAGAGCGTGACGACGGGCTGGATGCCGTGGGAGAGCAGTTCGTCGAACAGATCGTCGTAGAAGCGCAGTCCCTCCTCGTTCGGCTCCTCCTCGTCGCCCTTGGGGAAGATGCGCGACCAGGCGATCGAGGTCCGGAAGCACTTCAGGCCCAGCTCGGAGAAGAGCGCGATGTCCTCACGGAAGCGGTGGTAGAAGTCGATGGCCTCGTGGTTGGGGTAGAACTCACCCGGCTCGACGTCCGGGGTGATGCGGCGCGGTACGCCGTGCGCGCCCGCGGTGAGGACGTCGACCACGCTCGGGCCCTTGCCGCCCTCGTCCCAGCCGCCTTCGAGCTGGTGGGCGGCGACAGCGCCGCCCCAGAGGAAATCGTCGGGGAAGGTGTTCACGGAGTGCTCCTTGGTCATGCGTTCGTGGGGACGGGCTCGGCGCCGGTCGTGGTGGTCGCGGAGGTGGCGGCAACGGCGGGTACGGGGATTGTGGGCAGGAGCGTCAGTACGCGGTCGCCGTGTTCGACGGCTTCGGTCTCCTCCGTGACGACATCGGCGTACGAGCTGCTGTTGGTCACCACGAGCATCGTGGTGAGGGGGAAGCCGGCCTCGGTGATGGCGTCGCGGTCGATCTCCGTCAGCAGCGCGCCCGCCTCGACCCGCGCGCCCTGCTCGACATGTGCGGTGAGGCCCCGGCCGTCGAGCTTGACCGTGTCCAGGCCGATGTGGATCAGGAGTTCGACACCGGTGTCCGCGCGCAGCCCTATGGCGTGCGGCATGAGCGCGACCACGGTGCCGCTGAAGGGCGCGTACACCTTGTCGTCGGTCGGTTCGATGGCCACGCCCCGGCCCATGGCGTGGGTGGAGAACACCGGGTCCGGCACGGCTTCCAGCGGGACGAGCGTGCCGCTGAGGGGAGAGGCCACGGTCAGCGCCGCGTCGTCCGGCGACCCGGTGGAGGCGGTGTCGTCATCGGAGTCCTTGAACCCGACGACGTAGACCAGGGCGGCCGCGATCAGGAAAGCGGCGCCGCAGCCGACGGCCTGCCACAGGAGCGAGTTCGTACCGGGCTTGGAGGCGTTGACGATGGTCAGCGGGCCGGGCAGCCCGGCGTAGGCGTAGTAGCGGGCACCGAAGAGGGAGATGATGACCGCGCCGATCGCACCGCCGACGCAGCCCATCAGGAAGGGCTTCTTCAACCGCAGGGTGACACCGTAGATCGCGGGCTCGGTGATGCCGAAGAAGCCGGTCGCGGTCGCGGAGGCGGCGACGCCGCGCAGCTTCGTGTCGCGGGATTTCAGGAAGACGCCGAAGGCCGCGCCGACCTGGCCGATGACCGCGGCGGTCTGGAACGCCTGGAAGGAGTCCTCGCCGAAGCGGGCGAAGTTCGAGAGGTTCATGGGTGTGACACCCCAGTGCACACCGAAGATCACGGCGAACTGCCAGACACCGCCGATGAGCGCGGCGGCGACCGGGGGAGCGGCTTCGACCAGCCAGTTGTACCCGTTGGCGATGCCGTCGGCGGCGCCGGCACTGAGCGGTCCGATGACCAGAAGCGTCAGCGGGACCATCACCAGCAGGCAGACCAGCGGCGTCAGGAGCTGCTTGGCGGTGCCGCCCAGATGCGTGCTGAGGAAGCGTTCGAGGTACGACAGGGCCCAGACGAGCAGCAGCGGCGGCAGCACCGAGCTGGTGTAGACGGTCTCGCTCAGGTGGATGCCGGCGAAGGTGACCATCTCGCCGTCGGCGATGCGGGCGGCGATCGTCGACCACGTCGGGTTCATGATCGCGGCGCAGCACACCACCGCGATGAAGGTGTTCGTCCTGAAGTGCTTGGACGCGGTGATCGCGATGAAGACGGGCAGGAACGTGAAGGGCGTCCACGACATGAACGACAGCACCTCGTAGGTGCCGGTCTTCTCGAACGAGGGCCATCCCAGGTTGATCAGGATCAGAGCGCCCTGGAGGATGCCGGCGGCGGCGAGGATGTAGATGAACGGCGCGAACACCGCCGACATCGTCGCGATCACACGGTTCATGACCGACTGCTTCTGGCTCTCGCCGCCCGACTCGTCGAGCTGTGCGACGCGTACGAACTCCTCGTGGACCTCGCCCACATGAGGGCCGATCACGACCTGGAACTGGCCCCCGTTCTCGACCACGGTGATCACGCCGGGCAGTGCGGTGATCTTCTCCCGGGCTTCGGCCGGCACCTCTTTGAGCACCAGGCGCAGACGCGTGGCGCACCGGCTCGCCTGCGCGACGTTGTCGGGACCTCCGACGCCTTCCAGGATGTCCCGTGCGAGCTTCGGATAGTTGCGGACTGGCTCAGCCACGGCGCTGGCCTCTCTACGCGGGCCCGGATGCCGACCGGGTCACTCGGATGGGGGCGGGCCGGGCAGATCCCGGCGCTTCTCCCGGTGGCCGGTGCGACAGACCAAAAGAGGCAACACGTCAAAGACGAAGCAGCGCATGCTCCGACCTCGAGTATTGCCTCTCACGAGTAACAAGCCCGATATCCGGATAGATAGTGGCATCATCCTACATAATCGGATGAGTGGGCATGATCGTCCTCGCGTCGTGCGGACCGCGTCGTGCGGACCGCGTCGTGCGGACCACGCAGAGCAGACCGCGCCGAGCGGACGGTGTCGATCGGCTCCGCCACTCGCCCCTGTGCAGGGGCCTTCGTACAGTCAGGGTTTCGTCCATGAGCACCAGCAAGCGGCACGCGTACCGCGCCCGCGCGGCGAACGCGCTGAACGTCGGCGGAGGATGGGCCGCCCTGGTCCTGCGCGGCGCGAGCCAGGTCCTCCTGCAGAACAATCCGCTCTGCGGGGGCATCATCCTGCTGGCACTCACGGTCGTGTCGTGGCAGAGCGCCCTGTTCTTCTGCGTCGGCTGCCTCGGAGCATGCGGCGGCGCTCGCCTGTTCGCGGCTGACCGTGACCTGTTCCGGTCCGGCGTCTTCGGGTTCGTGGGCGGGCTCGCCGGAATCCTGTTCCACGTACTCAAGGCGTCTGCGCCGGACCACTACGGTCCTGCCCTCTGGCTTGCTTTCGCCGGGGGCGTGGTCCTGGCCGTTCCTCTGGTGGCCGGGTGCTCCTGGCTCTTCGCCCGGGCCGGGCTGCTGCCGCTGGCCTTCCCGTTGGTGCTCGTGTTCTGGGCCATGACCGCCGCGGCCTTCCACCGTGATCTGGCCCGCCTGGCCTCCGTGCCTCCCATCGGCCCCGAACCAGGCCACAGCGCCGACGCGTTCACCGTGCTCACGGCACTGCGCGGCTTCGGGAACGCCTTCGCGCAGCTCTTCCTCCAGACCGACCCTGTCTTCGGGTTCCTCGTCCTGCTGGCGCTGCTCGTCAGCTCCCGGCCGGCGGCGGCCCTCGCGGCCTCGGCCGCCACGCTGTCCGTCGTCACCTCGTGGGTACTCGGCCACAACAGCGCGCTCGTCGAGTCCGGAGCACTCGCCTACAACCCGGTCCTCACCGCCGTCGCCCTGGGAAGTCTCCTGCTCGCCCGGTCCACCGCGTCCGTCATCTACGCCCTGGTGGGCTCGCTCCTGTCCGAGTGGGCCCACATCGCGCTCAGCGCGTTGCTCGGCCCGATCGGGCTGTCGGTGGCCACCCTCCCCTTCGTCCTCGTCACGTGGACGATGGTCTTGGGCAGCCACCGCCTGGGAGCACTGCGACCGCTGCCGCTCGACACTTTGAATCGGGTAGAAAGCCCCATTCGGCCGGGCTGAAGGGCTCTTTATCGCGGTCCCTTTTACTGGACTGACTGTCTGCCCGGTGCGGCCGGAATGCGGAACCTTATTCCGGCCGCAATTCGGCCTGGTTCTCTTCGGCTCGAAATGCCCTGAGAGCTGTTCGGCTGTTAGCAGAGATCCAGGTAGAAGTGCAAGGCGCTTCAGGACTCGTCGCTGAGCTGAAAGTCCTTCGGAACCAGCCGCCATACGATCAGCAGTACTACCAGGGCGAGCCCTGCCGTCACCAATGTGGTCGTGTTCAGCCCATGGTCGAACGCGATACGGGCTTGCTCCATCAGACGTCCCGCGGTCGCCGCGTCGAGGCGCCCGGCGATCTCGGCGGCGCCGCCGATCGACTCGGTGGCCGTCCGCAGGTCCGCGCCTGAAAGCGGAACGCCTGTCATGTGGTGCGCGAAGACAGACCCGTGGATGCTGCCCAAGCAGGCCACACCCAGAGCGGCACCGATCTCGTACGAGGTCTCGGAGACGCCCCCGGCCTGGCCCGCACGTTCGGGCCGGACCGCCGAGACCATGACGTTGGCCGCGGTGGTCACCACCACGCCGTCCCCGATGCCGATGGCGACGAGCAGCAGGGCCACGGGGAGGTACGAGACCGGTGGCGTGGCCAGGGCCAGAGGCGTCGCCGCCACGGTCATCACCAGCAGTCCGGTCACCATCGTGGTCCGGATACCCAGCCGGTTCATCAGCCGGGGAGCCATCAGCGCGGCGAAGAACGTGGCGATGGCCGCCGGGATGGTCCGCACGCCCGCTTCGGCCGGGCTGTAGCCGTGCACGAACTGGAGCCACTGCGAGACCAGGAAGAGGGTCGCCCCGATGGCGAGCATGGCCAGCAACGTGGACAGGGACGCGGCGAGGAAGGGGCGGTTGGTGAAGAGTCGGATGTCGAGCAGCGGGTCGGCCTGATGCAGCTGCCGGCGCGCGAACCACGTGAGCAGAGCGAGCGCGAGGAGCAGGCTCAGAACGTCGCCCAGGCTGAGACCTCCCTTGGCCAGATGCTTGATGCTCCAGGCCAGCACGACGACACCGCCGATGGACAGCGCCGCGCTGAAGTAGTCCAGCCGGCCCTTCTGCGCCGCGCGGAACTCCGGAAGCAGCCGCAGGCCCGCGACGACGGTGAGCACGACGACGGGAACGTTGACCCAGAAGGCCGCCGACCAGCCGAAGCTCTGCACCAGAACACCGCCGAGCAGCGGCCCGACGCAGGCGCCGATGCCGGCGACGGCGGCCCAGATGCCGATGGCGCGGGCGCGCTCGGAGGCATCGGTGAAGATGTTGCGGATGAGCGACAGGGTGGAGGGCATCACCATGGCCCCGCCCAGGCCCATGAGCACTCGCGCCGCGATCAACTGCCAGGAAGCGGCGGACAGCGCTGCCGCGACGGAGGCGATCCCGAAGAGGACGAAGCCGGTCAGGAAGAGCCGCTTGCGTCCGTAGCGGTCACCGACCGCGCCGCTGGTGATCAGCAGGCCACCGAGGATCAGACCGTAGATGTCGTTGATCCACAGTTGCTGCATGGCGGTGGGGCGCAGATCGTCGATCAGCGAGGGCAGCGCGACGTTCAGGATGGTGGTGTCCAGCGCGATGACCAGCAGACCCGAGCAGAGAACAGCGAGCATGGCCCACCGCTTCGCCGCGGGTGCCTGAGCCTGTGCGTCCCGCGAAGGCTCCACCGAGGGAGCGGGGATCTTTTTCACCGTGACGGCCTTTCTCCCGAGCAGAGCAGGCATAAACCGCAGAGCCCCCTGCCCGGGGACTCATGATGCGCGGTTTCTCGATACCGAGTGTTCCGGTGCCTGCCCCTTCGAGGTTGTTTTTGACAGTTGGCTGAACTTTGTGCTGCCTTTAAAGGGTGCCGCACTTTGTGCGAGTGTCAAAAATAAGGTTGGACTAAGGGAGCTGAATCATGGCGGTAAAGGCGTCCGCAGCTACGGAAGTTCACACGGAGAGCGAGTTCTCGCCCCTGAGGGCCGTCGTTCTGGCGCAGAGTGAGTTTCGTGCTCCTGACAAATTTCAGGACGCGGATCCGACTCTGGGATTCCTCGGCGGAACTGACCGCGAAAGCGTGATGGACATGCGGGGCAGGACCCTCGCCGAGGCGTTCCCCGCACGGCAGGAAGCGTGGGAAGGAGAGCGGGAAGCACTCAAGAACGTACTGGAGCGGTACGGCGTGGAAGTACTGCGGCCCCGGCTGATGACGGAAGCGGAGAAAGCCGCCGCCGGCGCGGCCGGGTACAGCAACTTCTTCGTGCGCGACCCGTGGTTCACGGTCGGCGGCAACGTCATCGAGGGGTGCCCGCGATTCCGTCACCGCCGCCTCGAAGTCCTCCCCAGCCGTCCGCTGCTCAAGGAGCGGGCGCTGGGCAGCGACGCCGCCTACGTCGCCCTTCCCACGCCCGAACTGCCCGACATGGAGGGCAGCGACGGGCCTGGTCCCTTCCTCGAAGGCGGCGACGTCCTCGTGTGGGGAAAGCACGTGTTCGTCGGCCGGTCCGGCCTGGCCTCCGACGACGCCGGCCACCGCTGGCTGTCCGCGTACCTCGGACCGCAGGGCTACACCGTCGAGCAGGTACCCCTGCACCCCCACGTCCTGCACCTGGACTGCGCCCTGAGCCTGGTCCGTGAAGGACTGCTTCTGGTCTGCGAGGAACGCCTGACCGGGGGAGTCCCGGCCGCCCTCGCCGACTGGGAGCGCGTGGCCGTGACAGAAGAAGAAGCACGCGCCCTCGGTACGAACGGACTGCCCCTCAGCCCCGAGGTCTACGTCACCGACCCCGCGTTCCAGCGGATCGGCGACGAGCTGACCCGACGGGGCGTCACCGTCGAGTACGTCGACTTCGCCGTGTCGCGTTCCCTCGGAGGCTCCTTCCGCTGCTCCACGCAGCCGCTGGCCCGCTTCGAGTGACAACCGGGCGTGGGCGCAAGCTCGGTGCTGCGAAGGACGCGTCCGCTCGCCTCGCCGCCGGACGAAACCGGCGGCGAGGCGAGCCCGGCCCGTAGGCGGTGGGAGTCGGCCCGCAGCTGGGCCCAGCCCCCGGTGGAGCGGCGGTACGCCACCGCCGCGACGGACCGCACGTGTTCGCAGGAACCTGCGGCTTCTCAGGAACCTGCGGCCAGGCACAGCAGACTCCGAGCCCTCACAACTCCGTCGCGTACGGCGGCTCCGCGCCGGGCCGGGAGCAGGTGACGGCCGCCGCACGGGCCGCGAACCCCAGTACCGCGTCCCAGTCGGCGGCGCCGAGCCCGCCGAGCGCTTCGCGGGACAGGGCGCCGCGGGCGGCGAGCGCGTGCAGCAGGGCCGCGTTCACCGTGTCGCCGGCGCCTATCGTGTCGACGACGTCGATGTCCTGGCCCGGCACCGCGTACGTGCCCTCCGCTGTGTAAGCCGTCAGGCCCGCGCCGCCCCGGGTCAGCACGACGGCGGCGGGGCCGGACGCGAGCCAGCCCGCGATGTCGTCGCCGAGCCAGTGCGCGTCCTCCTCGCTGAGCTTGAGCAGGGAGAGGTGAGGCAGCCAGTCCCTGAAGCGGGCCCGGTAGGCGTCGGCGTCCGGGATCAGCCCCGCGCGGATGTTCGGGTCGAGGGTGACGAAGACGCCCTGGGCGGAACAGCGGCGCATCAGGTCCTCGTACGCGCTCGCGCCAGGTTCGAGGACGAGCGAGCAGGTCCCGACGGACAACGCGCTCATGGTGGCGGGGAGTTGGGTGGGGGCGGTGAACAGGCGGTCGGCGCTGCCCTCCGTGTAGAAGGTGTACTCCGCCGACCCGCCCCCGCCGAGGGAGGCGACCGCGAGCGTGGTCGGCTCGGGACCGCGTTGGACGAGACCGCAGTCGACGCCTTCCTTCTCCAGGCGGGACACGAGCGCTGTACCGAAGGCGTCGGTGGAGACACGGGAACAGAACGAGACGTCCGCGCCGAGGCGGCCGAGCGCGACAGCCGTGTTGTAGGGGCCGCCACCGCGAGCGGGCAGCAAGGGGGCGAGCGGGTCGCTGGTGCCGCCCTGCGGCACCAGGTCGATCAGAGCTTCACCGGCGACGACGATCACGCCAGCACTTCCTTTCCGGTCAGGCTCGGCCCCGAGGAGTCGGGACGCAGGGTGAGGGAGGAGACGGCAGTGAACACCGCGACGACCGTGCCCATGATCAGGTACGTGGACGCGTAACCGATGTGGTCGTAACCGATGCCGGCGAGCGGCGAGATGACCGAGGCGCCGAGCTGAGTGGCGAGTTGGAAGCCGACCAGGTAGATCGAGGACGACAGCCGCGCCTCGAAGTGCAGGTTCACGTACTTGAAGATGGCGATCAGCATGATCGGCAGCTCGACGGCGTGCAGCAGCTTGACCGCTGAGATGGCGAGCGGATCGGTGACGAGTCCGGACAGGATGATCCGGGTCGCCATGATGCAGCCGGCGACGAGCAAGGACTTCTTCGGGCCGATGCGGTTGACCAGGAACGGCGCGAGCGCCATGCCGCCCGCCTCCAGAAAGACCTGACAGGAGTTGAGGTCGCTGTACATCCGGTTGCCCTCGGCGCTCGTCGGGAAGAGCGAGGCGAAGTACGAGGGGAACATCTGGTCGTACACGTTGTACGTGGCGGTCACCGCGAACACGAAGAGCAACAGGCCCCAGAACGCCGGGTATCGGAGGAGTGACTTCACGTCCGTGAGAGTGACCGAGGACGCGGCGTGGTCGACGGCGGCGGCGCGCCGGCCGTCGGTCACGCGGATCGCGGCGATCAGCGCGACGAAGACGGCGGCGGCCAGTGAGGCGCACCAGAAGTTGAGCTTCGGGTCGATGTTGAAGAGCCGGCCGGCGACGAACGTCGCGGCTGCCCAGCCGAGCGAGCCGAACATCCGGGCCCGGCCGAACTCGAAGCCGTGGAACCGGCTCAGGCGCTCGGTGTAACTCTCCAGCGTCGCCACCGCGACGGCGAACGCCATGGCCAGGTAGGCGGCGCCGACGATCAGGCCGACCGCGAAGTGGGACTTCAGCAGCGGCCCGTACACGTAGATGTACATCGGGCCGACCAGCAGCATCAGCCCACCGATCCAGTACAGGAGGTTCTTGCGCAGGCCGAGGCGGTCCTGGAGGAAGCCGTAGAACGGCATGGTGAGCAGACAGCCGACGGCGTTGGCGCTGATCACGAGCGAGCTGCGGCCGGGAGTGAGCCCGATGTCCTGGGTCAGCCAGATCGAGAACAGCGACCAGGACAGCGACCAGGTGACGAAGAACATGAAGAGCGCCGCGCTGATCAGCGAGAAGTTGAGGCGCCGTTTGCTCTTCCCGGCTTCTGGTGACGCGGCCACCTGGATCACGCTCGTCGTCATGGGCGCTCCTTCGCGCGGAACGGGCGCCGCGAGCTTCTCGCCGCACCCTTGTCATGAGAGGGGAACGGGGGACCGGGCCGGGTCGGACCGTCCGGACCTAACACGTTCTAGGTGCGCTAACTATCACGTGTTAGGTTCGCATTGGCAAGACAAACACTTACGTAGACGTGATCGAGGACGTGACCTACGCCATGGCCGACCGGAACACCCCCCGCCACCACGTACGGCCTGCCGCGGGGCAGTGGTGCAACGACCCCAACGGGCCGCTCTTCCACAACGGCCGCTACCACCTGTTCTTCCAGCACAACCCCGGGGCGGCCGTGTGGGGCGACATCCACTGGGGCCACGCCTCCAGCCCCGACCTGATCACCTGGACCGACCACGGCATCGCCCTCACGCCCACCCCCGGCGGCCGCGACGAACGGGGCGTCTGGTCCGGCTGCGCGGTCGTCGAGGACGGCGTGCCGACGGCTGTCTACACCGGCATGGACCGACACGACGGCATCGGCTCGGTCATGCTCGCGCGCGCCGTGGACGACGCGATCACCACGTTCAAGGCCGAGCCCGCCCCGGTCGTCCCCGGCCCGCCGGAGGGCCTGGACCTCAACGCCTTCCGTGACCCGTACGTCTTCACCCACGCCGGCAGGCGCTGGGGCGTGATCGGGGCGGGGCACCGCGAGACGGGCACCCCTGACCTGCTCCTGTACCGCATCGAAGGTCTGGAGGAGTGGACCTATGTGGGCTCGCTGCTCGACGCCACGGACCCAGTCGCCGCCCGCGTCGCCGCCCCCGCGACCGCCTGGGAGTGCCCGGCGCTGGTGCCCGTCGGTGGCGACCGCTGGATCCTGATCGTCTCGCTGTGGGCCGACGACATCACCTACTCGACCGCCTACCTGACCGGCGAGATGCGCGGCGACGGCGACAGTCTGGCCTTCGTTCCTGAGGGCGGGGGCATGCTCGACCACGGCCGCGACTTCTACGCCCCCACCACTCTGGTCGAGAGCGACCGAACGCTGCTGTGGGGCTGGAGCTGGGAGTCACGAAGCGAGGAGGAGTCCGTGGCCGCGGGCTGGGCGGGTTGCCTGACGCATCCGCGGGAGGTCGGCGTGCACGCGGACGGGACACTGCGGGTCGTGCCCGCGCGGGAGCTGACCGGGCTGCGCCGCGGTGCGTTCGGGGTCGGGGACGCGCTGCCGGCCTCGTACGAGATCGGACTCGATGTCGTCGTCGGGCATCCCGACTCCGAGGTCGAGGTGC
The DNA here is from genome assembly GCF_055639095.1 of Streptomyces sp. NPDC107550. Lineage (NCBI taxonomy): Bacteria > Bacillati > Actinomycetota > Actinomycetes > Kitasatosporales > Streptomycetaceae > Streptomyces > Streptomyces sp. NPDC107550. The sequence continues at coordinate 200,896 of NZ_JBVKBC010000010.1, forward strand.
GGCTCGGGGACCGCGTCGCGTTGCGCGTGAATCCGACGCGGGGGCTTGCCACCCTGGACCGGTCGGGGGCGCCCGCCACGTCGCGGCATCCGCTGGCCAGGACGCCGCTTGTCTCGGCGGTCGTGCCGTCGGGCACGCGCATGCGGGCACGGGTGCTGGTCGACGGGCCGCTCGTCGAGGTGTTCGTCGACGACCGGGCCACGCTGACGGAGAAGGTCTACCCGACTCCCGAAGGACCCTTCGGGGTGGAGGTGGTGCGCGGGGTGGCGGAGGTCGCGGTGTCCGGGTGGGAACTCGGCCAGGGGAGCGGGTCCGCTGACACGTAGGCGCGGGTTTCGTCGTGGCGTCGTGGGACCGAGCTGCTTTCGGGCGCGTACCGGGGCGAGAGCGTGAGGAAGGAAACGGGGCCCTGCGCGAGGGGCTGTCCAGCCGCGGCCCGCGACTTCTCACCCGGCGGACGCGATGTGCCGCACCGAACTCCGCCGCACCACCGGGCAGTCGAGCAACAGCGCCGCGCTCCGGTCGACGTCACGCCCCGCGTCCGCCGCGTCGAGCAGTACGCGGACGGCCTCGGCGCCCATTCCGTGGTGCGGCAGCGCCACCGTGGTGAGGGCCGGAACGAGATGGGCCGCCATCTGGTCCTGGTCGTCGTAGCCGACGAGGGACAGCTCGCCCGGTACGTCGATGCCGAGGCGGGCCGCCGCCAGCATGGTGCCCGCCGCGACACGGTCGTTGGCACAGACGACGCCCGTCGGGCGGGGCTCGCCGGGGCGGTCGAGGAGGCGCATCGCGGCGGCGTAGCCCTCGTCGATCTGCCAGCCCGCCCGCACCGTCCACTCCGCACGTGCCGTAAGACCCGCGGAGCGCAGGCCGTCGTTGAAGCCGCGCGCGCGGTCGGACGCCGCGATGCTGCTGCTCTCGCCGGCGAGCAGTGCGATGTCCCGGTGTCCTGCTTCGATCAGTACGTCCACGGCCGCACGGCCGCCGCCCCGCTCGTCCGCGACCACGTACGCGTACGAACCAGGTTGCTGCGGAAGACAGTTGGCGAGCACGGTACGGGTCGGGTCGAGGCCGTCGGGCAGTTCGGTGCGGCGCATCGACATCGCGGCGTAGACGACGCCGTCGACCCGGCGGGCCCGGAGCTCGGCGACGGCCTCCGCCTCGGCGGACGCGTCTCCGCGTGACTCCAGGAGCAGTACTTGGTGGCCGCGTGCGCGGGCCGCCTCCATGGCACCGAGCACCATCCGCCCGGCGAACGGACTCGTCGCGATCTCGTCGCTGAGCAGGCCGATGACCGCGCTGCGCTTGCTCCGGAGCGAGCGCGCGACCTCGTCGGGGCGGTAGCCGAGTTCGTCCGCCGCATTCCTGATCCGCTCCTGCGTCCCGGCGGAGAGGTTGCCCGCGGCGCGGCCGCTGAAGACGAAGGAGACGGCGGCCCGCGAGACCCCGGCGAGTTCGGCGACGTCGCGGGCGGTGGGGCGGCGGTTCACGGTTCGTCCTCGATTCCTGGGGCTGGGGCTGGAGCTGGGGCGCGCCCGCGTCGGGCGTGGATTCAGTATCTCCGACCGGGCCCTTTTCGCAGCACCCGATCGTCCGCGCGAGGGGGGGAGCGGCCCGGCTGTGTCTCGATCGAGGGGTGGCTCCTCGGCCATGGGCTGCGGTGTTCCGCTGGGGGCGAGGCGAGCGCGGCCGTTGCCGCTGCCGTGCCGGCTGCGTCTTCCGGGCTTTCCGGTCGAGCGGTTCTTTGCGCCCGTAGTCCGGAGTTCGGCCACGAGGTGGCGTGGGGGTGAGAAGAAGTTGGCCTCGGTCTTAAGAGTCGCCCGGATACGCATTTGTCCAAGCGCGCGCTTCGCCGGTTCTGGTGTCGTTTCCTCTTGACCGAGCACGACCACGTTCTCACCGTATGGAGTGAGCATGTTAAGACGTTTCGCGGTTGCCGCCGTCGTCGCCGCCGGATTAGGCGTGACCACCCTGACCGGGGCCGCGCAGGGCGCGACCGGACCCCAGGACGCCGCAGTCGTCGTACAGCAGACCGGCGGGGCGCACGTCCTGTCCAACCCGGTTCTGAGCAAGGGCTCTTCAGGGGCCGCGGTGGCCAGGTGGCAGCGCGCCCTCAACGCCTTCATGCATGACGCCCAGACGTGCCGTCCCACCCTGAGCGTCGACAGCCAGTTCGGGCAGGGGACGTACAACGCCACGGTCTGCTTCCAGAAGTACCCGACGGCCATCACGGCGGACGGCATCGTCGGCCCCGCCACCTGGAACAAGATGTGCGACTACCTGCTCTACCAGACCGACTGGGGAACTCAGCCCGAGGCGCAGCGCGCCTATCAGGAGTCTTGCTGACACCCCAGACTCCCCAAGGTGCCAGGCCCACCCGGGTGGGCCTGGCACCTGCCCTGGCCTAGGAAGCCCTCCGGCCATGACCGACCACGGCAAGACTGGGCGGCAGGGCGTCGTCGAGGTGTGCCGCCCCGGCCCGGTGCCCGTGCCGTCCGTGTCATCGCGCCGGGCCGGTAGCGGGCTCGTCAGATGGTGCGTACGGCCTGGAAGTCGTCCACGGCGAGGGTGACGGGGGCGCTGGTGGAGGAACCGGACAGGTACACCAGCAGACCGGTGCTGCCGGCGCCCTGGAGATCGGCTGTGCTGTCGGTCGCCGACACCTGCCAGGCCGACGGTTCGCTCGCCGACGCCGGCCACACCCTGGCCCGCAGGGTGGTGGGGGCAGCCCCGGTGGTCTGGAACCGAACCCTCAGCGGTGTGCCGGGCGTGACGGAGAGGCCCGGAACGCGCAGAGCGGTGCCGATGTCGGTCTCGGCACCTGTGGCGTCGCCGCGCCGCAACTGCAAGGTCACTCCACCGTCTGCGCGCAGGGTGACCACCGCCCGGTAGGTGCCCGAGCCTTCGATCTTGCGTCCGACCGCCGTGACGTAGAGGCCGTTGCCCGTGACGGACTTGTCGGCGGAGAAGGTGAAGGTCAGGTCGGTGTCGGTCGTCAGCACCCGGTGCAGGTAGGCGCTGCGTGAGACGCCGGGAGCCGACAGGACGACCTGTCCGCTGCCACCGGCGACCGAGTAGCTGCCTGACGGCTCGCTCACCCACCAGTCCCCGCCCGAACCGGCCGCGCCCCATCCGTCGCTGACGGAACGGCTGAAGGTGTCGGAGGCGTGTACGCCGGTCGGCGGACCGAGCTGGTTCTGCGTCGCCCAGTCCGCGACACGCTCCCCGGTGACCAGGGAGTATTCGCCGTCGAACCGGTAATGCACGCCCAGCCAGACGCGGCTGAGCGCGTCCTCCTTCGCGGCAGCGCTGAAGGAACTGAACGACCTGGTCACGCCCCGGGCGTACGGGTCGTCCGTGCCGGCCTGGAAGGTGAAGGCGTCCTGGCCCACGTAGTTCCGCAGCACGCGTGACCAGGCGCCGGCAAAGGTGCCGTGTCCGGAAATGAACGCCGGGAACGGCGGGGAGAAGGAGTTGCCGTCGCGGTCGCGGGACTCGGGCCGCCAGCCGGCATCGGGATGGGTGGAATGGTGGTGGATGGCCGACTCCGGACGCCACAGGTCGATGTCGGTGTCGTACTTCGCGTCCCATGCGGCGATGGCGGCGTCGGCGAGCGCCAGCGACATCCAGGCGAACAGCTTGGCGTTCGTCAGCTCGGTCCGTCCGGACATCCGACCGCTCACGTCCTCGGTGATCGCGAGCAGGTGGCCGGGCGGCTTGTACGTGCCGTCCAGATCGTTCGCCCAGAAGTGCGCCGCCTCGGTCTTGTCGGGGGTGCGGCCCGGGGCGCCGATCCCGCCGACGTCACGGAGTTCCTCCACATGCGCGAGATACGTGGCGTTCCCGACAAGCTCGTCGACCGTCTGTGCGCCCATGGGACGGGACGGCCGGAACTGGTTCGAGCTGGCCATCGTGAAAGGACGGACCTTCCCCCAATGCGGGTCCAGGGCGGCATCCGTCCCCGTGGGCCGCCAGTCTCCGGGCCGACCACCTGGTACGTAGACGGCCGTGGCGTCCGCTCCGTCGTTGCGGCGGGTCACCAGCATCACCTGGGCCACGCGGGTGCCGATGGCGGCGGCCTGCTCGCGCTGAGCCTGCGTGACAGAGCTGGGGACGGCGGCCTGCGCGGTGCTGAGCGCCGCCGCGAAGTCGAACTGCGGATAGGCCGCTTTCGGATACAGCGCGTTGAGCACGCCGTACGCGGCATGGTCGATCGCGGTGCTCAGATCGGGGGCCGTGCCCGCGGGGACCGGGACTCGGGTCAGGTACGGCTGGCCGAGGCACCCCGCGGGGGTCGCACAACTCACGGAGTTGGCGCTGTCGTAGACGGCCCCGTTCATCATCGCGGCCGTCCTGGTCAACCTCCCAGGCGAGGCAGCCCCTTTGACGAGCCCGCGGAAGGTGTCGCGTAACACCCTGTTCCAGAACAGCACATGATCCATGGTCGTGCCGGACGCGGCGGCGCGTGCCGGCGCCGCCGTCCATGCGCCGGCTGCCAGCCCCGCGCCTGCCAATATCACGGTGCGGCGTCGCACCGATCTGTCCTCGTCCATGCGTGTCCCCTCTTCATCTCTTCATCGAGGTTCAAGTGGGTGCGGTGCAGGTACGCGGTGGCGCCAGGTGCCGGCCATCCGCGCGCACGCGCACGCGGCCGCGGAGCCCCTGCTGAACGGAGGTTCGGCACGGATTCCGCGGCGGCGCGCCTCACGATCGCACCGGTGCGATCCTCACCACCACAGACGGAGGCGGACTTCGTCGAACGTTGGCGCGAAACCGGTGCGCTTGGCTTTTGCCGCGAGCGGGGCGCCGGCATGGGGTCGCACACGCCTGACGGTTGGCGGATCCGGCAGCGGATCAGCCGGTCAGCGCTTCTGGCCAGAGGGTGTTCACTTGCCCGGCAAGCCGACGAATTCCCACGTGATTCCTTCTACGACGCCGGGTCCCAGCGGGGAGAGGCGCGCGAAGGCGGGCCCGCTGAGGTCGAGATGGGTCGCATTGCAGCCCATGCACTTGTCCTTGACGGGAACGGTGACGCTCTTGCCCTGGTAGGACACCTTCACCTGGACACCCTTGCAGAGCGGATCGGCATTGGGGTTGCCCGCGGTCCACCAGACGGGGGAGATGGCGACCAGCAGTTCGCTCGCCGGGTCGATGTTGGTTCCGCAGGCACCGGAACCGGCGTCGGTGTAGTACGTCATCTTGCCCGACTTGGCCTTGCCCGTGGTGCCCTTCTGCGGCTTGGGGCCGGAGCGGGGAGGACTCGAAGTCTTCTTCCGTTCAGGGGTGTTGCCGACGGGGTTCGGTATGGGGGCCGACTTCTTCGTCGGTTCGGCGGACGGTGATGTGCTCTGCTTCCGGGGCAGCTCTGCAGACGGGGAAGGAGAGGTACTGGCCGAGGGCTTGGGCTTGGACTTGGGCTTGGGGCTCTCGGAAGGGGGTGAGGCCGAGGGGGTGCGTTCGCTCAGGCTCTCCGTCGCGACCACGGCGGGAGGTTCGGCGACCTGAATCCTCTTGGCGCCGTCTCCACTGTTCGAGAAGAGCCCCGCCGCCATGGCGAGTGTGCTCACGGCCGTTGTCGCACCCGCCGCCACCAGCGCCGTGCGCAGACGTGTTCCGCCGCGTTTCCCGCGGTGGCCTGGAGGGCTGACGCTGCGCTTACGCGAGCGGGCGCCATGGTGATTCGACGGTGGAGCGGACATGGTGTCGCCCCGCGTCCCGGACGGTGCCGCGCGGTCGGTACCGGACGGATCGTAAGGAATGCTGGTGGACGTTGCCCGGGCCTTGGTGCCGTCGGCGGCGTGCCGGGCGCCGGTGCGCTGATGCCGTCCCAATTTCTGGCCTTTCACATTCGCATGGTCGAGTACGCGATAGAGCGTTGCGATTGAAGAATTCCCCGTAACGGCAATCGCTGGTTGGTCGTCACTAGCCCCACGGTGCATGCCTCCGGACGTGTCGTTGTCGGAGTCTGGCGACAGGCCCAAAGGGAGTGCGGCAGTACCGTGCCGTTCGTCGTTGCCGCTCTTGTTCCCTCCGCGTGGGCGGGAGCGTCATGGGAGCAGGGCTCGGTGCTTTCCCGATGGCCGTCTGCCGGCCGTTTCCACAGGGCTGTCGACGATTCTGTATGGCTGCGGCGCGTGCTGCGGAAGTGCTGCTCGGAACTCTCCGCCCGCGAACTCTTCGCTTGCGGACACGGCTGTCTGGACGAGGTGGTCGACGCGGACCGCTTCCAGGCTCATCGGTGCGGAATCGTCTGGAGCGGAGTGGGCGTCGGCGACACTCTCGACCAGAGACGTGCTCTTCATGAGTTCGCAGGAAAGGCCGAGAAGTGCCTGTGCCGCTTCTGGCCACAGAAGTCCTGAGTCATCAGTGCCCAGGCGGAAGAGCTCGCCCCGCACCCGGGTGACGGACAGCATGAGATGGTCGACGAGGGCCTGCATTTCCGCGTGCTCTCTCACAGCGCGTGAGTGTTCCCTGTCCATCACCTCCAATTCCGCCTCGTGTCTCCGTGTCATCTTGGTGATCTCCGAAGCGTGGCGCGCGGCGAGTTCTTCGTAGGGGCGGAGGTCTTGCAGTGACACGACTGTTCCCAGGAACTTGGATCCCTGCCTCACCGGCCAGGTGGTAAGGCCGATCTTGATTTTCTTGCCGTCATTCGTGCGGGCCGTGCGCGCTGTCAGCCGGTGGCTCTGTTCGCTCGCGAGCACGTCTGCCAGTGGCTTCTCGTTCTCGGCCAGAATCTCGTCGGGAGGGTCCAGGAGGAGCGAGCGGATCTCTTGTCCGCCAAGGTCCCCAGCTCGGCATCCCAGCAGTTGTGCGGCCGCCGGGTTCGCCAGGGTGACATGCCCTGCGCTGTCGGTCCCGATCAGTGCCACGTGCGCTGCACGCAGTATCGCTTCGGTCTGGCGCAGCAGCCGTGTCAACTCCCTCTCTGCTTCCTCCTCCGCTTTGACTTCGCCGGTCACGTCACGGACGACGAGGAGCCACTCCGCCCCGGAGGGCCTGTAGCGACCCTCCGGGTAGTGGGAAGTCAGGGGGACGCATTGAACATCGGCGACGAACTCGCCCCCGTCCGCTCTGCGAGCGAGCATTCGGCGTTTTTCCGGACCTGCATTGGGTTGGTTCTCCGGCTGTTCGCCACCCGGACTCAGCCCCAACCCCCAGTCGTATGCGGGGAGGAGGTCCAGAATGCCCCGGCCGGCGAGCATGGCGCCTGCCGTTCCGAAGAGTTCACAGGCGGCAGGATTTGTGCGTACGACCGTCCCGTTGTCGTTGACGATCAGGAGTCCGTCAGGGAGGACGTCGAATACGGCTGGGCTCTCATTCTTCGCAAGCTGCCCGATGTGCACGATGACCTGTTCTCTCCGTCTGGCGAACCCGAAGGCGTAGAAGCCGCGCCGAGAGAACAGGCGGTGGTCCTGCCCTCGAACTGATGCTCAGCGCTTTCCTTCACGGACTTGAACGACCGAGTGGGGGATCAGCCTGCCCTGGAATGGAGGAGCTGAGCGGCGCGGCTACGCGTCGTACCGTCCAGACAGTACCCCTCCATTTAGAGCGGATCCGTCCACTCGCCTTGGTGCTCTGCCTTCCTTAGTCCTCGCTTAAGGCGCACATCAGGCTGAGATCATTTTCGCTCTCACGATCACCCAGATCGCTTTTCAGTGGCTTTCTTGAGTCCACGGGTGGTCTTCGAGCCGCTGAGAGGTCCAGGTGTCGCTACGGGCGAGGCACGGCGTGATGTTCCTGCTGCACAGCCAACGGCGCGAGGTTGAGCTGACGCGTAGTCAAGTGCGTGCGTACGTACGCGATGACCGACAGGGACGTGATCTCCCAGCGGCAGCCCCCGGGGCGCTCGTGATGCTCATCGGCGACAGCCCCGCGGCGCACAGCCGCCAGTAGTTCGCCGCAACGGCGCGGGCTCAGCCCGGTGAAGGGGGCTGTTCAGGACGGCTCCGACGCCGTGAGCGCACCGGCCGTCCCAAGGCCATGTCGGTTGCCGACGTCATTTCTTCTTTCGGCGATGGCGCAGGTTGCGCTTCATCCAGGGAGTGAGCAACGGCGGTACGAATTCCTTGTACGTACGGTCGCCGGGCAGAGGTATGACGAGCGTGTAGACAGGGAGGAACGGCAGGACCCCAGTCCGCACGTACGCGAGCCCTTCGAAGCACGAGCGCAGGAACGCCGGCACCTCGTCGCGCGGCACGTCGTCGAAGGCGATGCCCTCGACCGTGATCTGCGCGTCGTCCTCCGGGAACAGCCGCACGTCGATCCGCGGCGACCCGCCCAGCTCGATGTACGCCTCGTGCGGCAGCGAACCGCCCCCGTCGGTCGTCACCCCGACGCCTGCGGCGGAGCGGCGCGAGGTCTGGTCGGCGCCGATGTCGTGGGTCACCTCGACGGCGAGCGAGAACTCCCGGGCGAGGGCGCGGACGGCATCGACGGCGGCTTCCGTGCTGGGCAGATGTGAGTGGTTCATAAAGCTGATCTTTGCAGGTAAGCCCAGAAAGCTACTGAAACGGGCATCTGGTGCAGCGGGGGCAGGGGCTCACACCGCTTCCACGGGCCCCCGGAGATCACATCGCACCGCGAAAACGGGCACTACAAGGGACTTTATGCCCTGGCGAGTGGGGCGGAACGGCCGTGTTCCCGTGGGGCGCGGCCCGGCAGCCTTGGAGTTCTGTCATGGTGTGCGGCCGGACTGTCGGGCTGCCCACCGGTTCATCGTGTTCCGAGGTGAGAGTCGCCGTGCTCGGCATGTTCCTGCAGTTCGCCGTCATGTGCGTGGTGATCGCCATCGGATCGCGCCGGGGCGGGGTGGCGATGGGCCTGTGGGGGGCCGTCGGCGTCTTCGTCCTCGCCACCGTCTTCCGCGTGGCGCCGGCCGACACCTCCGGCATCGTCGACGTGATGCTCATCATCCTCGCCGTCGTCATGGCGGCGGCGGCCATGGAGGCGGCGGGCGGTATCGCCTGTCTGGTGGGCGTCGCCGAACGCGTCATCCGGCGCCGCCCGGCACAGGTGACCTTCATCGCGCCGCTCGTCTCCTGGCTGTTCACCCTCGGCGCGGGCACCGCCCACGTCTTCTACCCCCTGCTGCCGGTCATCCACGACGTCGCGCGCGAGGGCGGGGTGCGCCCCGAGCGGCCGATCGCCGTCTCCTCGATCGCCGCCACCGTCGCCATCACCGCCTCACCCGTGTCGGCGGCGACGGCCGCGATGATCGTGATGTTCGACCACGACGGCTGGGGCCTGCCGAAGATCATGGCGGTCGCCGTCCCCGCGACGCTCGTCGGCGTCCTCGTCGCGGCGGCCGTACAGACCAGGATCGGGCGCCCGCTGGACCAGGACCCGGAGTATCTGCGCAGGCTGGCGGCGGGGGAGATCGAGCCGCCCGGGGCACCGGCGCGGGCCGAGGGCGAGGATGAACCGCTTTCGCGTACCGACCGGGTGCCGCTCCGGGGCCGGGCCGCGGCGCTGCTGTTCCTGGGCGGCATGGTGGCGGTCGTCGTCAGCGGCCTGTTCCCGGCGCTGCGGCCGGAGGCGGGGCCGGGCAAGGGGCCGATCTCCATGCCGGTCACCATCGAGATCCTGATGATGGCGGTGGCCGCGCTGATCCTCGTCATCTGCAAGGTCGACGCGACCCGTATCCCGTCCACGAGCGTGGCCCGCTCCGGGATGGTCGCCGTGATCGGGGTGTTCGGCCTGTCGTGGCTCGGACTCACGTTCATCGGGGCGAACCAGGAGCGGATCACGGACGCGCTCGGCGGGGTCGCGCGCTCGCAGCCGTGGTTCTTCGCCGTGATGCTGCTGGTGCTGTCGGCGCTGCTGTTCAGCCAGGCGACGACGACGAAGGCCCTGATGCCGCTCGGCATCGCCCTGGGCATCCCCGCGCCGCTGCTGATCGCCATGTGGCCCGCCGTGAACGGGTACTTCCTGCTGCCCACGTACGGGACCTTCATCGCCGCCGTGAACTTCGACCGCACCGGCACGACCCGCGTGGGCAGCTCGGTGGTCAACCACTCGTTCATGATCCCGGGGCTGGTCGCCGTGACCACCTCCGTGCTCACCGGGGTCGGCATCGCTGAACTCATCGCCTGACCGCCCCGTCATCTCTGGAACAGCCCGACCGTCTCATCCCGACTGAGATGACCGAACCCCGGGCACAGGCTCCTGCCCAGCGGTTTGACGAAGAACGACGAAGAGCATCAGGGCGCACCCCGACCTGCCTCGCCCCGGCGCCCGCGCCCCTCCCCGCGCGCGTGTCGGCGGGCTCAGAGGTCGCGTATGTGGAGAGAGGCGCGGGCCTTGGCGAGGAGGTCCGTCGCGGTCTCCTTCGCATCCTTGGTGTAGGGGACGTACACCCCGAGGGTGATGAGTTCCTGGTTCGAAGTGGTCACGAGGAGGATCTTGCTGAGGCGGCGGGGCGCGCCCTCGCTGTTCTGGCTGTACGACTCGGTGATCACGGCGGCGTCCCGGCCTTGCTGGTCGGTCGACTCCACCCTCGCGACGCTTTTGGAACCGCCGCTGGGCGGGATCGCCGCCTCGTGTTCGCTCTTCCAGCGTTCGGCGATGGCACGTGGCGTTTCCGTCACCTTCTCCTTGCGGTCGATCAGCAAGGACACGTCCTTCTTGGGGGAGGTGTAGCGGGTGCCCCGGTACGGGCCGCTCTGGTTCGCCAGGTCGTCCTCCGTGGTGATGGTCCAGTCCGAGGGGGCCGCGACACTCAGGTGCATCCGGTACTCGTCGTACGACTTCCATCCGCTGGGAAGGTCGTCCTGCTTCGCCCATACGACCGTCGCCACCACGGCGAGCACGGCCGCCACCCCGAGAGCGACGAACAGGCGCGGACGAGTACGCCATGGCCGCTGCCCATCCGGGTCGCCGGCGGAGGAGCCGGCGGACGCGGCGAGCAGCCGGGTCTGCGGCGGTGGCGGCGGCGCGGGCAGAGTGAGCGTACGCAGCATCGGCTGAGCCGCTGCGGCGGTCAGCCGCCCTTCGGGCTCCTTGCACAGGAGACCGGTCAGCAGCGGAGTGAGCAGTCCGGCGCTCTGCGGTGGGGGCAACTCCGCCAGAAGGATGGCCTGCAAGGTGGAGGGCGTCGTCTGGCGGCGGAACGGCGAGACGCCCTCGACCGCCTGATAGAGCATCACCCCGAGCGACCACAGATCCGACTGGGGGCCGGGCCTGCGGCCCAGGACCCGCTCCGGCGCGATGTACTCCGGGGAGCCGATGAACGCCCCGGTCTCGGTCAGCTTCTGCTCCCCCTCGACCTGCGCGATGCCGAAGTCGGTGAGAACCACCCGCTCGTGCCGGCCGATCATCACGTTCCCCGGTTTCACATCGCGGTGCAGCACGCCGGCCTCGTGCGCGGCGTGCAGCGCGCCGAGGACCGCGAGCCCGATCCGGGCCGCCTCCGCCGGCGGCAGCGTCCCCTCGTCCAGCAGCTCGGCCAGGGACCGCCCGCGCAGCAGTTCCATCACGATCCAAGGGCGGCCGTCCTCGCTGACCACGTCATGGATCGTCACGACGGACGGATGGTCGATCCGGGCCGCCGCTCTCGCCTCACGCTCGATGCGCAGGAACGCCGTGCGCCGCTCCGTCGCACTGAGGTTCTCCGGCACCTGCGGCTCCTTGACCGCCACATCGCGGTCGACGACCTCGTCCCGGGCCCGCCACACCGTGCCCATGCCGCCCGCCCCGAGCCGTTCGAGGAGCCGGTAACGCCCGCCGACGAGCCGCCCCGCGCCCGACTGCGAAGAGGGGGCGGCCTCGGTGGGCGCGTGCCCTTTCGCGGCACGTCCGCCGGTCTTCGGGGCAGGGACGCGCGCTGCGGGGGAGGAGGCGACTCCCGGTGGTCGCAGCCCGTAACTCGTGGGCTCTTCGCTCTTGTCGCGGCTGTCCACTGTGCTCCCGTCGTCGTGCCTGAGTCTCTCCACCGGTCGGGGGCCGGCCCTGGAGTGGTCGGGTCAGAGGGCTGAAGAACCGCCACCGCCCGTGAAACCGCCCCCCGGGCCGTGCCCGCCCCCGCCGCGATGGCCCGACTTCCACAAGAGCACCCCCACCACGACGATCAGCGCGCAGAACGCGAGGCCCGGGAGAACGAACATCAGGACAATGAGGAGTTCCACGGCGGGCCCCTTCCGCACGGCCTGTCCGCCCGGCGGTCGGGCGGCTCTCTCGAGAGTAGAAGCCGGCCCTGCGCCGCGTCGTCCAACCGGGGTTGGGGCCGGAACCTGCAACCGGGACGTCAGGGCCCGGCCGGGCCTCGTACCCACGCTGTACGGGCGTGCCCCTCCCCGCGTTGCAGGCGCGTTGCCGCATCGGCCGACCGCCGGGGTCCCGGGCAGGTCACGCGCGGTCGCGGGCAGGGCCGTAGCCACCGCCGCGGCCGGACCGGGCGCGACTCAACCCGAGGGTTGACGACGCGTGAGGGCAGGCGTCTCTACGCTGCGGGGATGCAGGCAGCGAGATGGCGGGTGCGGGTCAGTCCACTCGTGGTCGACGTCGCCCTGGCGTGTGTCATGACGACCCTGACGATCGTCTACGCCCGACAGGGCTTCGAGGCCCGCTACCACGCCGAGGGCCGGCCCGTGTTCGGTGCCGAGGCCGTCGTCCTCAGCCTGGCGGTCAACGCCCCGCTGGTGGCACGGCACTTGGCGCCGGGCACGGTCTTCACCGTCTCCTGCGGCGCGCTCGTGGCCTACACCGCCGCGGGGTTCCAGCCGTCGACGAACCTGTGGGCACCCCTGTTCGCCTGCCACACCGTCATCGTGCGCCACCCCGCGCCCCGGGCCGCGGCCGCGGCGGTCGCCACCGCCGCGGCTTGGGTGGCCAGCGGACTCGCGGCCCGCCTGTCCGTCGAACTCGCTGTGGCGCAGGCTGTGATCGGTGTCGGCGTGGTGTGGCTGTGGGCCACCGGCAGCCGCCGCCTCGCCCAGCGCAACGCCCAGCTCGCCGACCTCACCGAAAAGCTGCGCCGCGAACAGGAGTTGCGCGCCCTGCACGCCACCATGGAGGAACGGCTGCGCATCGCCCGTGAACTCCACGACGTCGTCGCTCATCACCTCTCGGCTCTCGCCGTGCAGGCCGGACTGGCCGACTTCGTGTTCGCCTCCGATCCGGTGGCCGCCCGGCAAGCGGTCGCTTCCATCGGCACCAGCAGCAGACAGGCGCTGGAGGAGATGCGGGGCCTGCTCGGAGTCCTGCGCACCAGCGCGGACTCCGCCGCCGACCCGGACGCCCTGTACCGCTCCGTGCCCGGACTCGCGGGCCTGGACGAACTGGTGGAACGGACCCGGGGAGCCGGGTTGGCGATCGACTGCCAGGTCTGCGGACTCCAGCGGCCCCTGCAGTCGGGCCTGGAGGCGGGCGTGTACCGCATCGTCCAGGAGGCGTTGACCAATACGGTCAAGCACGCGGGCCGGGGCGCGCGCGTTTCGGTGCGTCTCACGTTCGAGCCCGACCGTCTGACGGGCGAGATACGCGACCAAGGCGGCGATGCCGTGGCGGCCGAACTGCCCTCGACCGGGCTCGGTTTGCTCGGGATGCGCGAACGGGCGAAACTCTACGGCGGGTCGCTGCGGGCCGGCCCTCGGGCCGAAGGAGGCTTCGAGGTCGCCTTCTCCATACCGCTCGCCCCGATCGGCACGGCCGGGGGAGTATGAGATCTCCCCCGCGAACACGGGGGAGACGGCGACGATGACACGGCTGCTGATCGTGGACGACCAGGTCCTGATCCGGGCCGGGCTCGCCGCCCTGGCCGGCGCGGCACCGGGGTTCGACGTCGTAGGGCAGGCGGCGACGGGCGAGGAAGCGGTGGAACTCGCGGCCGCGCTGAACCCGGACGTCATCCTCATGGACATCCGCCTGCCGGGCATCAGCGGCATCACCGCCCTGGAGACCATTCTGCGCGAAGCTCCTGAGCCGAAGCCGAAGATCATCATGCTGACGGTCTTCGACCTCGACGAGTACGTGTACGCGGCTCTGCGCGCCGGAGCCAGCGGCTTCCTGCTCAAGGACACCCCGCCCGAGCGACTGCTCGCGGCGGTCCGCCTGATCACCGAGGGCGAGATGCTGTTCGCGCCCACGGTCACCCGCAGGCTCGTGGAGGCGTTCGCCCACCGAGCCGGGGCGGCGGACGAACAGCCCGTCTCCCTGGCGGACATCACGGAGCGCGAGACCGACGTCCTGCGCCTGGTCGGGCGCGGCCTGACCAACGAACAGATCGCGCAGCGGCTGGTGGTGAGCATCGCCACCGTCAAGACCCACCTCAACCGCGTCATGTCCAAACTCCGCCTGACCAGCCGCGCGCAGGCCGTCGTCGTCGCCTACGAGAGCGGCCTCATCGCCCCCGGCCAGGCCGGCCAGGGCAGCGCGGAAGGCACCGCTTTCGGGGCCCCGTAGGCAAACCGGCCGCCGCACGAGCCGACGGTCGCCGATAAGGGATTTGTGCGTACACCCGGGGGCAGCCTTAACTCCATGACCCGTACCGGGAAGGCGTACTACGACGCTCAGGCGCACTCGTACGCCTACGCCCCCGGCGGCGGCACCCGCAGCACTGCCGGCGAGCAGGGCAGCCAGCCGACATCCTGCGGTTGCACGTCATGCCGCAAGGCACAGCCAGGTGCCGGAGGGCAAGTTCGACCGCCATGATCGCAGTTCTCGCCGAAGACGCCGACTTCACGGTCACCTCTGGTGTCGCCCGTCTGCTGCCATCCTGGGGGAAGAACAATGCACGACGACGGCCTCGCCTGGATCGCCCGCGCCGAGTTGTCCTGGCTCGGTTACTGCGTATCGTTCGCCCGCTACCTGACTCCAGAACAACTTGTCACCCGCCTCGCGCGCGGCCGCGACCCCGAATATCTGGGCGACCTCACCGCCGCCGAGGCGGAGAGCTACCTGGCACGACTGGATCGTGAATCGGGCGTCGGCGACCACATCGCCGTGCGCTATGGACAGCATGGCGATACGGCGTTCGCGGTGGCGTACGGGGACAACTGGCCCGGGCGCATGGGGCCCGGATACACGGACGGGCTTTCCGAAGGCGGAGCAGACATCTACCAGTTGTACTGGGAGCGGGAGAACCCCAAATTGCCACCTGCTTCCTTCGCCTACTTCCAGGACGGGCAGTACCTGTGCGGCTTCCACATGTACATGAAGGCATGGTCGCAGGAAGTCACCGGCCTCCGCCCCGAATTGGTCCGTTCCGCCATCGAGGCTACGGGCATTCCCGGTGAAGCGGATCGAGATGCCGCACACCGGGCGTCCCTCGCTCTCATCGCTGAGCGCTTCGGCCTTGCCCTGCCCCAAGACTTGCTGCTCCACCAGCAGTTGCCCACGGTTTTGACCGCCGGGCAGTCATAGAGGCGGCGTGCGCGCTGATCAGTACCGGGTGTAAGGCCGGCTACGCGTCCAAGGCCCCCGGCCGCCGCGGCGGCCACGCCGAACGGCGCCGCCACGCCAACACCACAGGTCACCGCCAGCTCCCGCACGTCCCGCACCGCCCCCGAACCAGCACAGCCCGCGTGTCCCGTGGGAACAGGATTGATCAAACCTTTGCCGTTGGCCGGATCGTACTGGTCGCCTGAGGCAACCGATCTTCGGATCCGCGCGCGCACAAGGGATTTGCGAAGGGGATCATTCCGCTCGGTCGCCTGGCGTGCGGCTGAAACTGCCCGGGTCGACCGGTTCCCCGCGTTACGGCCTCGTTGACCGGGCCCGCCGCCATGACACACGCTCGACACATAGATGCCGTGTACAACGACCCGGCTCCGGGCTCCACCGCGCCTGCCTGATCGCAGGTCGGCGGGGTCGTCCCGGGCCGTCCACGGCGGTTAAGGGAAGCAGGAGGAAGCGTATGTGTGGCATCACCGGCTGGATCTCCTTCGACCGTGACCTGCGGGCCTCGGCGGACGCGTTGCATGCGATGACGCAGACGATGGAGTGCCGGGGCCCCGATGACCGCGGCACCTGGATCGAGGGGCCCGCGGCACTCGGCCACCGCAGGCTCGCCATCATCGACCTGCCGGGCGGCCGGCAGCCCATGACCGCGACGACGCCGGACGGCACGGTCGCTCTCGTCTACTCAGGTGAAACGTACAACTACACCGAACTGCGCACCGAACTCGTCGCCCGCGGGCATGAGTTCCGTACCGACTCGGACACCGAGGTCGTGCTGCGCGGCTACCTCGAATGGGGCGAGCGACTGCCGGAGCGGCTCAACGGCATGTACGCCTTCGCCGTGTGGGACGGCCGGGTGGACAAGCTGCTGATGATCCGCGACAGGATGGGCATCAAGCCGTTCTACTTCTACCGGACGGCCGACGGCGTGCTGTTCGGCTCCGAGCCCAAGGCGATCCTCGCCAACCCGCTCGCCAAGCCCCGCGTCACGCTGGACGGATTCCGCGAGTTGTTCACGCTCGTGAAGACTCCCGGCC
Source organism: Streptomyces sp. NPDC107550 (assembly GCF_055639095.1). Classification (NCBI taxonomy): domain Bacteria; kingdom Bacillati; phylum Actinomycetota; class Actinomycetes; order Kitasatosporales; family Streptomycetaceae; genus Streptomyces; species Streptomyces sp. NPDC107550. The sequence continues at coordinate 217,329 of NZ_JBVKBC010000010.1, forward strand.
ATGCCGTGTGGGACGGGATGAACGAGGTCGAGCCGGGCACGGTCGTCACCGTCGACCGCTCGGGGCTGCGCAGCCGCCCGTACTGGACGCTGGAGACGCGGGCACACACCGACGACCGGGACACGACCATCGCCACGGTCCGCGGCCTGCTCGACGACATCGTCCGGCGCCAGCTCGTCTCGGACGTGCCGCGCTGCACGCTCCTGTCGGGCGGTCTCGACTCCTCGGCGATGACGGCGATAGCGGCGCGGCAACTGGCGGAGCACGGCGAGACGGTGCGCAGCTTCGCCGTCGACTTCGTCGGCCAGGCCGAGAACTTCGTCGCGGACGAGCTGCGCGGCACCCCCGACACCCCGTTCGTGCACGACGTGGCGCGGCTGGCCGGCACCGCCCACCGCGACATCGTGCTCGACGCGCACGCCCTGGCCGACCCCGAGGTGCGGGCCAAGGTGATCCGGGCCCGCGACATCCCGGCCGGCTTCGGGGACATGGACGCTTCGCTGTACCTGCTCTTCCGCGCCATCCGTGAGCACTCCACGGTCGCGCTCTCCGGCGAGTCGGCGGACGAGGTCTTCGGCGGCTACCTGCAGTTCTTCGACGAAGAGGCCCGTAATGCCGACACGTTCCCGTGGCTGGTGCGGATGGGCCGGCACTTCGGTGACGACGCGGACGTGCTGCGACCCGACCTCAGCAAGCGCCTCGACCTGTCGGGTTACGTCGCGGACAGCTACGCGAACGCGGTGCGCGGCATCCAGCGCCTGGACGGCGAGAGCGACTTCGAGTACCGGATGCGCCGGATCTGCCACCTGCACCTGACCCGGTTCGTGCGGGTGCTGCTCGACCGCAAGGACCGGGCGAGCATGGCGGTCGGCCTGGAGGTGCGGGTGCCGTTCTGCGACCACCGGCTGGTCGAGTACGTGTACAACACACCGTGGGCGCTGAAGTCGTTCGACGGCCGGGAGAAGAGCCTGCTGCGCGAGGCGACCGCGGACGTCCTGCCGCAGTCGGTCTACGACCGGGTCAAGAGCCCCTACCCCTCGACGCAGGACCCGAAGTACGCGGTCGCGCTCCAGGACCACGCGAAGGACCTGCTCACCCGTCCCTCGCACCGGGTCTTCGACCTGCTCGACCGCGACCGCGTGGCCCGCGCGGCCCACCACGACGCGCCGCGGATCTCGCAGGCATCCCGGCGCGGCCTGGAACGCACGCTGGACCTCGCCCTGTGGCTGGACATGTACAACCCGGAGCTCGTCCTGGACTGACCCGGCCGGCGGCGCCCTGACGGTCCGGCAGGGGACCGGCACGCGATGCGGCTGCGATCCGCGGCGGCATCGCGTGCCGGGGGTTCGGGCGTGGCGGTCTCAGTCTTGGCAGTGGTCGCGGCCTTCGTGGAGGTGCGGCCCGCCGCGAGCATCGTCGCGCGTTGGCGCTCTCGACGAGACCGGCGGACACGGGGGATGCTCGTAGCGATCTGCCACGGACCGGATGCCGCCGCCCCGAGGGAGCCTCGTCATGACAGCTTCGCAGCACGACCTCACGCCGTGGCCCCAGATGATGTCCGAAGGCCTGGACACGGTGCAGAACAGCTACTTGGAGCGCTGCCGCGCCTCCCGCAACGGTGAGCACTACTGCGCCGACGTCATCTGGGGAAACCTCCAGACCGAGGACTACGCCCGCGCCATGCTCACGCTGGTGGCCGACAACCACGGCCGTCACGACACCATCGAGGCCGCAGTGGCCGCGCGTAGCGCCCGTACCGCGCTCATCGGCCAGGACGGGCGCGCCAGCCACCTCATCCTCGGGGAACAGGCCCTGCGGACGAACATCGGCGGCGCCGCCGTGATGCGCGGTCAGCTGGACTTCCTCGCCACCATGCTCGACCGCCAGGGCCTGACGATCGGCATCATTCCCGCACGGGCACCCATGGTCTGCGTACCGTCCACCTCGTTCACCATCCTCGACGGCGCGAGCGTCAACGTGGAAACGGTCTCCGCCTCCCTGTTGATCACGGCTCCCGACGAGGTCTCCGCCTACCAAGAACGCTTCCGGCTGCTGCGCTCCATCGCCGTCTACGGGCAGCAGGCCCGCGATCTCATCGCAGCCGAACAAGCCGCCCTCGGCTGACCCGCCTGCGGCTTTGCCGGTGATACGCCGAGAGAGCCGTCGGGGGCGCTGCTGCTCGGGCGGCGGCGGTGTCGTGGAAAACGGGCCGAACCATGAAGCTGCCGCCGCGTTCCTCCAGGAACTGCGGGAGACGAGCGCGCCGACGGCAGTCACGCCCGGTGGCGCCGACGGTGTTGCTGACTGCGGTCGGGGGTCGTGGGCGCGGCGATGGGAGTGATGTGGCGTTGGTTGCAGCCGTCGCGCTCGCTGAGGATCAGGCCTTTGCGTTCGTAGAAGTGCAGGGCGGAGGCGGATACGCCGGTCCGGCGGGACACCTCGCCGATCGTGAGAGGGTCTTGGGGGTCGGTACGCAATGACGTCACCGCACCCGCCCTGAGCCCGGCGCCGGGGTGCGGCGGGAGACGGGCCTACAGCCGTGGGTCAGGACCAGGACGGCCGCTGACAGGGCGAGGCAGAGCAGGCCCACGCCGAGCTGGGTCAGCCGCCAGGGCCAGGTGAACGCGTCGAGCTCGGCGGCGTACGCCCTCTCACTGAGGCGTCCGGTCCCGACCTCGGCGGCGCGGCCCGCGTCGTCGAGCCTGGCGGACAGCAGACCGGTGAGCGAGGCGCTGTAGGCGGCGATGACCAGGGCCTCGGCCGCTCCCCTGAGGGTGTTGAGGAAACCCGCCGACGTCGTCCGCGTCGACCAGTGCCATGGCCTGACCGTCGGTCAGACACGACGGGAAGCGTCCACCGGATGGCTGAAGCGACCGCCCCGGCCCCGCCCCCGGTCACGCTCGCGGTCGGGCTTGCCTGGCCGCTCGCTCGGTGCCGTTCGCCATGGCTGTTCGCCTTCCGTGAGCACGACGGGGACGGCGAACGGACCACCGCATCGACCAAGGTTGACGTCAAACCGGCAGGTCAGAGGTATGGAGATGAGCACGGCCGGTCGACCGACTCTGACGGCCCCCGCAGAACCGCCCCCCTCACCGGCGGCGGGCGGCCCCTCCCGTCACAGCGCCGTCACCGCGTCCTTGAGCAGCAAGCCCGCCAGCGCCGCGAACGTCAGCCCCGCGGCGATGTTCACCGCAGTCGCCGTGCGGGGGCCGCTCATCAGGCCCTGGCCCAGGCGGCCCGCGCACAGGCCGATCGTGCTGTCCCACACCAGGCCCATCGCCAGGAAGATCAGGCCGAGCAGCAGGAGCTGGGACCACAGCGGACCGCGGTCAGGATTCGTGAAGCGGGGGAGGAACGCGGCGAAGAACAGGACCGTCTTGGGGTTGAGCAGATTGGTGATCATGGCCCGGCGGAGGATGTCCCGGCCGGGCGGGGGAGCGGCCACGTGGGCCGGAGCCTTGCGCGCCGCGCGTAGCGTCGACACCGCGAGATGGGCGAGGTAGAGGCCGCCCGCCGCCTCCACGACGATCAGCGCGGCGGGCGTCGACCGCAGCAACACCGCGAGGCCGAGGGCCGCTGCCGTCACGTGCACCACCATCCCGAGCGCCATTCCCGTCGCGGAGAGCAGCCCGGCGCGCGGTCCCCTCTCGACGGCGACGGCCACGATGAAGGCGGCGTCCGGCCCCGGAGCGACGGTGACCAGCGTGACGGCCACCATGAAGGCGGGCAGCAGAGTCGGGTCCAGCATGGCTACCTCCCGGTATACGGCGGTACGGCGGACTGACCACCGGCGGGTATGTAACGGGTAGCGTCCATCTATTACGTTACGCAGAAGTCTTGCGGTCCGCAACGCGCAGAGCCGTGTCAATGCGTTACGGTTGAAGTATGGCCGTCACCTTTTCCGGACTGTCGCCCGAGGCCGTCGTCGACCTCGTCAACGGGTGGGGCACCCTGCCGCGCCGCGAGGACGAGCGCGCCGACGCGCCTCTGCCACCCGTGGACGCGCTGTCCGGCCTGTGTCTGCCCGACGCCGCACGCGCCGTGCTGACGGAGGAAGCGCTGGCCGAGGCGGCCGACGCCCTGCACCCCGTCTTCGCGGCCTCCGGCGCCGCCGACCGCGCACGCCGCACGACCCGGCTGCTCGCCTCGTGCGGCGTGCGTCCCGCACTGGAGGCGGACGGGGGCGAGGGCGGGGACGATGGCGCCGTGCGCGCCGTCTGGAGCATCGGCAAGGCCGAGCACGCCCTGCTCGCCGCCGCCTCCGTGACCCTGCGGGAGTACATCGCCGACCACGGCTGGGCCAGGATCGGCGTGTGCACCGGTGGGCGCTGCGCGGACGTGTACGTGGATCAGTCACCCGGCGGACGGCGCCGGTTCTGCTCGGTCACCTGTCAGAACCGGACGCGGGTCGCCGCCTTCCGCAGCAACAGAGCGGCGAAGGCCGCCGGTTGAGAGCATCAGCCGGCGGCCGGGCGGTTGCACGGGGATTCAGCGTGTGGAGGACAGAGCAAGCTCCTCCAGGCGGGAGAGCGGGTCGGCGCCCAAGAGCTGGCCCGCCGTCACCTGGAGGCCGTGGTCCCGGGCGAGTTCGAGCCGGATCCGGCTGGCCATCAGCGAGTCAAGACCGTAGTCGGTGAGCGGGCGGCGGCCGTCCAGGTCGGAGGCGTCCATCCCGAGCGCCGCGCCCGCTATCTGCCGCAACGCGCCGGTGGCGTGGGTCCGTTCGGCCGGGGGCGGTTCCACCGGCGCGGGCGCGGACACAGGCGTAGGCGCCGCGGCGACCGGACGGCTCGGAGTGTGCGCCGTGCGCCGGGGGCGCGCCGGGAACAGGGAGCGACGGCCCGCCCGCGGCGTCGCGGTCGGCAGCCTGCGCAACCGGATGCCACGGAACGCGGCCACCACCCTGCCGTCCGGAGCGAGCACGGTCACTTCACCCTCGGACAGGGACGAACCCCGCGCCCGCCGCAGACGGCACACGCTCCAGAACTCGTCGGGCAGGTCCTCCAGCAGCCGCACCGAGCCGAAGGCGTGCGGGACGAACGACAGCGCCTCGGCGGCCGGAACCGTGGCGAGCAGCGGCTGGAGAGCCGCCTCCCAGGCCGCAGGGGACGCCGCTTTGGGGTGCCGCATCCGCGCCACCGCCTCCCCGGGCCCGCGCCACAACTGCTGGATGGACCGCAAGGGCTCTCCGATGCACAGTCCATGACGCTCCGTCACCTGATGGAAGGCGTCCGGGGACACATAGTTCCGGCAGCGGGCGAGCGCGCGGTCCAGGGATGCCGACGCGTCGGCGGACGCGCCGACTTCGTCCTCACGGACGAGCGCGGTGGCGCAGCGCACCGGGCGGCAGCCGTCGGCCACCGCCTCGACGACGGCGTGCCGGGTGCCCTCCGGGGTCGGTGCGCTCACCGTGGTGCGCAGGGTGACACGGCTGCCGGTGGTGATGTCGACCGGTTCGCCGCCCAGTTCCACATGCTCCAGGGAGTACATGCCGGCGGCTCCCGTGTCCCGTACCGCCGCCAGGATCGTCGCGGGGAACACCGCGGGCGGCACGGGCGCCAGACCGTGCAGCGTCACGGCGGGCGCCTCCGTCGGCAGACCCAGATCCTCCAGCGTGTCGCGGCGGACGTACGCGGATGCCTGCTCGGGGGAGTGGCAGGGCGGACGGCGGTAGGGCGCGGTGTCCCAGGCGTACCGGGGAAGCCGGACGGACGGCACCGGGCCGTCGTGCGGCCGCCGCCAGTCGATGCGGCCGCCCGCGGCGAACAACCTGCCCTGCGCGCACAGCAGATGGGTCGGCTCGTGCTCGCCGCGCCGCAGTGAGGCGATCGCCTCGCCGCCGGTCTCCGCGAGCGTCTCGTCCAGCGCGCCCTTGAGGACGGGGTGCGGGCCGATCTCGACGAAGACGCTGTCCTGCGCGCGGGCCATCGTGGACACGGTGTCGGCGAACCGCACCGGGCTGCGCAGGTTCTCCGCCCAGTACGCGGCGTCGAGCGCGGGCCCGCGCACCGCCTCACCGGTCACCGTGGAGAACAGCGGGACACCCGGCTCGGCCGGTGTGACATCGGCCAGTTCGGCCAGGATGTCGTCGTGCAGGGCGTCCATCAGCGGCGAGTGCGACGCGACGTCCACCTTGACCGGCCGGCACAGGACCCCGCGCTCCGTCAGCGTGCGGGACAGCTCCGCGAGGGCGGCGGGATCCCCGGAGAGGACCGTGTTGCTCGGCGCGTTGCGCGCCGCGACGCAGACAGCACCGGCGTACTCGGCGGCGGCCTCGGACGCGGTGGCGGCGTCGAGTTCGACGACGAGCATCGCCCCGCGACCCGCCGTGCGTTGCATCAGCGCGCTGCGGCGGCAGATGACGGCGGCGGCGTCCGCCAGGCTCAGGGCGCCCGACACGCACGCGGCGGCGACCTCGCCCATGCTGTGCCCCACGCAGGCGTCGGGGCTGACTCCCCGTGCGGCCCACGCGGCGGCGAGGGCGACCTGCACCGCCCACAGCACGGGCTGCACCCGTTCCACCCGCTCGGGCAGGGCGGCGGCGTGCAACTCCGCCACCACCGACCAGCCCGTCTCGCGCTCGACAGCGGCGTCGCACTCGCGCAGGCGCGCCGCGAACTCCGGGCAGGCATCGAGCAGTTCGCGTGCCATGCCCAGCCATTGCGACCCCTGGCCCGGAAAGACGAACACGGTACGAGGCGGTGCTCCGTACCGGGCGGCGGCGGTGCCGCCGTGTGCGATCCGCTCGCCCGCCGCCAGCGCGCGCAGGTGCCGCGTCATCTCGGCGGGGGAGTCCGCGACCGCCCACATCCGGTGCGGGAGGTGGTCGCGGCGGACCGCGGCCGCCGCGCAGACCGCTGCCAGGGACGGGGCGTCGGCGCCACCGGACTCCAGCAGCTCGGCGTGGGCCAGCGCCGAACGGAGCAGTGCGGGACGGGACTTCGCGGTCAGTACCAGCAACTGCGGTACGCGGTCCTGCGCTTCGCGGGCCTCGATGCCGACGCCGGTGTCGCCGGGGCCCGGCGCGGTGTGTGTCGCGTAGGAGCCGATGACCGCGTGCGCGTTGGTGCCCGAGAGGCCGAAGGAGCTGACTCCGACGAGCGCCGTCTCGGCGGCCGGCCGCAGTTCGGCCGTCTCGCGGGCGAGCCGCACCGGCAGCTCGCCGTCCGCGAGCAGCGGATGCAACTCGGCGCTGTGCAGGGACGCGGGAACCCGGCGGTGCCGGGCGACGAGGACGGCCTTGATGAAACCGGCGATACCCGCCGCTGCCTCGGCGTGCCCGATGTTCGTCTTGACCGAACCGGTCAGCAGCGTCCGCGTCGCGCCCGCCGGGCGCGCCTCGCTCCCGGGGTTCCCGCTGCCGTCGAACGCGGCGGCCAGCGCGCGGAGTTCGACGGAGTCGCCGACCGAGGTGCCGGTCCCGTGGGCCTCCACGTAGTCGAGCTGGCCCGGGGTGATGCCCGCGCTCCGGCACGCCGTCTCGATCATGTCGATCTGACCGTCGACGGACGGCTGGAGCAGCAGGCCGCTGGCCCGGCCGTCGTTGGTGACGGCGGAGCCGCGCAGCACGGCCAGGACCGGGTCGCCGTCGCGCTCCGCGTCGGCCAGCCGCTTCAGGATGACGACGCCGACGCCGTCACTGCGTACGAACCCGTCGCCGTCCGCCGCCCCGAACCGGCAGCGCCCGCCGGGCGACAGCATGCCGCCCTGCGAGTAGGCGATCGCGTCGTCGGGGCTGAGGACGAGATTCACTCCGCCCGCGACGGCGAGATCGCACTCCCCGGTCAGCAGGCTCTGGCGTGCGCTGTGCACCGCGACCAGCGACGACGAGCAGGCGGTGTCCAGGACGACGCTCGGTCCCCGCACGTCGAGCAGGTAGGACAGGCGCCCTGAGGTGATCGCGCGCAGCCGGCTCCCCACGACGTCGTGCACGTCGCGCTGTTGGGGGGAGGCGCCTCCTTCGGCGTACTCGGTCGTCGCCTGGCCGATGAAGACACCGGCGTGGGTTCCCGCGAGGGTGGACGGCGGAATGCCGGCCGCTTCGAGCGCCTCCCAGGTGACGTGCAGGAGGAGTCGCTGCTGAGGATCCATGGTCAGGGCCTCGGCGGGGGAGATCCCGAAGAACGGGGCGTCGAAGCCGAAGGCGTCGTTGAGGAAACCGCCGTGGGTGGAGACCGTCCGGCCCGGGGTGGCGGTCCCCGCGCTGGCGAAGCGGTCGATGTCGAACCGTTCGGGAGGAACGGTGGTCACGGCGTCCAGGCCGTCCAGCAGGTTGCTCCAGAAGGCGTCCACGTCGTCGGCGCCGGGAAAGCGACAGGCCATCCCCACGACGGCTACGGGCTGGTGGCCTTGTTCTTCTTCGGCGTGCTTCATCTCCAGGTCCGCCTTCGGGTGAGAGGCAGTGCCCCCGCGGGAACGCGGGGCACGAGGTCTGGTTCAGATGTGCGCGGTGCAAAATTATACTAAGAGTCAAGTTTGGTCTGGAGTCAATAGTTTGACGATGCGGGGGCCGCTCGGCGGGGTGTTCACGCCTTGCGCCCGCTCCGGGACCAGACTGCGGGCACGGCTGTCCGGAGTCGCTTCGCGCTCCGGGAGCGTGGCCGCGGGGGTGGAGGCGTCCCGCGGTCGCTCACGGGTTTCCGGGATCGCCGGACCGAAACGGCCGGTGCGCAAAAGAAACGCCGCGTGCGGCGCGCGCCGACAGGCGCACCGCACGCGACGTGGGACGTCGGCTCAGGAGGCGTCGGAACGGGGTGCGACCCAGCCGCGGTGGGCGTAGGACAGGCAGCCCGAGAGGATGATGCGGACGATCTCCCGCAGCTCGATGCGCAGGGGTGCGTGTGCCTGCGGCGCCTGGGACCAGCGGTAGAGATGCCCCAGGTAGGCATCGCGCAGCATGTTGCCGACGCGGGCGGGGTCGACGTCCGGGGCGATGTCGCCGCGGGTGCGGCCGGCCTCGATGATCTCCGCGAAGATCTCCGCGGTGTACGGCTCCTCGAAGAGGGGGCGGCCCGACTTGACCCAGGCGGCGAGCATGGCGGGCACGACGTCCCGCTCCTTCTCGTTGAACTCCGCGAGGATCGCCATGCAGCGTTCCAGGTACACCGCGACGTCGTCGTGCGGGCCGCGCGGCGACTGCTCCAGCATCTCGACGAGGTGCTGCCTGCGCTTGTCCGCCCAGGCGAGGACGATGTCCTCCTTGCGCTGGAAGTAGTTGAAGAAGGTGCCCCGGGCGACGTCCGCGCGCTCCGCGATCTGATCGATCGTCGTCCGCTCGTACCCCTGCTCGGCGAAGAGGGTCAGCGCGGACGCGTAGAGCCCTTCGCGGACCCGCTGTTTGCTGCGCTCCCGTCGCCCCATCGGGAGCGAGCTTGCGGCTGTCATAGGGGTTACGCCTCCCTGGCCGTCACGTTAATTGAACCATAGTACAACCTTTTGGCTCGCTTCCTAGGGGCGGGGGAGGCGGGTTCGGGACAAGTTCCCAGCAAGGAGTGTGGTGGTGGACGGATTCCCGCTCTCCTGGGGCGTGAGGTCTGCCGCCATATATGTACTTCAGTACAAACTTGACTCCAGTGCAACTCGCTGACCAGGAACAAGAGTTGACGGTGCGTGGGCGGGCGAGCGCTATGTACGGAATGTGTGTTCTGTCCTTGCGCGTGACGGTTGAGTGATCATGAAGTGCGGTCTATAAATGGACTCCGGTTCATTTACTGGACTCCTCAAGGAGCGTCCGCTGATGCACGTGACTCTTCGTACCGAACGCTCGGCCATCGGCCAGGACGACGCGTGGCGCTGTACGGTCTCCGCCGTGCAACTGGCCCAGGCGGGCGTGAGTGTCGTCCTGCTGGTCGAAGGGGGCACGGGCAGCGGCAAGACGCTCCTCCTGGACGACGCGGTCAACTGGGCGCGGACGCGCGGGCTGACTGTCGGCGGCCTGGCCGATGTCACCTCCGGTGACGCCGACGGCGCGCCGACACCCGCGGGGGAGCCGCGCCTGCTGGCCGTCGACGACGTGGAGGCGCTGTCCGCGCCCGCGGAGCGGAACTTACGCGCGGCCATCGGCCATCCCGGCAACGGCCCGACGGTGTGGCTTCTCGCCGTGCGGCCCGGAGGCAGCGCGGAACGGTTGTTCCGCGACTGCCCGACCGTCGTCACCCGCACCCTGCTCCACCCCCTCGCGCCGGACCGGGCGCGCGCGCTCGCCGCCCGGCTGCTGCGGTTCCATGAACTGCCGCCGCACGTGGCGAGGCTGGTCTCGAGCGCCCACGGCGACCCGCAGCTCATCACGGCCCTCGCGCACGGTCTGGAGGAGGAGGCCGCGACATCGACCGTGCGGCCCGGCGACCCGGCGGCCCCGGAGCGCCTCGCGCCCGTCCGCCGGGCCGTCGAACGCCGACTGGCGGACCTCACCCCCGCCGCGCGCGACGCGCTGTGCCGTGCCGCCGCCGAGACGGAGCCCGCAGCGGACGAGCCCCCGCGCGTGGCGCGGCCCGACGCGCTCGCGCCGTTCCTGCGGGACGCCGTCACCGCCGCTGTCCTGCTGCGCGTCCCTGACGGGTCGCTCGCCTTCACCAGCGAACTGCTGCGCGGCGTGCTGGCCGCCCGCCAGGCGTCATGCGTCCCGCAACCGCCCCTTCCCTCGGCGCCCGGAGAGGAGCAGAACCCCGAAGTCGTGGCCCAGGTCGAGGAGTTGTGGCAGACCGGCCACGCCGTCGAGGCGCTGCGGATCGGGCGCGAGGGCCTGGCCGGTGACGCGGGAGCGGTCCCCGGGGCACCCGATGCCGCGGCCCTCGCCGTGTCCGTGGCCGACAAGCTGGTCGCCACCGGACAGCTCGACGCCGCTTGGCGGGTGCTCGGACATGCCCCCGTACGACAGGGGCAGGGCGCGGCGAGCGCCGCCGGGCTCGGCACCCGTACCGGCACCGGCACCGATGACGGGTGGCGCGCGTTCGTCCGGGCTCGCCTCCAACTCCGGTGCGGGCGGCTCGGAGCCGCGCTCCGGACGGCCCGAGCACTCGGCGGGGAGGAGGAAGGACCGGACGCCGCCGTGCTGCGGTCCTCAGGGCAGGCACTGTCGGCGCTGATCGCGCTCCGCCGAGGGGATCTCCTGGCGGCGGAGGCGTACATGGACGGCTGCCTCGCGGAACCCGAAAGCCGCGAACTGCCGTACGGGCCACCGCTGAGCGGCTGGGTCCGGGCCCAGTTGACCGAGGCGCGGCACGGCGCCCGCTCCGCCGTCGCCCTCGTCAACGGCCCCGAAGGCGCGCGGCGCCCCTGGGACAGGCCCGCCCTGTATCTGGAGGAGCCCGGCGCCGCCGCCTGGATCGTGCGGCAGGCCGGGGCGGCCGGTGACCCGGCGCTCGTCACGCACGTCCTGGAGGTCACCGCGCGGCTCGCCGAGGAGAACGCGGCGCTGCCGCAGGCCGTGGCCGTGCACGAGCACGCGCGTGGTCTCGCGCAAGAAGATCCCCGCGCGCTGCGCGCGGCAGCCACCGGGCACGCCTGCTCCTGGGCGCGGGGCTCGGCATGGGAGGACCTCGCCGTCGTCTCGCTGCGGGCCGCGTCCCCGCGGCGCTCCGCCTGGATCGACGAACTGGAGCAGGCACGCAAGGCGTTCCGCGCGTGCGGCGCCGACCGGGACGCGGCCCGCGTGGAGCAGCGGTTGCGCACCGCCGGGCACCACACCGCGCCCCGGCGGTCCGGCCGCGGCGGCGGTACGGGCTGGGAGAACCTGAGCGAGGTCGAGCGGACCATAGCCCACCTGGCCGGAGCGGGATTGACGAACCGGCAGATCGCGCCGCGGGTCTACCTCTCTCCGCACACCGTCAACTACCACCTCCGCCGGATCTATCCCGTCCTGGGCGTGGGCTCGCGCGTCGAACTCGGCAGCGCCCTGCGGAAGGTACGCGTCTCGTGAACCCCACTACCCGTCCCGCCCGCACCGTCGCGGTCGTCGGAGCGGGGGCCGCCGGCGCCCTGACCGCCGTCCACCTCCTGTCCCGGGCCGCCGCGTCAGGCACCCGCCTCGACATCGCCCTGATCGACCCCGCGCCGGGCACCGGGGCAGGGCCCGCCTACCGCACACGCGACGACCGGCACCTCCTGAACGTCCCGGCGGCCCGCATGAGTGCCTTCGCCGACGACCCGGGCCACTTCCAGCGCTGGCTCGTCGCCCGCGACCCGGCCGCGTCACCTGGCGCCTACCTGCCGCGCGCGGTCTACGGGCGGTACATCGACGACGTCCTTCGCGGCGCGGCCCGTACGAGCGCCCCGGCCCGGCTGCTCCGCGTATGTGACGAGGCCACCGCCCTCCGGCACACCGGCGCGGAACTGACGCTCGCGCTCGCCTCGGGCGACGAAATGCGGGCCCATGCCGTCGTTCTGGCCCTGGGCGGCGGCCCGCCGGCCACCGACTGGGCCGGCCCGGCCCTGCGCACGAGCCCCCGGTTCATCGCCGACCCGTGGGCCCCCGGAGCGCTCGACGGCCTCGCCACCCGCACCGACGTACGCGACGTACTGCTCGTCGGCACCGGACTGACCATGGCCGACGCCGCCGTCACCCTCGCCGCGCCGCACCGGACGCTGTACGCCGTCTCCCGGCACGGGCTCGTGCCCCACGCGCACCGTGACCCGGCGGCCGAGCCCTTCGCGCCGTGCCCGCTCGACGGCGCCGCCGGCCTGGACGCGCTGCGGCGCGCGATCCGGCGCCACCTGGCGGCGTGCCGCCGCGAACGCGGCGACTGGCGGCCCGGCCTGGACGGGCTGCGCCCGCTGACCGCCGCACTGTGGCAGCAACTGCCCGTCGCGGACCGGGCCCGCTTCCTCCGCGAGGATCTGCGCAGCTGGGAGGTCCATCGCCACCGGCTCGCGCCCGGCACGGCCCGCCGCGTCGACGCGCTCCGCGGCGACGGCCGGCTGCGCGTGGCCGCCGCCGAGATCATCGGCAGCACACCGCGCCGGGACGAGGTCGACGTACGTCTCAGTGACGGCCGACGCCTCACCGTGTCGGCCGTCGTCAACTGCACCGGCCCGCAGGGCGACTGGCGGCGTACGTCCAACCCGCTCGTCGCCGATCTGCTCCGGCACGGGCGGGCCCGGCCAGGTCCCGCGGGGCTCGGCCTCGACACCCGCGACGACGGCCTCCTCGTACCGGCCTACGGGCCCGCCGCCCCCGTCCGGGCCCTCGGTGCCGCCCGCCGTGGCACCCTGTGGGAGACGACGGCCATGCCGGAGATCCGCGCGCAGGCCCAGGAGATCGCGGCCCATGTCCTGGCCGAACTCGCCCCGGACGACGCCCTCGACGGGGTCCCGTCCGGCTCCGCGACCGTCTCCGCCCGCCCGCCGCTCGCCACCGTGGAGCGGACCCCGGACTGACGCGGGGCTGACACGCGGCGCGCGCGACAGGACGACTAGAATCCCGCCCGCCGGTCCACCCGGACGAACGCCCGTCCCCGCACAGGCTGCTCGGTGCGGGGACGGGCGTTCGTCGCGGCGGCCCGAGTCAGAGCCGGGCCAGGATCCGCTGCGCGTGCTCCAGTACCGCCTCCGTCGTGATGCCGTTGCGGCGCAGCAGGTGTTCATGACCGCCGCTGCCCGTGGCGAAGTGGTCGCCGACGCCCACCCGGAGCACCGGGACGCCCGGAGCGCCGCCGGCCACGACCTCCGCGACGGCCGAGCCGAGGCCGCCGCCGACCCAGTGCTCCTCGACCGTCACCAGCCCGGCCGTCGACCTGGCAGCCGCAAGCAGGGCCTCCTCGTCCAGCGGCTTCACGGTGTGCACGTTGAGCACGTGCGCGCCGACGCCCCGGGCGGCGAGGAGGTCGGCCGCCTCCAGTGCGCGCAGCACCGGGTACGGGCCGGTCGCCACCAGCGTGACGTCCGTACCCCGGCGCAGGACCTGCGCCTTGCCGAGCCGCAGCGGCTCCGCGCCGGCCGGCAGCGCGGGGGTCGCGCCGCGGCCGAGCCGCAGATAGACCGGGCCCGGCAGGGCGTGCGCGGCGCGCACCAGGGTGCGGGTCTGCGCGGCGTCCGCCGGGACCAGCACCGTCATGCCCGGCAGCATCCGCATCACCGCCAGGTCCTCCAGGCAGTGGTGGGTGGCGCCGAGGTGCCCCGCCGCGAGACCGCTGTGCGTCGCCGCGATCCGCACGGGCAGACCGGTGCGGGCCACGTCCAGCTTCACGGACTCCAGCGCGCGGGTCGTCGCGAAGGTCGCCATGGTGTTGACGAACGGGCGGTGGCCCGTCGCCGCCAGGCCCGCCGCGACGCCCATCAGGTTCTGCTCGGCGATGCCCACGTTCACGTACCGCTGTGCGAGGTCGCCCCACTCGACCGGGCCGAACAGCCCGGTGTCGCTGTCCAGGCAGACCACGCGCGGGTCGGCGCGCATGAGGTCGACGAGTTCGTCCCGGTACACCTCGCGGTTGGGCCGGGGCGGGTCCGGCGGTGCCTGCGGCGCGCGCGGCGCGGGCGGGTCTTCCAGCAGGGTCTGCGTGTCCGTCATGGTCATGCCTGTACTCCCTTCGGCAGGGCGGTGGAGAGGGCCCGCAGAGCCCGCTGCCGCTGCCGGTCGTTCAGCTTCGCGTAGTGGCTGCGGGTCTGGCCCTCCACCTGCGGCATCCCCTTGCCCTTGACCGTGCGGGCGATGACCGCCCGGGGCCGGCCGGACCCGGGCTCCGGCGGGCGCAACGCCCGCTCCAGCGCGGCCGGGTCGTGGCCGTCGACCTCGTGCACATCCCAGCCGAACGCCGCCCACCGGTCGGCCAGCGGCTCCAGCGCGGCGTTCGCCTCGGTGGAACCGGTGATCTGCAGGCAGTTGCGGTCGATGACGGCGACCAGCCGGTCGAGGCGGTGCGTGCTCGCGGCCATCGCCGCCTCCCACACCGAGCCCTCCTGCAACTCCCCGTCGCCCATGACGACGTAGCAGTACCGGTCGGCGCCGTCGAGCCGGAAGCCCAGCGCGTGCCCCACCCCGACGGGCAGTCCGTGGCCGAGCGCGCCGGTCGGCCACTCGACGCCCGGGATACCGGCGTGCGGGTGGGCGGTCAGCGGCGCGTCGGGCCGGGCGTACCGGCCGACCTGGTCCTCGGGGACGAACCCGTGCTCGGCGAGGGCCGCGTACAGGCCGATCGCGCCGTGCCCCTTGCTGAGCACCAGGACGTCCCGGCCGGGGTCGTCGGGATGCTCCGGGTCGATCCGCAGCACCGAGGAGTACAGCGTCACCAGGATCTCGGTCAGGGAGAGCGAGCCGCCGAGGTGGCCGCCCTCCGGGTTGGCGCACATGTCCACGACGCGGCGCCGCATGCGCGCCGCCCGTTCGGTCACCGTGATGGTGTTCATAGCAGGACCGACCCGACGAGGCCGGAGTTCCTCTCCGTGAGCGGTTTCGGCGCGGGGCCCGGTTCCAGGTCGGTGCCGAGGGCCGCCAGGGCCCGGCGCAGCACGTCGACCCCGCGCAAGTAGTCCTCGATGAGGATGTGCTCGTTGTCCGCGTGGTCGAGGGCACTGTCGCCGGGCCCGTACGTCGCCATCGGTACGTCCCAGACCTCGGCCAGGGTGTTCATGTCGGAGGTGCCCGCCTTCACCTTCCAGGAGGGCCTGTGGTGATGGCCGCGGATCGCCCCGGACAGCGCCCGCACCACCGGGTCCGTACGGTCGGTGCGGCACGCGGCGACCGAGTTGACCAGCTCGAGCCGGCCCTTGGGCAGCTTCGCGGCGAGCCGGTCGAGGAGCCCGTCCACGTCGTACAGCGGCGGGGTGCGGACGCTGAACTCCGCCTCCGCCACCACCATGTCGCCGTGCAGCGACACCAGCGTCGGACCCGGCGTGGCGAAGCTGTGGTTGCCGCTGTCCGGGCCCAGGACGTCAAGCAGCGTCCGCCACGCGGTACAGGCCAGCTCGGTCGCCTTCGGCGTCGGGTTGGAGGGGTGCGTCGGCTCGCAGCGGACCCGGAACGACAGATCCGTCTTGCCCTTGTAGCCGACGACGACGGTGTCCCAGCCGCTGGGTTCGCCGACGATCAGCGCGTCGGGCCGCGGATGCCGCGCGCGCACGTGCATCGCGCCGCGCGAGGACGGCGTCTCCTCCTCGACGGCGCCGATCACGGTGAGCCGCCCCGGGAACCCGTCCGCGACCGCACCGGCGGCGGCGCAGATCATCGCGGCGAACGGACCCTTGGCGTCCACGGCACCGCGCCCGTACAGCCGGTCGCCCTCGACGCGTACGGGAATGTGGCCGGGCACGGTGTCCATGTGGCTCAGCAGCATCACCGAGGGGCCGGAGCCGGTCCCGATGGTGCCGACCGCGTTCCCCACGTCGTCGAGCCCGGCGGTGAAGCCGAGATCACGCATGAGCCGGACGGCGCGGGCGCCCACCGCGGCCTCCTCGCCGGAGGGGGAGTCCACCTCCAGAAGCTCGCGCAGCACACCGACGCTGAAAGGCTGCGAGGACGTGCCGAAGTCATGGTTCTGCTGGACGGTCATCCCGTCATCTCCCTCTGCGTGTCGGGGTGCGTGCCGCCGGGCGCGGGGGCGGCCCGCCCGACCGTCACCTCGGTGCCGGCGCCGTCGAGCGCCGCGCTCACCGGGGTGTCCGCCGCGCCGCCCGCGACGACGACCCGGCCGCAGCCGAGCCGCAGCGCCTCACGGGCCGCGACCAGCTTCAGGCCCATGCCGCCGCCGCGCTGCACGGGCGGACCCTCGGGCGGCACCGCGCAGCGGCCGAGCACGGAGGACGGGTCGTCGGGGTCGGCCAGGACGCCCGGCGCGCCGGTGAGCAGCACCAGGGCGTCGGCCTTGAGCGCCCCCGCGACGGCTGCCGCCGCCCGGTCGGCGTCGGCGTTGACCGGCTGTCCGTCCTCGGCGAGAGCGGGCGGCGAGACGACCGGCAGCCGGCCCGCGTCCAGCAGGTCCGTCAGCAGGCGGGTGTTCACCTCGGTGATCCGGCCGGTGTGGTGGTCCCGGACGATGGTCGCGCGGCCGTCCACGACGGCGCGCAGCGCGGACTTGCGCCGGGCGCGCAGCAGGCCGCCGTCGAGACCGGTCAGCCCGACCGCCTCGACGCCGTGCCGCTGGAGATGGCCCACCAGGCGGGGCTTGGTCAGCCCGGCGAGGGCGAGCTGGACGATCTCCAGCATCGGGCCGTCGGTGTACCGGGTGCTGATGCCGTCCGGCGCGGTGAGCCGGCGGGACACGACGCCCGTACGGGCCGCCAGCCGTTCGATGTCGGCGGAGCCGCCGTGCGCCAGCACCAGCCTCCTGCCCGGGGCGGCGAGCCGGGCCAGGTCCGCGCAGACGGCCTCCGTGTCGACGGCGGCGTTGCCCCCGCACTTGACCACGATGGTCTCGGTCATACGGCGTTCCCCTTCCTCTCGGTCTTCTCGGTCCCCGAGGCCCAGGGCCTCCGAAGGACAGGCCCTAGTTGGGGTGCAGCCCGCTGAACTCCAGGCCGGTGTCCTCGCGGTGGCCGAACCGGATGTTCATGCACTGCACGGCGTTCCCGGCACCGCCCTTGACGAGGTTGTCGAGAGCGCTCACCGCCACCGCGTGGGTGCCGTCGCGGGACAGCGCGAACCCCACGTCGCAGTAGTTGGAACCGGAGAGGATCTTCGGTTCCGGCAGCCGGTGGTCACCGCGCTTGCGGGCGACGACCCGGACGAACGGCTCCGCCGTGTACGCCTTGGTGTACGCCCGCCGCAACTGCACCTCGTCGACCTCCTCGCGCAGCGTCAGCCGGCACACGACCTGCACGCCGCGCACCGCCTCGACGCCGGTGGCGCTCATCCGGACGGGAAGCCCGGTCGCCTGCGCGATCTCCGCCTCGTGCCGGTGCTCGGTCGGCGCGAACAGCCGCATGGCGCCGCTGCGTTCGGCGTGCAGGTTCGACGGCCCGGCCGTGACGCCCGAGCCGCTGGAACCGGTCCGCGCGTCGACCAGCACCTCGCCGGTGACGAGCCCCGCCTCCACGGCGGGCACCGCCGCGAGGATGCCGGCCGTCGCCATGCAGCCCGGCACCGCGATCCGGTCGGCGGTGCGCAGCGCCTCGCGGTGGTACTCCGGGAGCCCGGTGACGAACGACGGCAGCAGATCACTCGCCTCGTGGGCGACTCCGTAGTAACGCTCGTACGTGCGTGGGGAGTCGAGCCGGAAGTCGCCGGACAGGTCGATGACGGTGGCCGCGGCCCGCAGGTGCTCGCGCATCCGCCGCATGGTCGTGGTGTGCGGCAGCGCGAGGAACAGCACGTCGAGCGGGGGAGCGGACGCCAGCTCCGCGTGCGACCGGAACGTCAGGTCGGTGCGGCCCCGCAGATTGGGGTGCGCCCCGTCCACGCGCTTGCCGGCCAGTGAGTCGGACGTCACGAGGGCCAGGTGGACGTCGGGGTGCCCCAGCAGGAGCCGGAGCAGCTCCCCGCCGATGTAGCCGGATGCCCCGGCCACGGCCACGTTCAGCATGGCAGGCTCGCCTCCAGATGGTCGATGATCAGGTCGGCCAGGGACAGCTCGTCGCCGTGGGCCCGCTGGAACCCGGAGAACTCGACCCCGTGGTTCACCTCCAGGACGCACAGCCCGCCGTCCGCGTCCTCCAGGACGTCGACCCCGGCGAGCACGGCACCGGTACTGCGGGCCGCGCTCACCGCCAGCTTGGCCAGGTCGTCCGAGAGGGGACAGCGGTGGCTGACCGCGCCCCGGGCGACATTGGTGCGCCAGTCCGCGCCGCTGCGGTAGATCGCGCCGACCGCCTCGTCACCGATGACGACCACACGGATGTCCCGCTCGGGCTTCGGCACGTACTCCTGTACGTAGACGATGTGGCTGTCGGTGCCGGGCAGAGCCGCCACGTAGTCCAGCACCGTGCGGGCCGTGGCCGGATCCGGCAGATAGCTGACGAGCCGCCCCCAGGAACCGACCAGCGGCTTGATGACGGCGGGGTAGCCGAGCGCGGCGAGCGCGTCCAGTGCCGCCTCGGGAGTCAGCGCGAGCGCGGTGCGCGGTGTCGGCAGGCCCGCGTCGCGCAGGGCGACCGACGTGCGGTACTTGTCGCCGCACACCTCGATGGAGCGCGCGGAGTTCAGGACCCGCGCGCCCGCCGCCTCCAGCATCCGCGCTCCGTGCACCGCGCGGGCCAGGCCGATCTCCCGGTTGAGGACGACGGACGCGGCCGGCACCGCCCCGTGGAGGGGCTGCCACGCGGTGCGCGAGTCGATGAACGTGTACGCCACCCGGCGGCGGTCCATCGCCTCCAGGATGCGCTTCTCGTCCGCGCGCACCCGGGAGGCGAGCACCGCGCACACCGGCTCGGCGGGCGCCGTCGAAAGGGTGGTCACTCGCCCCAGTCCTCTTCGACCTCGGGGGCGAGGCCGACCTGGACGGGGTCGACGGTCAGCACTTCGAGTTCAACGGCACAACCTCCGCATTCCAGGATCTCGTTGGTCTTCGGCTGACCGGTCAGCGGCAGATCGGTCTCGCATTCGGGGCACGCCAGCATGGAAATCTCCTTGAAGGTCCGCGGAGTTCTCATCTCTCCGCTGCTTTTCCCTTACTGCCTCAAGTACAGCTCCGCGTACGGTGAATGGGTATCGCTCACGGAACGATCCGCGCGTACGCTCCGCGGGGAATTCCGCGCGGGTCCGTAATCATGGTGACGACGTACTCGCGTCCCTGCGTCAGGGAGAGATCAGGGGGAACGCGGAATCGTTCTCCGCGGTGTTCCGTGTTGCCGGCGTGCGGACATGCGGACGGGGCGCCGTCCGTGCGGGCGGCGCCCCGTGCGTCATCCGGCGGCGGGCCGGTGCCGGGTCGATGGCGGGTCGCTCAGGAATCCGCGGCCCCTGAGATTGCGACGGGCCGCCCGACGAGGCCGGTGCGGTAGGCGTAGGCGACGAGCTGGGCGCGGTCCTTGAGGCTCAGCTTGTGCCGGATCCGGTAGATGTGCGTGCGCACGGTCGTCAGCCCGATGAACAGCAGCCGGGCGATGTCCTCCGGGGCACTGCCCCGGCCGATGAGGACCAGGATCTCCCGCTCGCGCTGGGTCAGCGTCTCCATCTCGTCCTCCCCGGCGGCCGGCTCGGGGAAGTCCTTGCGCAGGAACCAGGTGCGCAGTTGGTCGACTATCTCCGGGCTGAACGCCGTCTGGCGGGCGTGGACACGGTGGATGGCGTCGATCACCTCGCTGCGAGTGGCGTCCCGCCGGATCAGACCCCGGACGTCGGCCGCGATCAGGCGGGCCGTGCTGTCGCCGTGGCACTCGTCGTACAGCACGACGAACGCCGGGGGCGCGGCCGGGCCGCCGGCCGTGGCGTCCTGCACCCGGCGCACCAGCTCGACCGCTTCGTCCGCCGCGCCGAGCCCGACGAGGACCACGTCGGGCGGGTGCTGTACCACCGCGCGCAGCGTCGCCGTGTCACCGTCGGCCGTTCCGGTGACGGCGATGTCGTCGGTGGCGGCCAGCATGGTGTGCAACCCCTCACGCATCAACGGGAGCTGATCACAGATCAGGACCCGTATCGCTGTCTCGTGGGGCGCTGGCCGCTCGTTCTCCGCGCGGAGCGCCGCCCGACCGGCCCCGGCACGGGGGGCCGGCACCGGGGCGCGCGCGTGCAACCGGTGGACCGCGGGCCGCCCTGCGGCGGTGGGGGCCGTCATGACCGGTCCCGCGACGGTTCGGCGGCGGCCAGCGAGGTGCGCGCCGGTTCGCCGACCGGTCCCGGCGCCGGTGCCGATGCCGATGCCGATACGGATGGGCCCTCGGCGTCCGCTCGCCGCCGCAGCCCCGTCAGCGACCAGGCGACGACCCCGCTCACGGCCACCACCGCGGACACCGTCAGCAGGACGGGCTGGATGCCGACCGCCCCCGCGATCAGACCCGACACGGCCGGGGCCACCAGCGACCCGGTGGCCTGCATCGCGCGCCACAGGGCCATGGCCCGGCCGTGGTGCTCGGTGGCGACCCCGCGCAGCAGCGCGATCCGGCACGCCGGGCCGAACAGGCCGACGGCCACACCCCAGACGAACACGCCGCCGAAGGCCACGGGGACCCGGTCGGTGCCGATGTATACGGCCTCGCCCACGGCGATCAGCACCACCGAGAACGGCAGGAAGCGGGCGTCGTCGAGCAGCCGCTTCCACCGCAGCATCAGCAGCGTCGCGCCCAACAGCCCCACTCCGAAGATCACTTCGATGGTGGCGAACGTGCTCGCGGGGCGTTCCAGGACCTCACGTACGTACAGCGGCTCCAGCGGTCGGAAGGCGCCGTTGGCCAGCGACGTGACGAGCGTGAGCAGCAGCGCGGCGGCCACGGAGAAGGAAGCCATGAGGCTGCGCATCCCGATCCGTCCGGTCGTGCCGTCGGACGCGGGGCGCCGGGTGCCGCGCACGGACACGAAGACGCCGCCGCCCAGGAGGGAGATCGCGGCGATGACGGCGAAGGCGCTCACCGTGCCCCACAACGCGATGCACAGCGCGGCCGTCGTCGGCCCGGCGATGAACGGCAGGCTCGTAGCGAACCCCATCCAGATACTGGAGTTCACGTGCTCGGCCCGTCCGGGCAGCCAGCTCGGCATCGCGTCAGCGGCCGGCTGGGCGAACGCCCGGGCGACCCCGGATGCCAGGGTCACCAGCCACAGCAGCGGTGCCGTGTCCGTGGTGATCATGGCGAGGGTGGAGATGACGCTCGCGGCGCTCGCCACGATGCCCACGCGGCGCGGCCCGGCCGAGTCGATGATCTGCCCGACGGGCCGGCTCAGCAGGACCGAGGGGGCGCCCCACGCCACGGCGATCGCCGCCATGTACCCGGCGTCCTCGTCGAGGGTGAACGTCGCCTTGGACTCGATGACGATGAGCAGCGCCCAGTAGGCGATCCCGATGAGGCTCTGCCCGAACACGATCTTGTGCAGCGGCGTCGGCCGCCTCGACCCCCCGCTCACCGGACGGCCCCCGCGAGGGAGGCGGCCCGGTAGAGCCCGGAGCGCTCAAGACGCCGTACGGCCTCGTAGTCGCGCTCGATCGCGGCCGGATCGGCGTCGAGGAGGGCCAGATGGTCGGGGGAGGAGAACAGGTCGACGGTCTTACGCACCGGGGTGCCCGCCCGCAGCCCGCGCACCGAGCCCATCAGCGTGGGCAGCGCCAGCAGTTCGTCGAGCGCGGGCCCCGCCGCCAGCTCGCCGTCGAACGGCGCGATCAGGGACACCACCCGCAGGCGTCGGTCGAAGCGGTACACACGCCCCGGGAGTTCGTCGAAGGAGCCCGGGTCGAGGCACGCCTGAACGGTCAGGTCGACCTGACTGGTCCCGGTGGCCGTACGGTGCAGCTCAGGATCGTCGGCGCCCTGGATCCGCGCCCCGCTCTCGATCAGCACGGGCCCGCGCGGAGTGAGCATCACCTCGCTGTGGGCGGGGCCGTTGCGGATGTCGAGCGCGTCCAGGACCAGGGTCAGGTAGTCGCGCAGGCACTGCTGCTCGGGGCCGTCGCCCGGGACCAGTTCCTCCCAGTCGTAGACCAGTTCGCCGCCGGGCAGCCGGGTGCGGACGTCCCGCCAGATCTCGTTGACGTAGTGCCGGCCGTCGCGGCTGACGCTGTTGACGAAGTACTGGCGTCCGGTGAGGAGTTCCTGCGCCAGGACGACCTGGTTGTGGCCGCCGAGCTGGTTCACGGCGTGGTGGATGTGCGCGAACGCCGCGCGGACCTGCGCCGCGTCGGCGCAGAACGCGACGGAGTCGGAGCCGCAGCTGTCCACCGGCTTGACCACCAGCGGCCAGTGGCCGCCCCGGTCGGCCCAGGCGATCAGCTCGCCGGCGTCCTCGGAGACGAGGCTCGCCGCGTGGTCGACCCCCGCCCGGCGCAGGGTCTCCACCATGGCGTACTTGTCGCGGCGGACGGCGGAGGAGGCCGCCGGGTTCCCGGCCAGGCCCAGCCGTTCGGCGAGCGCGTCGGTGAGCGCGACGCCCGGCTCGGCGCCCGCCACGACGAACTCCGGCTCGTACCGGGCGAGTTGGTCGGCGGTCGCGGTGACGTCGCCGCGATGGACGACGGTCTCCAGGAAGTCGTCGGGGCGGAAGTTGTTCACGTACACGGGCGGCAACGGGTCGCTGCTGTGGACGGCGACCGCCCGCCAGCCCTGCTCGCGGAAGGCGGGGGCCAGATGGGCGCCGGTGGACACCGGATCGACGATGACGACGGTCCCGGAGGCCGGCGCGTGCGCGGACGGGCTCGCGGTGCCGGTCCGCCGCCCGCTGCGCGCGGCGGCACCGGGCACAGCGGGCGTGACGGTGGGGGGCTGGGATGTGTGGATGACATCGGTCATGCGTCCACGCTAGGAAGCACCCCTGCCGCGCTTCGACTACTCGTGTGAGTAGCCGCGTGCGAGGTGTACGACGTCGTCGAGGTGGGCGAAGACCTTCTCGAACCCCGCCGCGTACGCCTCCAGGGCAGGCCCCGCCTCCGGGTTGAGGTGGCGTTTCTGCAAGGTGAGCGAGTCGTCGACGACCTGCCGCGTCACCGGCACCTCGGGCTCCCGGCCCACCTGCTCGCCGCCCGCGGTCGCCCAGGGGTGCCCGTGCCCGAAGCCGACGCGGTCGGTGAACACCTTCTGGTCGCTCAGCGGCATCAGCTGGTACCGGGACACCGGGACGCCCTCCGCGCGCAGCAGCCGGTGCAGGGCCGCACGGAACGCCCCGGGGGCGACGCCCTCGTAGCCCGCCGCGGCCGGGTCGAACCGGAAGCGCAGGATGTGCCAGGCGTGGGTGCTGCCGGCGGCGACGGTCGGCACGACGAGTCCGGGCAGCCCGGCGATGCGGTCCAGGAAGCGGGTGACCTGCTCCTCGCGCGCCGCCTCGTACGCGTCGAAGCGATCCAGCTGGGAGAGCGTGAACGCGGCCTGCACGGAGCTGAGTTTGCTGTTCCAGCCCAGCCGGTACGAGATGTAGTCGCGGTCCTTGCCGGCCTCGATCACCTCGCCGAACTGCCGGATCAGCCGTGCCTTGCGGGCCAGTTCGGCGTCGCCGGTGACGAGCAGTCCGCCCTCGCCGCACGTCGGCAGGTTCTTGGTGACCTGGAGACTGAACGCGCCCGCGTCGCCCAGGGAGCCCACCGGGCGGCCGTGGTAGCGGGCGCCGTGCGCCTGCGCGGCGTCCTCGACCACGGCGAGACCGTGGCGGCTCGCGAGGTCGTTCAACTCGTTCATCGGCGCCGGGTGTCCGTGCAGGTGGACGGGGAGGATCGCCGCCGTCCGCGGACCGATCAGCGACGCCACCGCGTCCGGGTCGAGGGTGAAGGTGACCGGGTCGATGTCCGCGAAGACCGGCACCGCCATCTGGTGCAGCGGCGCCAGACCGCTGGCGATGAAGCTCAGCGCGGGGACGATCACCTCGTCGCCGGGCCCGATGTCGAGGGCCGCGAGGGCGGTGGTCAGCGCGGTGGTGCCGTTCGAGGTGCCCACGCACCAGTCGACACCGCACCGCTCGGCCCAGGCGTCCTCCAGCCGGCTCACCGGACTCTCGCCGTTCACGTTCGACACCAGTGGCGCACCGTCCAGGGTGGACAGGACCGCGTCACGGTCGGCGTCGGTGATCACCGGCCAGGTGGTGGAGCGCAGCCTGCGCGGGACGACGGGGGCGCCGCCGAACACCGCGAGGGTGTCGGGGGAGCGCCGGACGGCGGCGGTCGTGGTCGGGGCGCTCTGCACGGTCACAGCGTCTCCTTCGCTTCGGTGAGGGCCTCGACCGCGGTGGCGTACGCGCGGCCCAGGGTACGGGTGTGGGCCGCGAGGTCCGCGGCGATCCCGGCGGAGTCCTGCGGATGGGCGGTGGCGTGCGCGGCGGTGACCCGCACCCCGGTCCAGGCGTGCGCGACGGCCTCGACGCGGCGACCCGCCTCGGCGAGGACCGGCCGGCCGGCCGCGCCGCCCCACGTACGCAGGAACTCGCCGTGCAGCGCGGCCTGCGCCTGCATGCCCCAGCCGAACGGGTACACGTGCTGGAGAGCACCGCTGCCGCCGCCTGCCGCGCGCCGCGCCACGTCGTCGAGGAAGAACCGCAGTCCGGCCAGGCCGACGTGGTCGCCGCCCGGGTCCGGTGACGGCGCGGCGAACAGGTCAAGGCTGTGCCCGATCGCCCGGGCGAGCAGCTCGGGCCCGGTCGCGGGGAACGGCCCGCCGACGTCGATGGTCAGGTAGCGGCGCTCGATGCTGGTGTCGCTGAAGAAGGCGTCCTGCTCGTCGCTGGGGTTGCCCGAGGTCCACGCGTCGAGGAACGCGCCGACCGGGATCGCCCCGCTGAACGACGGCGGCATGGCGTCCGCGACCGACACCGCCCCGGCGTCCTCGTCGATCCCGGTCACGGTCACCAGGTGCGCGGCGTGCACGTCGTGATAGGCGGGCCGGAACGGCAGGTGGAAGTTGTCGACGGCGGCGACCACCGTCCGTCCCTCGGCGAGCCGGTCGCGCAGCTCCGCGAGACCGTCCTGGCCCGCCCGGTGCCACCGCGAGCGCACCGGGTGGTGCGGCATCAACGCGCCGGCCAGGCCGGTCCCGTCGGGGCACGGGAAGCAGAACTCCTCGCTGGTCACCTTCCCGGGCTGGTAGCGGAACTCCCAGTGCAGCCCCAGCACCGGCAGCGGGTCGTGGCCCGCGCGCAGCAGAGCGCGGGCGAAAGTCGCCTGGAGGCAGCTGACGGCGTCCCGGTACCAGAGGCCGTCGCCTCCGGCGTCGTCGGCGGGGGAGTCCTGGCGCGTGTGGGGCGCGGGTGCGCTCACCGTGGTCATGAGACGTTCCTCCTGGTCAGGGCGGGCGGGGTGCTCTGCAACGTCAGAGCGAAGACGTGCACGGCGACATGGCGCGGTAGCCGCAGCCCGCACACGGGCGTCTGCCGGGTGACGGGGACGCGCACGCCGAACACCCCGGCGGACACACGCTGTTGCACGTGGTGCGGGTAGTGCATGGCAGGCGTCCGGCAGGCCACGCTCTCCCCGAACCACGCGGGCGCGTGCCACAGGTCGGAGACGCGCAGCGGCTCGAAGTCGACCTGGCCGTCGGCGAAGTGCACCGCGACCTCCGTCTCGCTCCGCCGCTCACTGGTGGCCAGCAGCCGGATCCAGTCGTAGTGCCCCTGGGGGACCGTCAGGTACTGCCCGGCGCAGCGGACGTTGTCGTACGGGGAGTCGGCGCCGCCCAGGACGAAGGGAACGCCGTCGACGACCGTCGTGGAGCCGGCGTCCGGGAAATGCCGGGCGGGAATCGTGTTGCGCCACACATTGAGCCGGCCGTTTCCCTTGCCGGACTCCGTGGTGACCGATGTGTTGTCGAGAAGGGCGCTCAGATCCACCGTGTGAAAAGGTTCCCACGGGAGTTCCGGAATCGGCCCTTCGAGGACTTCGGAATCGTGCGTCGCAGGCTTCATCTGTCCGAAGGTAGGGGTACGCCCACACCCCGCGCGTCAGCGCCGGCGGGGAAATCGCGGCTGCCGAGAACGTTGCCCGCGACCCCTCTCCTCGCCCTCAGCACGACAGTGAGACAGCCACACGTAATTGTCCCGATGAGATCCCCCGCAGCCCATTTTCCGGGTGAAAGGCGGGGGTACGTTGCAGGGCGTCCCGCAATCACCGTTCACCCGTGTGTGAAGGAGAGACGCCCGTGGATTCCTCCCGCTCGATCCTCGCCCTGTGGAGCGCGCCGCGATCACGCTCCACCGCGTTCCTGAAGATGATGTCCCAGCGCGGTGACCACACCGTCCTGCACGAGCCGTTCTCCCACGTCGCCAACTTCGGCTCGACGACCGTCGCCGGCCGCACGGTCCGCGACGAACGGGAACTGATCACCGCCATCCTCGAACTCGCCGAAGAGGGGCCGGTGTTCTTCAAGGACACGACCGACTTCGCGTACCCGGAGCTGCTCGCCGACACCTCGTTCCTGCGCGAGGCGACCCACACCTTCATCGTCCGGCACCCCGCCGAGGCCATCGCCTCGCACTACGCCGTCAATCCGTCCCTCACCCAGGAGGAGATCGGGTTCGAGAGGCTCGCCGGCATCTTCCGCGCCGTCGAGGAGGCGAGCGGCCGGACCCCGGTCGTCATCGACTCCGACGACCTGATCCGCGACGCGCGGGCCACGGTCCGCGAGTACTGCGCCCGGGTCGGCGTCCCGTATCTGGAGTCCGCCCTCAGCTGGCAGCCCGAGATGCGCGAGGAGTGGGTCGGCACCAAGGTCTGGCACGAGTCGACCAGCCGCTCCCAGGGCTTCACCCCGACCGCCCTCAGCTATGCGCGCTATCCCGGCAACGACCCGCGGCTCGCGGCTTTCCTCGCCCACCATCTGCCGTTCTACGAGGAACTGCACGCCCACCGCCTCGCCGTGACCGCTCCGACGGGCTGACCCACCCGACCCCCATCCCGTGCCGAGGAGGCCACGAATCTCATGCCCACGAGCCCCGTTTCCCTGAACCCCGCCCCACCCCCGGCCGCGGCGACCGCGGGCGCCACCGTCTGGCTGACCGGACTGCCCAGCGCGGGAAAGTCGACCAT
Source organism: Streptomyces sp. NPDC107550 (assembly GCF_055639095.1). Taxonomy (NCBI): domain Bacteria; kingdom Bacillati; phylum Actinomycetota; class Actinomycetes; order Kitasatosporales; family Streptomycetaceae; genus Streptomyces; species Streptomyces sp. NPDC107550. The sequence goes on from NZ_JBVKBC010000010.1 coordinate 244,835, forward strand.
CGCCCGCGCTCTCGCCCAGCGCCTCGAAGCGGAGCACCGGCCCGTCGAAGTCCTCGACGGCGACGAGATCCGCTCGTTCCTCTCGGCGGGCCTCGGCTACAGCCGCGAGGACCGCGACACGAACGTACGGCGTATCGGCTTCGTCGCCGAACTCCTGGCCCGGCACGGGGTGGTGACGCTGGCCCCGGTCATCGCTCCTTTCGCGGACAGCCGGGAAGCGGTCCGCCGCCGTCACCACCGGTCCGGCACCCGCTACCTGGAGGTGCACATCGCCACCCCGGTGGCGGTCTGCGCGCAACGCGACGTCAAGGGCCTGTACGCCCGCCAGAGCGCGGGCGAGCTCTCCGGCCTCACCGGCGTGGATGCCCCCTATGAAGCCCCCCTCGCCCCCGACCTGCGGATCGACCCGAACACCCAGACCGTCGCCGAGTCAGCGGCGGCGGTGTACGAGCTGCTGCGCGAGAGCGGAGCGCTCCGGCGGCCCCTCATGGAAGGAGACGCGGCATGACAGCTCCCGTCGTGTCCGACACCGACAGCCCCCGCGACCACGAACAAACGCACTCCGCGAAGCGGCCCGGCCGTATACCGGCCCGCGACGGCACCGCCCCGCCGCCCCTCGCCGGCGCCCGTGCTTTGAGTCACTTGGACGTTCTGGAGTCTGAGGCGGTGCACATTTTCCGGGAGGTGGCGGGTGAGTTCGAGCGGCCGGTGATCTTGTTCTCCGGCGGGAAGGATTCCATCGTCATGCTGCATCTGGCGTTGAAGGCGTTCGCTCCGGCGTCGGTGCCGTTCTCGCTGCTGCATGTGGACACCGGGCACAACTTCCCCGAGGTCATCGAGTACCGCGACCGGGTGGTCGCCGCGCACGGGCTGCGGCTGCACGTGGCGTCCGTGCAGGACTACATCGACCGGGGCGTTCTCAGGGAGCGCCCGGACGGCACCCGTAACCCGCTCCAGACCGTGCCGCTGACGGAGAAGATCCAGACCGAGCGGTTCGACGCGGTGTTCGGCGGCGGGCGGCGCGATGAGGAGAAGGCCCGCGCGAAGGAGCGGGTGTTCTCGCTGCGCGACGAGTTCTCCCAGTGGGACCCGCGCCGTCAGCGCCCTGAGCTGTGGCAGCTCTACAACGGCCGCCACGCCCCCGGCGAACACGTCCGCGTCTTCCCGCTGTCCAATTGGACCGAGCTGGACGTGTGGCAGTACATCGCCCGCGAGAACATCGAACTCCCGGAGATCTATTACGCGCACGAGCGGCCCGTGTTCAGCCGTAACGGCATGTGGCTGACGGCCGGCGAGTGGGGCGGCCCGAAGGAGGGAGAGAGCGTCGAGACGCGGCTGGTCCGTTACCGCACGGTCGGTGACATGTCCTGCACCGGAGCGGTCGACTCGGATGCGACGACCATCGAGAAGGTCATCGCGGAGATCGCCGCCTCCCGGCTCACCGAACGGGGCGCCACGCGCGCCGACGACAAGATGTCCGAGGCCGCGATGGAAGACCGCAAGCGCGAAGGGTACTTCTAGACATGACGATCACCGCCGAACCGGCCACGGAGACAACAGCCACGACCCTGCTGCGCCTCGCCACCGCCGGCTCCGTCGACGACGGCAAGTCCACGCTCGTGGGCCGCCTCCTCCACGACTCCAAGTCGGTCCTGTCCGACCAGATGGAGTCCATCTCCCGCTCCGGGACCCCCGATCTGGCCCTGCTCACCGACGGCCTGCGGGCCGAGCGCGAACAGGGCATCACCATCGACGTCGCCTACCGCTACTTCGCCACACCCCGCCGCCGCTTCATCCTCGCCGACACCCCCGGCCATGTGCAGTACACGCGCAACATGGTCACCGGCGCCTCCACCGCCGAGCTGACCGTCATCCTCGTCGACGCCCGCAACGGTGTCGTCGAGCAGACCCGCAGGCACGCGGCGATCTCCGCGCTGCTGCGCGTCCCGCACGTCGTCCTCGCCGTCAACAAGATGGACCTCGTCGACTACCAGGAACCCGTCTTCGCAGCGATAGCCGACGACTTCGGCGCCTGCGCCCGCGAGCTGGGCATCCCCGCGGTCACCGCCATCCCCATCTCGGCCCTCGCCGGGGACAACGTCGTCGAACCCTCGGCGAACCTGGACTGGTACGCGGGCCCCACCGTCCTCGAACACCTGGAGACGGTACGGGTCACGCCCGACCCCGAGCGCGAACCGGCCCGGCTCCCCGTGCAGTACGTCATCCGCCCGCAGACCGCCGAACAGCCCGACTTCCGCGCGTATGCGGGGAGGATCACCTCGGGCGTGCTGCGCGTCGGGGACACGGTGAGCGTGCTGCCGGCCGGCCGGACCACGACGGTGACCGCCATCGACGTCCTCGGTACGGGCACGGAGCAGGCGCGGGCACCGCAGTCCGTGTCCGTCGAACTCGCCGACGCCGTCGACGTGGCCCGCGGGGACATCATCGCACCGGCCGCCCAAGCACCGGACCTCACGCGGGAGTTCGAGGCGACGGTGTGCCATGTCGCGGACCGGTCGCTGCGGGCGGGCGACCGGGTACTGGTCCGGCACGCGACCCGCACGGTACGCGGCGTCGTCCGCGCCGTCCCGTCGAAACTGTCCCTGACCGACCTCACCCACCACGAGGAGACCACCGAACTGACCGCCAACGACATAGGCCAGGTCCTGATCCGCACCGCAGAACCACTGCCCCTGGACGACTACACGCACTGCCCGGGCACCGGCTCCTTCCTCCTGATAGACCCGGCAGACGGCAACACACTCTCAGCAGGCATCACCCACACCCCACCCCGCTGACCACAGGGGCCCGCCCTCCCCGACGGGCCCCAAAGCCCCGCCCCACCGCGCGGAGTAGGTGTTCTTGGGGGCCTTGCCCTGCGGGCCGTACAGGGTCGATGCCTGCGCCGCGCCTTCATAGGTGGTGGCGAAGGGGAACTCCTCGCACTCCTCGCGGTCGATCTTGGCGAACTACGCCGCGCCCGCTCCGCCGCGCGCCGGGACCCTGCGCGAGCGGGAGCTGACGGACCACCGTTGGTGGGGGGGGCTATGCCCAGGTCATGCCCAGTTCCCGCAGTGCGTCCCGCTGTTCCTGGGTGAGCTTGTCGCGCCGTGCGCGGGTGTTGGATACCCATACGCCCAGCCG